>JABXKU010000026.1 GCA_013619105.1 Desulfuromonadales bacterium
GGTCAGCACGGCAAGGGCTTCGCGGTGGTCGCCGAAGAGGTGCGTAACCTGGCTGGCCGTAGCGCCAAGGCCGCCCGCGAGACCGCTGAACTGATAGAGGATTCAGTATCGAAGACTAGCCACGGCAACGATATCGCAAAAAAGACCGCTTCGTCTCTGCAGGGAATTGTCGCGGGAACTACCAAGGTTTCGGATCTGGTGGCTGAAATCGCCGCCGCCAGCAAGGAGCAGACCGAAGGCATCGGCCAAGTCACTGAGGGGCTCGGCCAGATCGACACGGTGACCCAGCAATCGACAGCCAACGCAGAGGAGACCGCCGCCGCGGCAGAAGAACTCTCCAGCCAAGCCGATCACCTTCGCCAAAACCTGGCCCGGTTTACGGTCAAAGGGGGAGGTCAGCAATATGCCATTCAGCCCACAGCTCAGCCGAGGCCAAGCGATATAGCTGGCCAAACTGTCCCTACCCTCAGCGCGGCACCCCCACAACCGAAACAGATTATCGCCCTGAACGACGCAGAGTTCGGCAAATACTAAACGGTCCTACTTACCGTTGTACCTGAAAATGCTAACTACACAGGCACATGGACCGCCCATACCCAACTGCCCCGCAGACGCTGCGGGGCAGTTGCCTGCTATCTCCCCTAACCTTCAATGGGCCATCTAGCACCTGAAAGTGGAATTGTTCCTTGGTTAATTTCCTACCAAAGGTTAAAATCGGCCTAACCGACCCCAGGCCGCAGTTGCCATCAACTCAGATCATTACTTGGGACGTCCTGACTTTGCCAACTTCTGGCTGATCAACAGGCAACCGGAGACGCTCCTCTGGGCCGTACTGCCGCAAAAGGAAGCTCCATGTTTTCTGATAGCTTCAAAATCCTGGTGGTGGAAGACGACGCCGCCCATGCCGATGCCATTCGCAGGGCCTTTATGGCCTGCAATCCTCTACTGAGCGTCAGTCTGGCAGGCAGCTTGGCCGAATACCACCAGGCCATCAGTGGCACACCTCCCGACGTGGTGCTATTGGATCTCAACCTCCCCGACGGCCAGGCAATCGAAGTCCTTCCCTTAAAACCTAAGGACGGCCTCTGCCCCTTCGTGATCATGACCGCCTACGGCAATGAAGAGATGGCCGTGGCGGCGCTAAAGGCAGGCGCACTGGACTATGTGGTCAAATCCCCCGAAGCCTTTCTCGACATGCCACAGAGGGTAGCCCGCGTACTGGATCAATGGACCCTGATTCGCGAGAAAGCACGGATAGAACAGGAGCTGCGCAAGAGCGAGGAAAAGTTCCGTCAACTCGCTGAAAGCACTGAAGCGGTGCTCTACGAATACGACATCACCGAGGGTCATTGGACCTATATTGCCCCACAAGCGGCACGCATCCTCGGCTATGAACCGACAGAATGGACCGATCTTAAGTTTTGGTCGGACCGCATCCACGAGGACGATCGCGACAGGGCCACGCTCCACGGCCTTTCCGGGAAAACCCCAGGGGAGGCCTACTCCTTTGAGTACCGCTTTCGCCGAAAAGACGGCATCACCATCTGGCTGCGGGACATTACCAGGATCAAGCAGGACACCAAGGGGTCGGCCCGCCTGCGCGGCCTCATGATCGATATTACCGAACGCAAAGAAGCAGAGCATGAACTACAGAAACTCAGCCTGGCAGTTAAACAGAGCCCGGCATCGGTAATCATCACCGACCCGCAAGGAGCCATTGAATACGTCAACCCCAAGTTCACCAAGGTCACCGGCTATACCATCGACGAGGTACGGGGGCTGCATCCGTGCTTGCTGCGGTCAGAAAATACCTCCCCTAACGTCTATGAGGCCCTGTGGAAAACCATTATGGACGGCCAGGAATGGCACGGTGAACTGGAAATCAAGCGCAAGGACGGCAGCCTCATCTGGATATTTCGATCCATCTCGCCAGTGCTCGATGCGGCCGGCAATATCAGCCACTTTATCGGGAATGACGAAGACATCACCCAGCGCAAGATATACGAAAAGCGCCTAGAGCACATGGCCACCCACGACGAACTAACCGGCCTGGCCAACCGAGCCCTGCTCTACGACCACCTGGAAATCGCTATCCACTACGCTCATCGCTCTGGCAAGAAGGTGGCGGTTCTGCTTCTCGACGTGGACCGTTTCAAGGTGATTAACGACAGCCTTGGCCACTGCTTCGGCGATCAGCTATTGCGGGCCATCGGCCAGCGTCTGCTGCAATACGTGCGCCCCACCGATACGGTGGCGCGCCTGGGTGGCGATGAATTCGTGGTTCTGCTGACCGAGGTCGAGGAATCGGCCACCGTAGGGCTGCTGGCCACCAAACTGCTGCAGCAGCTCAATGAGCCCTTCTGTATCAATGATCGAGAAATCGTCCTTGCCGCCAGCATGGGCATCTGCTTCTCCGCCTCCGATAGCGAGGACGGCGCCACCCTGATTCGCAACGCCGACATCGCCATGTATCGAGCCAAGTCCGAGAGCAGCGGCTTTTCTTTCTACTCCCCGGAGATGAACCGACAGATCGTCGAAGCCCTAGAGCTGGAAAACTCCCTGCGCCAGGCCCTGGAGAATAGGGAATTCTGCCTGCACTACCAACCCCAGGTGGATCTGGCGAGCGGCCGGGTGACTGGCTGTGAGGCCCTGATTCGGTGGAACCATCCGCAGCGCGGCCTGGTCCCGCCCGACAAATTTATCCCACTGGCCGAAGAGACGGGCTTGATTGTACCGATCGGCGAGTGGGTGCTGGCCGAAGCCTGTCGCCAAGCCAGAGCCTGGCAAGAAGCAGACCTGCCGCCGCTGACCATGGCGGTCAACCTCTCGGCCCGCCAGTTTCACAAGGGCGACTTGGCACAGACGGTAAGGACCATTCTGGAACAGAGCGGACTAGACTCGTCTTACCTGGAACTGGAGTTGACTGAGAGCATGGTCATGAGCGATGCCATCGGCGCCGAACGGACCATGCGACGGCTCAAACAGTTGGGGGTCAAGTTGAGCCTTGATGATTTTGGCACCGGCTATTCGAGCCTCAACTATCTGCGGCGTTTTCCCGTGGACACCCTGAAAATAGACCGTTCTTTTATTTCCGATGTCGCTACCGATGCCAGCTGCGCCTCAGTGGCCACCAGCATTATCGCCATCGCCCACAACCTACAGAAGAGCACCGTCGCCGAGGGGGTGGAAACCCCCGAGCAACTCGCTTTTCTGCTAAATTGCAATTGCGACGCCTATCAGGGGTTTCTTTTCAGCAGGCCGTTATCGGCCGACCTATTTGCTGAACGACTTGCTGCAGAAACGAGTGCGGCGAAGCTGTCACAACCTGTCTAGAGCATCGACGTGGCACTTATTCACTTGAAGAGATAAGAGAACTCGCATGTTGAAGTCCTACAGAAAGGCCCAAGCAGGATGATGAACCAGGCACCCCCTCCAGGGCATCAACAGCAAAGCCCCCCCGGCAGGACGGCACAGCAGGCCAAGGTTATTGCCCGATGTGCTATCTGGTTTCTATTCATCAGCGGGTTTCTTTTATGGCCCTACCAACCTTCTCAAGCCGCCCAGACCCCTGCAGTAGTTCAAATGCCCTCCTCAGCTTCTAACATCATTCAAGCAGCAAGCGAGCACAGCTATCCCCCCTTTTGTGTGGTTACCGACAACAACCAAGCCGACGGCTTTTCTGTCGAGCTATTGCGGGCTGCTCTGCAGGCGATGCATAAAGAAGTCACCTTTCGGGTTGGACCCTGGGCCGAGATTAAACAGGACCTAGCCGAGGGACGGATTCAAGCGTTGCCTCTAGTCGGCAGAACCCTCGAACGTGAAGATCTCTACGACTTCACCTTCCCCTACCTCACCCTGCACGGCACCATTCTGGTTCGCGACTCGGAAACCAGCATTCAGTCCCTGGCCGACCTTAGGGGCAAACAGGTTGCGGTCATGGATGGAGACAATGCAGAAGAATTTCTGCAGCGCATGCAACTAGAAGCCAGGGTTGTTACTACAGAGACCTTCGAGGTGGCCCTGCGTCAACTGGCTGCGGGGCAACACGATGCGGTAGTTATCCAAAAACTGCTGAGCTTGCAACTCATGAAACAGCTAGAAATAACGAACCTTAAAAGCGTTGGGCCACCTCTGCAGGAATTTGTACAATCCTTCTGCTTTGCGGTGACCAAGGGGGCCCACACGCTGCTCAGCACTCTTAACGAAGGACTATCCATCGTATTCGCCGATGGCACCTTCAACCGATTGCGGGTCAAGTGGTTTGCCCCCATCGAAGCGATGGAGCACCAGCGTAGCCGAATCGTTATCGGCGGAGACAGTAACTATCCTCCTTACGAGTTTTTAGATGAGTCCGGCCAACCGTCCGGCTACAACGTTGACCTGACCCGAGCCGTCGCTAAAGAGCTAGGTATCGACATCGAGATTCGCCTCGGGCCTTGGGCAGAGATTCGCGACGCCTTGGAACAGGGTAAAGTCGATCTTATTCAAGGCATGTTCTATTCGGCAGAGCGGGAATCGACCTACGCTTTCTCCACCGGCCACTCGGTTGTCAATCATGTCATTGTAGGTAGGACTAACACACTGCTGCCCCAGAGCTTGGCTGAGCTTTCTGATAGGTCTATTGCGGTGATGGATGGCGACATCCTGCAAGCTTTGGCCGTCAAGCAGGGCTTTGCAGACCAACTCAATCTGGTTAAATCACAAGAAGATGCGTTGCGCCTAGTGGCGGAGGGAACGACTGAATTTGCGCTGGTAGCCAAACTGCCTGCTTTCTACTGGATCCATCAACACCGCTGGCAGAACCTCCAGGTAGGGAGCCAGTCATTAATATCACCTGAATACTGCTACGCCGCTCTGCATGGCAAAGATCGACTGGTCCGGCTTTTTTCCGCAGGCTTGGCCAATGCCAAAGGCACCGGCCAATACCGGGAGATCTACGCCAAGTGGCTGGGGATCTATGAGGCCCCAACGATCAGCTGGCGAGAGGTCTTGAAATACTCACTCTTCACCACGGGCCCTATTTTGATCTTGCTAGGCGGCTCAGTCCTCTGGTCGCGAACCTTGCGTCAACGCGTCACCCAGCGAACCAAGGAACTACAAGCTGAAGTGGCAGAACGCCAGCAGGGAGAGCTTGAAATCCGCGCCAAGAATACCGAATTGGATAAAAAAAACGCTGAATTGGAACGCTTTGCCTACACCGTCTCCCATGATCTGAAGAGCCCGCTGGTCACCCTCAAGTCCTTTCTCGGCTTTGTTGAAAAGGATCTACAGTCAGGGGACCGGGAGAGGGTCGCAAATGACCTGCGTTTCATGCATAGCGCCATCGACAAGATGAACCAACTGCTTGGCGACCTGCTGCATTTTTCCCAAACGGGTTGGCAGGGCGCCTCTTCTGAGAAGGTGTCTTTCCGTGCTGTGGTGAGTCAGGCCCTGTCCCTGCTCGCCGGCCCCATCAGAAAGGCTGGTGTCCAGGTCAGTGTCGCCGAGGAAGCAATACAGTTCTGCGGCGACCAAACACGCCTGATACAAATCTGGCAAAACCTGATCGACAACGCGGTCAAATATCGCTGCCCGGATGCAACCTGGCCAAAAAGCATCCCCCTGGTCCAAGTTGGTGTGGACACAAGCGGAAAAGAACCGACTTTCTTCGTACGTGACAATGGCATCGGTATCGAGCCAAAATTCCAGAACAAGATCTTCGGACTCTTCAACCAACTCGATCCCAAGGTCGATGGCTCTGGAGTGGGACTAGCCCTAGTGGCACGTATCGTCGAACTTTATGATGGAAAAATCTGGGTTGATTCTAAGGGATGCGGTCATGGGACCTGCTTTCGCTTTACCCTTCCCGGTGCTCTGAAAGATTCGGCTAAAGACTTGAATAAGGCGTTTTCCGCTACCTCTGACTAGTCAAGGAGCTTCATCGTGACCTCTCCCTCCCTGCGCGTCCTGCTGGCTGTTGGCCTGCTGAGCCTTTTCCTGACGGGTAAGGTCTGGGCCGAGCCTGGCCGACTGATACGCGTCGGCGCTTTCAATTATTATCCGGCCATCTTTCAAGATACGGACGGGGAGATCAAAGGGTTCTATGTCGACGCCCTGAATGATCTGGCCAAGCAAGAAAACCTACGCATCCAATACGTGTATGGCTCCTGGGACGAGGGGCTTGAACGAATCCAGTCCGGTAACATCGATGTCCTTACCAGCGTGGCCTACACTGCCGAGCGGGCCGAATTTTTGGATTACACCAAGACACCCTTACTCACCGTATGGGGCGAGCTCTATGTACCGATGACTTCGGATCTGGCCAATATCACCAAGCTGCAGGGCAAAACAATTGCCGTGATGGAAAATGATTTTAACGGCCGGTCATTTATCGAACTGACTAAAAAATTCAGCATCAAATGCCAAGTTGTCGAACTATCCGGATTTGATGAGGTGTTTGCAGCTGTTTCCCAAAAAAAGGTCGATGCCGGCGTTGCCAACAACACCTTTGGTATGCCGAAGCAGAAGGAGTACCAGCTCCGGTCGACAGGAATTGTGTTCAACCCTTTCGATCTCCACTTTGCCGTGGCTAAGGGCCAAAATGCCGAGTTGCTGGCCCTGCTGGAGTCCACCCTACAGCGCTGGCGCCATGGAGAAGACTCGGTATATCTAAAAGCTCGTGAGAAGTGGAACCATGGCGCCCTTGAGAAGGTACAAGTACTTCCCCCCTGGCTGCGTGCTTCAATGGCTGGGCTGGGCCTGTTAGGGTTGCTGGCCGGTGCGTTCATTATCCTACTGCGCAACCGGGTGACCCGTGCCACGGCTGCTCTCTCTCAGCGCGAAGCGAGCTTGAGGGAGACTACAGAAATGAAGCGGCTACTCCTTGATTCTGCGGCGGAGGGCATTTTCGGCCTCGATAACGATGGACGCTGCACCTTCTGCAACACCGCCAGCCTGATCATGCTGGGCTATGAGCAAGGAGAGCAACTTATTAGCCATAACATGCATGAGCTCATTCACCATACGAGTAGAGAAGGGAAGCGGCTTTCAACCCAGGACTGTGCCATCTTGCAGGCAAGCCGCCTGGAACAAGATTGTCATTGTGAAGACGAAGTGTACTGGCGGGCCGATGGGAGCTCTTTTCCGGTGGAATATTGGGTCCGCCCCCTCCACAGGGATCACAGAGTTGTCGGCTCGGTGGTCACCTTCGTAGACATCAGCGATCGCAAACAGCTTGAAGCAAGCTATCAGTTTATTTCCCAAAGCGGATATAAAAATACCGCAAAAGACTTTTTCCCAGCCCTGGCCCAACATCTTGGCCAAAGCCTGGACCTAAACTTTGTCTTCATCAGCCGCATCACTGAAAAGGACCGACAGAGCCAAACAGTGGCCAGCTACCATAAGGGGGCCGCTGTAGAGAACTTTGAGTACGGCTTGCAAGGAACGCCCTGTAACGAAGCCCTGTCTAAGATTTTCTATTGTGTCTCAAAAGGTGTGCGTGATCGCTTTCCCCAGGCACCACTGTTGGAGAAGTTTGATGCTGAAAGCTTTATTGGCGCCACCCTGTGGGGGTTTGACGGCAAACCAATTGGTCTGATCGGCGGAATCGGCCAAACACCGCTAGCCAATACCAAAATGGCTGAATCGATCATGAAACTAGTCTCCTTACGGGCCGCCAGCGAACTGGAACGCACCCAAGCCGCTAAGGTGCTGCAACAGAAAAACCAGGAGCTCGAACACTTCACCTATGCCGTCTCCCACGACTTGAAAAGCCCACTGGTTACCATCCAAACCTTTTTAGGCTACCTGCTACAGGACCAGGCCAAAGGCGCCGCAGAGGCGGTGGAAAAGGACATCGGCTTCATAAGTACTGCCGCGGAAAAGATGTCCACACTACTGGAGGAACTGCTACGTATGTCGCGAGTGGGACGGCTCGTCAATCCACCGAGCCAAGTGTCCTTTGCCGAACTGGTAAACGATGCCTTAGAAGCCGTGGCCGGGGCAATCGAAAAACGGGGGGTCGAGGTGCAGATCATAGACAAGGCAATAACCTTGCGTGGCGACCGCACCCGTTTGACGGAAATCTGGCAGAACCTGATCGACAATGCCGTCAAGTACATGGGTGATCAGCCCACGCCTCGCATTGAAATCGGCATCAAGGACAGCCTGCAGGAGCAGATATTTTATGTTCGGGACAACGGTATAGGCATCGACCCACGCCACAGCCACAAGGTTTTCGATCTATTTCAGAAGCTCGCCCCCCATACACCAGGAACAGGCCTGGGCCTGGCTTTAGTTAAAAAGGTGGTCGAACTCAACAATGGCAGAATCTGGATGGAATCAGCGGGCAGTGGCCATGGAAGCTGCTTTCTTTTTACCCTTCCCAAGGCATTTAACCCATAAGGAGCGATTGTGTGATGAATGGCGAACCGATTGTGATTTTACTGGCCGAGGACGATCCGGCTCATGCGGAGATTGTGCGACGCAACATGGAAATTTCAAGGATTGCAAACCGCCTAGAGCATGTCGAAGATGGTCAAGATGCCCTCGACTACCTCTACCGCCGTAACGGCTACAGCGATCCGAGTCGTTCGCCGCGCCCAGGGCTCATTCTCCTCGATCTACGCATGCCCCGAGTCGATGGCCTGGAGGTACTACAAGCGGTCAAATCCGACCCGGAACTGGCACGTATTCCAGTGGTGGTTTTGACCACTTCGGCGACGGAAATGGATATCGCGAAAGCGTACGAACATCATGCCAATAGCTATCTGGTCAAGCCCGTAGATTTCAGCCAGTTTACAGAATTACTGGAAACCCTTGGCTATTATTGGCTGGCATGGAACAAGAGTCCCCATTAACCCCAACTGCAGGCGCACCAAAAACAAAACCCCGCTTCCAAGGAAGCGGGGTTTGCCAGTATTTTGAATTCATCGACTAAGCGCTAAACTCATTAACTGTGCCCTACCTGATCCATAAAGAGCAGGCGGGGTTTAGATCTAAATAAAAAGCCGGATTCGGCCGCTATTAGATCTTACGGACGTTGGCGGACTGGGGACCTTTTTGGCCTTCAGTCACTTCAAACTCGACCCGGTCGCCTTCAGCGAGGGACTTGAAGCCGTCGCCAGCAATGGCGGAGAAGTGAACGAAAACATCGGGGCCGTTGTCCTGCTCGATAAAACCGAATCCCTTGGCGTCATTAAACCATTTTACAGTACCTTGTACCATTTTTGTTCTTCTTTCTTTTGGTTCCCAACTGGGAACATGTTGATTGTTGTGCGTTATTTTCGTTTGCACCAAAAAGAGCCACTCATTCCTTAAGGTCTGCGCGGCTCCAAAAACTGACTGACGATCAATCTGTTCGGCAACGAAAAACTACACAACCTTCTCTTAAGTAACGCTCTTCTATCATGGGCGGCCAGCGAAACGCAAGACTTTTAATGTGAATCGACCACCTAATATTTTCGGAAGGTTTTCAACCGGAGAATGTTTCTGGATATTCCATCGGCAGGGCAAAGGAAACCTGTGTACCTATACCTAACTCGCTCTCCACCCATATCTCGCCACCGTGGGCTTCGACAATGTTTTTGACGATAGACATACCCAGGCCCAATCCCGGGACCGCGGCATTAGAACCGTCAGCACGGTAGAACTTGTCGAAAACCCGAGCAAGCTGCTCTGGAGCCATACCGACCCCCTGATCTTTAACTGTAATCAGCAAACGAATTCCCTGCACCATTGCACCCACTCGAATCGGGGTTTTCTGCGGCGAAAACTTGACAGCATTGCTAAGCAGATTTTCCAAAACCTGTTCCAGCTTGTTGCGATCGGCCAGTATCTCCAGCGGCCCTTCCGGAAGGGTCACTTCGAAACGGTGCTGGTCGCTCGCATACCGATATTCGCCCACCACACGCTGCAGCAATGCGGGGATGTCGCAGCAAGCCTTTTCCAAGGAAATCAGCTTACCGTAGCGCATGCGACTGAGATCGAGAAGTTCCGATACGATTTCCTCCAGCCGCTGGGCCTTTTCAAAAATTGTGCTCAGCAGCTCCCTCTGCCGGTCCGGATCGTCCAGACCGAAGCGCGCCTGATTGAGCAACAGTTCAGTAAATCCCATCACCGCCGTCAGAGGAGTACGTAATTCATGGGCAGCCGTGGAAATAAACTCGTTCTTCATTCGATCGAGTTCCCGTTCCCGGCTGACATCCCGCAAAACAGCAATGGCGCCCTTCAGATCCCCGTCGCGACTCAGCACCGGCGCGCTATGAGCCTGAATCTCCTGGTCCTGCTCCGAACTGGGCAGAGCAACAGTCCATTCAATGACCTGCTCCTGCCGTACTCCGGCCAGGATGGCACATATCTGACTAGTGAAGCTTTTTTCGCTAAAAACGGAGGAAACTGGTCGAGAAACAGCATCCATCAAAGGCAGGCCTGCAATCTTCTCAGCGGCTCGATTCATCATCGTCACCCGGCCTTCCAGGTCGATCACCACAAGTCCATCAGCCACCGATTTAAGAATAAGATCGGTCCGGTCCCGAGCCGCCTCGGCTTCGGCCAATGCGTTTTTAATCTGCGCTTCATTCTTCAAGCGTTCGGTGATATCCCGCACCACAGCCAGAAAGTTCTGTTCCATGCCGGTGTTGAATATCGAGACCGTAATTTCCACCGGTAGAGTAATGCCGTCTTTACGTCGGTGGATGCCGCGTAATAGTTCTGAATAACCAGGAGTCATACGCTGCCAAATTTGGGCGAGCTCCCTTGCATTGAACCGTTGCTGGATATCAACCACGTTCATCTGCAGCAATTCCTGTTGGGAATAGCCGAGATATTCGCAGGCCCGAGGGTTGACATAGTGAAACCGCCCCGTGACATCGTGCATGAAGATAGCATCGGCAGCATTCTCCAGCAAAGCACGGCTTCGCTCCTCGCTCTCACGCAATTTGAGAGCGGCCCGCTGTCGCTCGATGGCCCCGCCCAGGATCTCGCCGGCGGTCTGCAACAGATCAATATCTTGCTTGGCCCAGGCCTGCACCCGGCGTACCGCATCGAAGCCGAAAAAGCCGATCAGCTCGCCACCACTCTGAATGGGCATGCAGAGCAGCGATTGAATCGCCAGGGTGCTCCAGAGAGCCTTTTCCGCCACGGCCGCGGGCGGCAAGGCACTGACGCGCGGCACATAGACCATCTGGCACTGGCCGATCCGGGCCATGAACCAGGGCAACTGCGCAACCGGCAGCCCCTGAAGATCATCCTGCGCCGGGGCGATCCCAGCCGCGCACCACTCGTGGGCGCAGGTCATGGTGCGACCGTCCGGCCCAAAGAGGAAGAGAAGGCAGCGGTCCACGCCGGCAAAACGGCCCAGGCTTTCCAGGGCATAATCGACCCCGGCATCGACCTGCTGAACCGGTTGTTCGACAAAGCGGGTCGATATTCGGGCGATCAGCCCCTCGAAGGCTTCCCGGTAGGCCAGCTCTTTCTCAGCCGTGATGCGCGACAGGATATTGACAGCCAGGGCCGCAAGGATCAACAACAGCGCCAAAATAGTGGCAACACCGGTCCAGATATAGGCCTTATTGATGTGGTAGAAAGTTTCGGGCCGACCGAGCACCTTGCTCCCCGCCGGCAGATCCGCTAACGGTATTCCAAAGCGCTGCAACTGGGCGTAATCGAAGGCCGGCTCGTAGACGCCTTTGGTGATGGGCGGAATGGATTCCGGCTCCTCCCCCTGCAGAACCCGCAGGGCCATTTCCGCTGCTCGCAGGCCGTGCTGATCGCCAGTGACGATCATTCCGCCGACAATGCCATGCCCCAACGCCGGCTCCCATAGGCCATAGATGGGTACCCTGCTATGACGGGCAAGAAGGGGGGTGTGGCGGGTATAGGAAAAAACGGTGCCGACCCGATCGGCCGCGAGATGTACCAACTGCACCGCGGTATCCGCCTCCAGCTTCTCGAGCCGCTGGTAGAGTTCCGGCAGGGTAAAATCGTCCCAAATCTCGAGCTGAACCCCCTGCCCGGAATAAGCAGCGATAGCCTGCTCCACGTCTCGGCGCATCAGGGTGCCCAGGGACGTCTGGCCGAGCAGAAACACCACCCGTTTGGCATCTGGCTGCAA
This sequence comes from Desulfuromonadales bacterium, assembly GCA_013619105.1. Taxonomy (GTDB): domain Bacteria; phylum Desulfobacterota; class Desulfuromonadia; order Desulfuromonadales; family Syntrophotaleaceae; genus Syntrophotalea_A. The sequence continues at coordinate 12,092 of JABXKU010000026.1, forward strand.
GCGATAAATCAGCTCCAGATTCTTTACGACTCCCATCGTCTCAAAGATGCCGGTAACGTTGCCGAGTCGCTCCTGCAAACCGTCATCGTAGAGATCAATCCCGCAAAAGACGATCGGTACTCCGGGAAAGAGGGTGCCGCGATGTGTTTCCAAAAACTGTAGGGCGTAGTCGTCCATGGAGATGATCAAATCGAACCGGGTGTGGCGGAATATACGGGAGTACAGATCGCGAAGCGCCTGTTGGTAGTCAGGATCGTCGGTATGCCGCCGCAGGTCCATGTATTCGACATGCAGCCGTTCATCGGCCACTGACCCGCGTAGCCCTTTTTTAATCCCCGCCACAAGATGATCCGTCCAGGGATATTGGGGGTGGTAGGAATTCAGCAGTAAAACGCGCGGCCCGCCCTCTGCCATATCCAGGCCCAAGACCGGGGCCGGGCGAAACAGACCGAGCCCCCCAGCCAGTACCACTAAAACAGCAAAAGCAACGAATCCTTGCCGCAGGAACCTGCTACCAACGAAAAATGGAAATGAAGAAGAAACCATTATTAAAACAACTCCGTTCACAAAAACAAAACTTTTGGCCGCTAATTGTAGCACCCCTCAAACTAGGTAAAAGTTGTTTGCAAAATTATATTCCGTTATTCGCCCAACATCCGTTCCACGACATCTAGCAAAACCACCCTGGCCGCAATCTTTCTCAGGCTGAGAATCTCGTTTGACAACATCCGCTCATGCGGATACATTCGACTTTCTAACCCGACCTAAAACTCCCGAAGGGTCTCTATCTACGCAATCTTCATGTGCAGGAGAACAGCCTTTATGAGCATTCGCATCGGCATCAACGGCTTTGGCCGCATGGGTCGGTTGGCCCTACGCGCTGCCTGGGACTGGCCCGAGTATGAGATCGTCCATATCAATGAAATAGCCGGTGGCGCCGAAGCGGCTGCCCACTTGCTGGAGTTTGACTCAGTGCACGGTCGCTGGCCGCGGGAATTTGGCATTACCGACAACGGATTACGCATCGACGGTCGACCCGTGAGCTTCAGCGACAAGCCGACTCCCGGCGAAGTCTCCTGGAGCGACTACGGCGTCGACGTGGTTATTGAGTCGTCGGGTCAGTTCCGGACTCCGCAACTGCTGCAACCCTACTTCGACCAGGGTGTGCAGAAGGTCATCGTCGCCGCTCCAGTCAAGGAAGGTGCGCTGAATATCGTCATGGGGGTCAATGACCATCTCTATGACCCGCAACAACACCATCTGCTCACCGCCGCCTCCTGCACGACCAACTGTCTGGCACCGGTAGTCAAAGTACTGCATGAACAGATCGGCATCAGCCACGGCGTGATCACCACTATTCACGATATGACCAACACCCAGATTGTGGTCGATGCCCCGCACAAAGACCTGCGCCGAGCACGGGCCGCGAGCATGTCGCTCATCCCCACCAGCACCGGGTCGGCCACTGCCATCACCTACATCTACCCGGAGTTAAAAGGCAAACTGAACGGCCATGCGGTACGGGTACCACTACTCACTGGATCGATGACCGACGCCGTTTTTGAAATGCAGCGCCCAGTGTCCGCCGAAGAGGTTAACGACCTGTTTCAGAAAGCAGCGGACAGCACCCTTAAAGGTATTCTCGGCATCGAATATCGCCCCCTGGTCTCCATCGACTTTAAAAGCGACCCCCGCTCGGCCATTGTAGACGCTCTCAGCACCATGGTGGTTAACGGCACTCAGCTCAAACTCTATATCTGGTACGACAACGAAATGGGTTATGCCCACCGAATGATGGAACTGTGCCGCAAGGTGGCCACTACACTACCATGAGCGGTCTACGCAACTACAGCCTGGTAACCGGCGCCTATTGGGGGTTCACCCTCACCGACGGCGCTCTGCGCATGCTGGTGCTGCTGCACTTCCACACCCTAGGCTACAGCGCCCTGCAGATCGCCATGCTATTTCTGCTCTATGAGTTGTGTGGGGTGGTGACCAACCTGGTCGGCGGCTGGGTCGGCAGCCAGTTCGGCCTGAAGATCACCCTCTTTGCCGGTCTGGCCCTGCAGGTGGTGGCCCTGACTGCTTTGGCAGGTCTGCAGCCGGACTGGTCGTTGTCCCTGTCGGTAGCCTACGTGATGAGTGCCCAAGCCCTGTCGGGCATCGCCAAAGACCTGACCAAGATGAGCTCCAAGAGCGCCATCAAGGTCCTGCTTCCGAAAGGTGAAGAAGGCGCCTTATTCAAATGGGTATCCCTTTTGACCGGGTCCAAGAATGCTCTCAAGGGAGCCGGCTTTTTCCTCGGCGGGGTGCTGCTTAGTTGGCTCGGCTTTCGCGTCGCCTTGCTGGCCATGGCCGCCGCTCTGGCACTGGTGTTGTTCGCTGCGGTTCTGGCTCTGCCGCGAGGCATGGGCCGGGCCAGATCCACGGTGAAATTTTCCAATCTTTTGGCTAAAGACCGCAACATCAATCTACTTTCTGCTGCCCGGCTGTTTCTGTTCGGCTCACGGGATGTGTGGTTTGTGGTCGGGCTACCGATCTTTCTTGCTGCCAGCCTCGGCTGGAGTCACACCCAAGTCGGCGGCTTTCTTGCCTTATGGGTAATCGGCTACGGTGGAGTTCAGGCCGCAGCACCCAATCTGCTCCGTCGCGGCCTGGCCGGTGGCACCCCTCAGGGGGGCACGGCGGCAGCCGGAGCTTTTGCCCTGGCGGCCCTCACAGCCCTCATCGCCTGGGGTGTACAAGCCACCGCCTCCCCCCTGCTGACGGTTGTCGGGGGACTAGCCCTGTTTGGCCTGGTGTTCGCCATCAACTCATCGGTCCACAGCTATCTAATTCTGACTTACACTAAAACGGACCAGGTAGCCCTCGACGTCGGATTCTATTACATGGCCAACGCCGCCGGACGGTTGCTCGGCACCCTGCTTTCCGGCCTGCTCTTTCAACTCGGAGGCTTGCCCAGCTGTCTGTGGGTGTCCATGGTCCTGGTTTTTACCGCTGGGCTGTTGTCGCTGGCGCTGCCGCGGGGAGTCAGAACACCGCTAGTCAGCTGACCAATCCCCTCACCTCACTCCTCGCCCCCCCAAAAAACGCAATAAGGACATCCTTTTCAGGATGTCCTTATTGATCAACCCGGCTATCCGAGCGGTGTCATCGGATATTCGGTGCATCGTCTGCTCAATAGCAACTGCAGCAGAACACTACATGCCACCGGTCTTGGGTGAGAGGCCCACCTCATCCCCTTCTCGAAGCAAGGTGTTCATTGAGACTTCTTTATAATTAACGAAAACAAGCTTCACTTCGTCGGACTTGACTCCCATGATCTGGGTGATCTCATTGACCGTCGCCCCAGCAGGCATTTCCCAAGGCTTAGTCCCTTTTTGGAACTTCTCAAAGGTTCCGAAACATCTAACATTAACTCGCATGGCTTGAATCCCCTTTCTATTGATTGCGTATACAGGATAATCATATCACCGTCGAGAGGTGCCAGCAAGTCGCTGAGACATCTTTCCCCCTGTAATTCGAGCACTTACCTGGCCAAACAGGACGCCAACAGGAGATCCTTCTTACCAATCCTGCCTGCCCGCTGGTTGGGCCTTGTGCCGAGGGCCACCTGTTCTCTATAATGGAAAAGAGCCTCAACAGAAAGGAACTTCAGCTATGACGACTAAAATGATCAGCCAGGAACGCCTGGCGGCCTTGGAGCATTTGGAGGAGGTGTCCCGTGCCATTGAACGGCGCCTGTCCGGCCCCTATCATTACCCCGGCTATCACGACGATATTGATATGTGGTTCCGCAAATTCAAGGCGGCGGTTCATGTACTCGACCGTATTGAAGGCCGAGAGATTCCGATTGGGCATCTGCATGCCTGGCAGGAGATGCCTCCAGCCTGAACTGGCCCGCCCACAAAAAAGTCTGCCGCCAAATAGAAACAAGCCCCGCATTGGCAATGCGGGGCTTGTTTCTATTTAATTGAATTACAGCATGTAAAGTAAGCGCCGTTCGGCAAAAACCTTATTCCTGCTCGGCCCGGTCAAAAGCGGCCTGAGCCCCGCGATAGTCCCCTAGGCCGCTGCGCGCCTGACCGATGATGCGCCAGTTTTCACCCTGCAGAGTTCGGTTCCCAGCAGCAAAGCCGTTCGATTTGGCGGCCAAACTTTCTGCCTGCCGGTAAAACCCCAAGTCAAGGCGTACCCGGGCCAGCTCCTGCCAAAGCAAGGCATTGTGTGGCTCGATGCGAAGTGCTCGTTCAAGACTGGCTCCGGCCTGCTCTAACTCTCCGGCCGCATTCTGGCTATGCGCCCTGTCGAGCAACGCCACTACCGCCGAATTGCTCGATGCCACGGGACGGGGTCTGGTCGGCTGAACAACAGTACAGCCGGCCAACATCAGAACCAGCAGCAAAGGGATAATACGACGTAAAACTATCATTTAAAGATCCTTTCAAACCAGCTTTTGATTGAATTGCCCTTAGAGCCCGGCCCGCAAGAAGCTGACTCGGTAGGCGCCGAGCCAGTGACAAAAGGCAGCTCAACGGCGTCGGGACAGCCAGCAGCACTGCGCAGACCCGACTTAGATTCAATCCAGACGTGTTCGATACTGTCCGGTATCGGCAGAATCAGCGGTTCAAGATCCAGCCCAACCATCATCTTCGCCCACACGGTCATCGCTCCGCTGGCCCCAGTTAATCCCGCCGGCTGGTTATCATCGCGGCCGACCCAGACCACCCCCAGCCGATCACCACTAAAACCGGCAAACCAGCTATCCCGAAATTCGTCTGTGGTGCCGGTCTTGCCGGCAAGATTCAGTTCTGCCGGCAGGTAACGATGCAGACCTCGAGCCGTGCCCTGCTGTACCACCTCCTGCAGGGCCACAGTTAAGAGATAATTGGATGGCGCATCGACGACTTGCTCAACCTTGAGAGGGTAACGCTGCAACGGCTGACCGGCAAAGGTCAACACCTCGCGAATGGCCCGCAAAGGAGTGCGAAAACCACCGCTGGCCAGAGTCTGATAGAATTGCGCCACCTCCAGGGGAGAAAAGGTGTCGGCACCGAGCAGGCTGGCGGCATAACCCGGCAGCTGCCGGTCGACACCGAGCCGACCCAGATTGTCCAGCACCGATGGCACGCCGAGCTGCAAGCCGAGGCGGGCTGTTGAAACATTATAAGAATGAGCCAAAGCCGTATGCAAAGGCACGGGACCATGAAACTTTTTATCGTAATTCTGCGGCTGCCAGTCGTCGGTTCCGGGTTGTTGCAGCAACAACGGAGAATCGTCCAGCAGCGTGGCTAGGGTGTAGCTTTGGGGTTGTTGCAAAGCGGTGAGAAAGACTACCGGCTTGATCAGGGAACCGATAGGGCGCTGAGCATCAAGAGCCCGGTTGAAGCCTTCGAAACGGGGATCGCGGCCTCCGACCACCGCCTGCACCTCGCCGTTCTGCACGTCGGTCATTAGCAACGCGCCTTGCAGACTGTCGGCCGCAATACCGCGACCCTGCTCCAGCCGTTTCAGCTGCTGACTCAGAGCCTTCTCGGCGGATCGTTGCACCCAGGGATCGAGAGTGGTGAAAATCTGTAAGCCTTCCGAGCGCAAGTCTTCGTCACGGTAGTCACGACGCAACTGGCGATGCACCAAACTCAAAAAGGCCGGATAGGGCGAGATGCCCCGCGGCGGCCGGTCGACCACTCCCAACGGTGTGATACGGCCCGCCAACAGCTGCTGATCGGTGATGAAACGGGCCTCCGCCATCTCCCCCAGCACCAGATTGCGCCGCCCCAGGGCCCGCTGCGGATGGCGTCGAGGGCTGTAATAGGTCGGCCCCTTGAGCATCCCCACCAGCAGAGCCGCTTCGGTTAAATCGATCTGCATCAGCGGTTTATCGAAAAAGAAGGAACTGGCCAGACCGAAGCCGTGTATGGCCCGGTTGCCGTCCTGACCAAGATAGACCTCGTTAAGATACGTTTCGAGGATTTCCTCTTTGCTATAATGCACTTCAAGCAGCAGCGCCATGACCATTTCATTGAGCTTGCGCCGCACGGTCCGTTCAGAGCTGAGGAAGAAGTTTTTGACCAACTGCTGGGTCAGAGTACTGCCCCCCTGAACGCTCTTGCCGCTAACGGTCATGACCAGAGCTCGTGCAATACCCCGGGGGTCGATCCCCCGATGAGAATAAAAACGCACATCCTCCACCGCGATCAGAGCATCGACCAGAAGCTGCGGCACCTCATCAAGGCGCACCAGCACCCTATCCTCATTGTTCCCCGGATAGATACCGCCGATCAGAGCCGGATCGAGGCGCAACAGTTCGATGGCGGCATTGTCCGTCCGCCCCCGCAGAGCCGCCACCCGATCGCCAGCAAAGCTCACCCTTAGCGAACTCGATTCCTGAGGACCATCGCCATAGGTAAAAGGCCGTGTCACCAACTCCACCTGCTGATTACGCCATTGATAGCTTCCCGGCTCACGAGGCGACGTATTCTCCCGGTAGCCGAGTAACGCCAATTCAGCAACCAATTCAGATGGCGCTAATTTAAGCCCCGAATAGAGCTCCAAGGGACGAGCATAGACCCGCGCCGGCAAGGCGAAACGCCGGCCTTCAAAGCGGGTTCGCACCGTATAATTGAGATAAATAATATACAGAGCAGCCAGCAGCAGAACAACCAGCGAAGCCACCAGCAAAAACTTTCGTTTAGTCAGCCAGCGCCTATTTTTAGCGGTCTTTTTACGCCGGGTTTTTTTGCCGAAGCTCAGAAAATTGAAAGGTTTCAAGAGGGCATTCCTTAGATTGTATCTGTAGAGCCTTCGATTGATTTCTGTTTTTATAAATATACATTTGCAAAAACATGCTGGATGGCTAAGCCATAATTTAACATCGCCGATTATATGACGCATCACTTCGCACGGCAACTGCTATGCACTTCTAATTGAAGAATTTCTACCGAGGATCCCATCAGCCCGGCCGGATAGCCGCCGCATAATCGAGGCCCTACAAGACCGTTCCCCGCAAAGCAACTTTTCTGAGGCGACGTTGATATTTGGAAAATGGTTGTTATACTTTCCGAGCTTTTTGTGGGCAGATCCATCGGCCACCGTTGGCAACCAGGCCATCTACTTACTGCCTATGAACCTGCAGCTCTGCATAAAAACGGGTTATTACCGCCCTAAAATGAGTGTGCCTTGCCGTTTATAAATCGACCTAACAACGGCGGCAAGTTAGCTGTGTATGAATCCAATGGGGATCCAAACGGCCCTGATTACAGCCATAGTAGGAATCCGGGAGAGAACTGATGCGTTTATTGATCGTAGACGATGAAAAAAACATCCGCCAGCTCTACGCCGCTGACCTGCAGGATGCCGGCTATCAAGTCGATACGGCCGAAAACAGTGCAACCGCGGTAGAATTGCTCAATCGTCACACCTTTGATCTGGTGGTGCTCGACATTCACATGGGCAATGAAAGCGGTCTTGATATCCTGCAGGATATTGTCCAACAAAAAAAGGATTTGCCCGTAATCCTCTGCAGTGCTTACAGTTGTTATAAAGAGGATTTTTCATCTTGGCTGGCAGACGGCTATGTCGTCAAAAGTTCGAACACCTCAACCTTAAAGGCTGAAATCGAACGAGTTCTGGCAAAGAGGGGCAGTAAAACTAACGGAGGAAATTCATGAAGGCAGTCATCATGGCTGGGGGCTTCGGCACCCGCATTCAACCACTCACTATCAACATGCCGAAGCCGATGATTCCCCTGATGAACCGGCCGATCATGCTGCATATTGTCGAACTGCTCAAAAAGCACGGCATCTCCGAACTGATCATGCTGCTCTACCATCAACCAGAAGCGATCAAGCACTACTTTGGTGATGGCAGCGAATACGGTGTGCGCATTACCTATGTCACCCCCCTGGAAGATCTGGGAACAGCCGGTGCGGTCAAGGCCGCCGCTCGCTACCTTGACGAACGGTTTATGCTCATCAGTGGCGACCTGCTAACCGATTTCGACCTGTCGGCCATCGTCCGTTTTCATGAACAGCAGCAAGCCCAAGCCACCATCACCCTGACCCCGGTCACCGATCCTCTGCAGTTCGGTGTGGTAATCACCGACAAACAGGGCCGCATTACCCAGTTTCTAGAGAAACCGGGTTGGGGGGAAGTCTTTTCCGACACCATCAATACCGGCATTTACGTCTTAGAACCCGAGGTTCTCGATCTGATTCCCGAGGGTCAGAACCGTGACTGGTCAAAAGACATCTTTCCGCAGATGCTGACCGACAAAGCGCCTCTGTTCGGCTGCAACCAAACCGGCTATTGGGCCGACATCGGCAACACCGACGCCTATCTGGAAGCCAGCCAGGACATTTTGCAGGGCAAGGTCACGGTCAATATCGACGAAAACCCGGCGCCCGGGCTTGAGGGGATCTACCTGGGCGAGGAGACCCTGCTTAACGCCAGCGAACCGGCGTTGCTGGAAGGCATGGTCGTCATCGGAAGCAACACCCAGATCAAAGGCCGGGCTCGGCTGAAAAACTGCATCATCGGCCGCAACTGCGTCATTGAAGACGGCGTCGAGCTGGAAGACACCGTGGTCTGGGACAACGTCTACCTCAAACGGGACTGCCGAATTCAGGGAGCCGCTCTCTGTCACCGTATTCGCATGGGGCGCGGGGTCGTCATTGAAGAAGGGGCCATACTTGGTGACGACGCCACCGTTGGCGACGAAGCCTTCATCAAAAAGGACGTCAAGATCTGGCCCAACAAAATTATTGAAGGGGGCTCCATCGTCACCACCAACCTGATCTGGGGTGAAAAGTGGCGCAAAACTCTCTTTGAAGGGGCCCTGGTTCGGGGGCTGACCAACATCGAACTGACTCCGGAATTCTGCGCCAAACTCGGCGCCGCCTACGGCTCCACTCTGCCGCGAGGCTCCTATGTGCTGGCTGGCCGGGATGTGATCCGTGCATCGCGCATGCTCAAGCGGGCCTTCGTCGGCGGCCTGCTGTCGGCAGGCATCAACGTGCGGGATATCAAACGCATCCCCCTGCCCGTATTGCGTTACAAGCTCTGCACCTTTGGCGAAGTTGGCGGCGTGCACTTTCGCCAGGGACGGGATGATCTGGCCGCGACGGAAATCGTCTTTCACGATGCCGATGGCATGGAGATCTCCTCGAGTATGGCCAAAGCTATCGAGCGGGTCTTTTTCAAGGAAAATTTCCGCCGCGTGCACTTCAGCGAACCCGGTACCATCAAAGAGATCCCGCAGATTTTCGATTACTATTGCGAGGGTTTTCAGCGAGCCCTCGACGGTGACCTGTTGCGGAGTACCGCGCCCAAGGTAGTCCTTGACCTCAATCACTCGCCAGCCGGCGAACTGTTGCCCAGACTGTTGACTCAGCTCGGCTGTCAGATCATCGAATTGAACTCAAATGTCGACGAGAGCGTTACCGGCAATTCACCCGAAGATATCGACCAGGCCCTGGATCAGCTGTCCCGTATCGTTACCTGCCTCGGGGCCACCGTCGGCTGCTGGATCTGTCCCTCCGGCGAACAGCTGCGGGTGGTCGACGAAACGGGCACTATTCTGTCCGAAATAGATCTGCTCAACTGCGTCGCAGCCCTGGTCTGTCGGGCCGAGCGCGGCGGAGCACTGGTCATGCCGGTGGCAGCTCCCGAGACGGTAGAGCAACTGGCCAGCGACTGGGGCATGACGGTGAAACGCACCAAAAACAACGCCCGATCTCTGGTTGAAGCGGGCAGTGAACGGCAGGTGAAGCTAGTGGCGGCCATGGACGGCCGACTTTCCTTTCCGCCTTTTCAGGCCCATTTCGACGGCCTGTTCAGCATCGCCAAGATCCTCGAACTGCTAGCTCGCACCGAGCAGACCCTGGGAGGCATTCGCCATAGTCTGCCGGCGCGCAGCTATCGCAAAACCCAGGTCCCTTGTTCCTGGGAACTCAAAGGTGGCCTGATGCGCAAGCTGAGCGAACATTCCGTCGATCTTGAGGCATCGTTCCTCGACGGAGTCAAAGTGCGCATCGATGACGACTGGGTGCTGGTCCTTCCCGACCAGCATCGGCCGATCATGCACATTATTGCCGAATCGGCCGTTGCCAATCGGGCCGACGCCCTGCTGGAAATCTATTGCAGGCACATTGAAGAGTGGAAACAGGAGCTTCTACAAAGCTAAGCGGCTATGCCCGGAGGTTTCATGCAAGCCCTGCAAGTAGCCCTGATCTGGCATATGCACCAGCCCGACTATCGCGAGCCGGCGAGCGGTCGGACCCTGTTGCCCTGGACCTATCTGCATGCCGTCAAGGACTACAGCGAAATGTTGCGGACCGCGATGGAGATGCCGGGTACCCGATTGACCTTCAACCTGGTTCCGACCCTGCTGGAACAGTTGGCGGACTATCAAGATGGTCGAGCAAAGGATGTATGGCTGGACGCAGCACGCAAGGATCCTCTGGAAATGACGGCCGAGGAGCGCACCTTCGTGGTGAGCTCCTTTTTTTCAGTTCATCACGAACGGCATATTCGCCCCCATGACCGCTATCGCGAACTGGCCCGACTACGGGGTGAAGACAGCGGACCGGCGGCGGCCCAACGTTTTCAGACTCAGGACCTACGAGATTTGCAGGTCTGGTTTCTGCTGGCTTGGGCCGGGCATTATCAGCGCCGGGAATCAGTCACCGTAAGGGCGCTGTTGCACAAAGGCGCGGCTTTCAGCGAAGAAGATAAACGGGCTCTGCTCGACTGTTACGATCAGGTGGTGACCGGTGTGTTGGAAGCCTTTCGGCAGGCCGAACAGAGCGGCTCCGTAGAAATCTCAATCAGCCCCTATGCCCACCCCATCCTGCCGCTGCTGTGTGATAGCGAAGTGGCGCGAAGCGCCCGCAAGGATGCTCTATTGCCGACGCAACTTTTTCGTTATCCCGAGGACGCCCGACAGCAGGTGCGCTACGGCCAGCAGGTGGCGGCCCAACACCTTGGCGAACAACCACGAGGGATGTGGCCGGCGGAAGGAGCGGTCAGCGCCGCGGCTTTGACCATCCTGCAACAAGAAGGGGCTCTGTGGGCGGCCTCCGACGAGGCGATTCTGGCCAACAGCCTGACCGATGGCCTGCGGGATCGGAAACAGCTCTATCGCCCCTACCAATACCAGGGGCTGCCGCTGCTGTTTCGCGACCGGGAGCTCTCCGACCGTATCGGTTTCGTCTATGCCCGCTGGGATCCCGAGCAGGCGGCCGAGGATCTGCTAGATCGCCTGCGGGTCATTGCTAAAACGACGCCGGGCGGACTGGTGACCCTGATTCTGGACGGTGAAAATTGCTGGGAAAGCTACGCCGATAACGGCTACCCTTTTCTGCAGGCTCTCTACCACGGTCTGCAGAAGGATGCCTCGCTGCAGATGGTGACCGTCGGCGAAGCCTTGAGCAGCCAAGAAACAACGGATTTACCCCGACTGGCAGCGGGGTCCTGGATTAACGGCGATTTCGACGTCTGGATCGGGCACAACGAAGAGAACACAGCCTGGCAATGGTTGCACCGGGCACGGCGGGAAACAATCACCGAAGAAATCGAACAGCGCACTGGCCAGGATCTTCCCGAACCGCTGCTGCACCTGCTGCGGGCCGAAGGCAGCGACTGGTTCTGGTGGTTTGGCGACCATCACCCTACCGCCCAGGCAGAAACCTTTGATGGCCTGTTCCGCCAGCACCTACAGGCTCTGTACCGCAGCGTCGATCTAGCCGTACCCGACTACCTGCACCACCCTATCAAGGCACCGCTGCTTCACAGTCGCGTTCATGAACCCCTGGCGTTGATCAGTCCACAGATCGATGGCCAGGTCAGCGACTATTTCGAGTGGCTGGCGGCCGGTAGCGTCGATCTGCAATCCGGCGGCGCTATGCACGCCACCGGGAAGGAGTTGACCGGGTTTTATTTCGGCTATGATGAGCAGCGCTTTTACCTGCGGATCGACTTCGGCACCTGGCAAGAAGAGTTGGCCGCCGAGGATGCGGTGCTGGAAATCCATTTTTCTGGCCAGAACGATCTACGAATACACTTTGTCCCCGCCGACGGCCAACTAACCATCAGGGACGGCGGCGGCCAGGAACTGGTCTCTGCGGCCCAAGCATCCTACCAATCGATTTTCGAGTTGGCTCTGAATCTAGAGCCCATGGGTCTGGCAGTCAAAGATGAATTTGAGTTATTCTGCAAGCTGCATCGAGCGGGCCACGAAACAGCCCGCTGGCCCGACCAGGGGTCCATTCGGCTCAGCTATCGAGGTGCCGACTTAGCAGCGCAACACTGGTCCGTCTGAACAGGGACCTGCAAACTGGGCTTTTTTAGCAAACTACAAGAAGGAGATATACCGTGTCCGAAATGCGCTGGGACCCGATGAAGAACATCTGGGTTGCCGTGGCCGATAGACGGGGCCGGGGCCCCAAAGATTTTTTTATGGAGCGTCAGAAACTGACCACCACCGCCTGTCCTTTCTGCTATGGCCAGGAAAGCAAGACCCCCGCTGAAATCTTTGCCTTGCGCCCCGACGGCAGTCCAGCCAATCAACCGGGCTGGCGGGTGCGGGTGGTGCCGAATAAATATCCCATGCTCGGAATCGAAGGGGACTTGGCCCATCGCGGTGAGGGATTGTACGATGCCATGAACGGCATCGGCGCCCATGAGGTGATTATTGAAACCCCGGACCATGAGCGAAGTACTGCCGACCTCTCCGCCACAGAACTGACCGACGTGCTGCACGCGGTGCAGACACGATTGATTGATCTACGCCGCGACCATCGTTTCCGCTATATTCTGCCCTTCAAGAGCCACGGTCTGGAAGCCGGCGCCACCATCCCTCATTCCTATACACAGATTCTCGCCCTACCGATTATTCCCCCGGAAGTGCGAACCTCCCTGACGACCAGCAAAAATTATTTTGCCCTCAAGGATCGCTGCCTGCTCTGCGACATTCTCGCCCAAGAGATCGCCGACGGTCGCCGCATTGTACGCAACGACGGTGAATTTCTGGCCTTTGCTCCCTATGCGGCGCGGCGCCCCTTCGAGATCATGATCGCCCCGCAACAGCACGGCCACGATTTCGCCAAACTCGACCATGGCGGTCTGACCCGCCTGGCCGAAACCCTCGGCGACCTGCTGCGCCGCCAACGCCAGGTGCTGCGCGATCCGGCCTACAACTTTGTGCTGTACAGCGCCCCACCGCCTCACCGTCGACCGGGCAAACCCCACTTCTGGACTTCCCTGGTCTACGATTACCACTGGCATATCGAACTGGCACCGCGCCTGGCCCGCCCCATCGGCCTGGAATGGGGTAGCGGATTTTACTGCAATCCCACCGCACCAGAAGAAGCGGCCGCGTTTCTCCGTCATGCCCCCCTGAACCTTACGTCCTGAGCTATCGGAATTGCCATGCCTTCTGTTTCAATTGACCAAATTCCCTATTTTCCCCTTTCGATGCCCTTTTCCGCCCTGGCCCGGCAACGCTACGAGCTAGTCCTCGAACCGCCCCGTCCCACCTCCGCCGAAAGCCTCTATTATCTGCGAATGGCGGGCGCCAACCTACCGACGACCGTCGGTGGTGGGGCACAACTCAACCTGCTGGCGCAACTGAACCGCGCCCTGCGCAAGCTCGGCGAACGGTTTCTTGATGAACGGGGCCTGGCGGGCTGCAGCTTTGACCAGGCCAAACTACAGCCCGGCCTGCAAACGTTGCTGGAGCTCTTTCCGCCACAGACAGTATTGCGCGGCGAATCTTCGACGGCGTATCTGACTGTGGGCACAAACAGCCACCGGCAGACCCTACTGGAGCTATTTCTACTCGCCCTGCAAAATGATAATCCGGCCACTGCGGACCTGCGCTCGCTGTTCGATGATAAAGAACTGCAACAGCGTTGCAGCTACCGCCAGCTGCTGGTCCGTCTCGACGCCCTGCTGACCGATGAGTCGGAGGCTGGGGCTTTGGGAACCTCCCTGACCGCCCTGCTGTGGGCGCCCATCAAGGCCTCGCCCCATTCCCTGGCCGACCAGCTGAACTACGTGCGCCGCCACTGGGCGGAGTTTTTGCCGGCGGACCTGCTGCTGAGCATCGACAGTGCCTTTGATGTGCTGGCCAGCGAAGAACAACAACGCGGCTGGGGGCCGCCACAGGTGCCGGTGCCCCACTATCCCGCTGCCGCCACTGTCGAATCAGAGGCCGAGTGTTTCTCTCCCGACACGGACTGGATGCCCCGCACGGTACTGATCGCCAAAACAATCTACGTCTGGCTCGACCAGCTCTCCCGCCAGTACGGTCGGCCCATTCAGCGCCTGTCGGAGATTCCCGACGAAGAGATCGATCTGCTGGTACAACGAGGCTTCACTGCCCTGTGGCTGATCGGCCTATGGGAACGCTCACCGGCCTCGCGGCAGATCAAGCGCATCATGGGCAACCCCGAGGCCGAGGCGTCGGCCTATTCCCTCTACGACTACACTGTCGCTGAAGATCTTGGCGGCCAGCAGGGTCTGGATGAACTCAACAATCGCTGTCAGCAGCGAGGCTTGCGCCTGGCCTGTGACGTGGTACCCAACCATACCGGCATCGCCTCCCGCTGGATGGAGGAACACCCCGACTGGTTCGTGCAGCTCGACTATCCGCCCTTTCCCTGTTACCGCTTCGACGGCCCCGACCTGGCCAGCCGAGACGACGTCACCCTGCAGATCGAGAACGGCTACTTCGACCACAGTGATGCGGCGGTGGTGTTCAAGCACAGTGATCGGGCCAGCGGCCGGGTCCGCTACATCTACCACGGCAACGACGGCACCCACACCCCTTGGAACGATACCGCCCAGCTCAATTTCATGCTGGCCGAAGTGCGCGAAGCGATGATTCAGACCATCCTGCAAGTGGCCCGCACCTTTAAAGTAATCCGCTTTGACGCGGCCATGACCTTGGCTAAAAAGCACTACCAGCGCCTCTGGTTTCCTCGCCCCGGCGGCGGCGCCGGGATCCCTTCGAGGGCCGAGCACTGGATGGAAGCGGAGGAGTTCGAGCGGGTTTTCCCCGTGGAGTTCTGGCGCGAAGTGGTCGACCGGGTGGCCGCCGAGGTCCCAGACACCCTGCTGCTGGCCGAGGCGTTCTGGCTGATGGAGGGATTTTTCGTTCGCACCCTGGGCATGCACCGGGTCTACAACAGCGCCTTCATGCATATGCTCAAGAACGAGGACAACGGCAAATACCAGCAACTGCTGCGCAACACCCTGGAGTTCAATCCTGAAATTCTCAAACGCTTCGTAAATTTCATGAACAATCCCGATGAGGCTACTGCCGTGGAGCAGTTCGGCAGGGGGGATAAATACTTTGGAGTGGCCGTCATGCTGGTGACCCTGCCCGGCCTGCCCATGTTCGGCCACGGCCAGGTCGAGGGTTTTGCCGAAAAGTACGGCATGGAGTACCGTCGGGCCTACTGGGACGAAACCGTCGATGAGGGTTTCGTCGCCCATCACGAAACCCAGATCTCTCCCCTGCTGCACCAGCGCTATCTGTTCAGCGAGGCCGAGCTCTTTGAACTCTATCCCTTTGAGGGGGACCACGGCAGCAATGACGACGTCTTCGCCTATTCCAACGGCTGTGGCCAGCAGCGGGCACTGGTGGTCTATCACAACCGGCACGGGGAAGCCGCCGGCTGGATTCGCCACAGCGTGCCCAAAGCCCGACCGACTGCCGACCAAGGTCTACAGCCATCGAACACCACCCTGGCTGCCGCTCTCGGGGTCAACAGTGACAGCCAGCACTACTATCGCTTTCGCGACCAGCACAGCGGACAGCACTATCTGCGCTCCGGTGCTGAGCTATGTGAGCAGGGGCTATTCTTGCAACTGGGAAGCTACCAGTATCAGGTATTTGTAGATTTTTGCGAGCTGATCGATACGGATGGCAGCTGGGGCCGTTTACGCCAGAAGCTCGGCGGCCAGCCGGTAAACGATCTTGATCTGGAACTCAAGCGGCTTCACTTGGAGCCCCTGTTGAGCGCCTTGGACCAGCTGCTGCAAAAGCCACTGCTGGTTGAGCTGAAGCCCCAACCGGCCAGCGGTAAAGTTGCCGGCCCCCAAGACAAGGTGGAGGCAAAAGAGCTACTCGCTGCCTTTGAGGCATTCATCCGCCAATTACAACCGTTGGCCGCACCGCAGGGCGACAGCACAGAGCTGGTGGAACGGTTGACCTCAGAGCTGCAGGCATTGCAGGATTTGTCGTCGGCACTCGTCGGCAAATCCACCCAGCCTAAGGTTCGCAACGAACTTCATCAAATCCTGGCTGGACCGCTGAACCGAATACTTCCGGCCTATCTGCTGCTCCATCGCCTCGGCGATTTAGACCCCGGCGACGGAAGCCCGGCCCGTACCGCAGCCTGGCTCGATGACTTCCTGCTGCGCGAGCCCCTGGGCCGCCTGCTAAGCTACGACAATCAGTTGCTGTTGATCGCCCTGATCCGTTGGCAAGACCCGTTACCAGAGGAAAATCCGCTGCCCACCCTGCTCGCCGATGAAGCGGTACGCGCCTGCCTCAAGGTGCACGACTACGACGGCCACCAATGGCTGTGCGGTGAGGCCCTTACTGAGCTGGCCCTTGGCCTGTTTGCCACTGCGGCCATAAGCGCCGCCTGTGTCGAGACCGGGACCTCCCTGGATTTATCTCTGGAGCAGCTATGGCTGCAAGGGCAAATGCTGATCGTTGCAGGTGAACAGGCCGGTTATCGCCTTGACCGACTGCAAACCTCGCGTTAAATTATTTTTCCAACGCCATCACTTTAATGCATTCACAAAAAATCATAAGACAAGAGGTCCATCGATGAACATACTACTGGTCGCTTCCGAAGTGGCCCCCTTTGCCAAAACCGGTGGACTAGCCGATGTCGCCGGCGCCTTGCCCCAAGCCCTAGCGCACCTCGGTCACGATGTACGCATTATCATGCCTTATTACCACAGTATCAGCGAAAAGCCCTTCGTCACTAAACGGCTGAAGGTGACTGTCGAGGTGGAGATCGCTGGCATCAAGCGCAGCGTTGGCTTTTTCCAGGGAAAGTTGGGAGAGGTGCCCGTCTATTTTCTCGATTATCCTGAGTTTTTTCAACGCGAGGGACTGTACGGTACAGCCTCCGGCGACTACCCCGACAATGCCCAGCGCTTCGGCCTCTTTTGCCGGGCCGTCCTCGAAGCCCTGCCGCAGCTTAAGTTTCGTCCCGACGTGCTGCATCTTAACGATTGGCAGACCGGGCTGATTCCGGTGCTGCTGCGCAGCGAACGGGCGGCCGATCCCTTTTATGCTCGGACCGGCACCGTGATGACTATTCACAACCTTGGCTACCAGGGGCTGTTCCCTGCAGAAACCCTGACCGAACTCGGTCTCGATCCCGGCCTGTTTCACATAGAAGGCCTGGAATACTACGACCAGCTGTCCTTTCTTAAAGGGGGGCTGTTCTTCTCCGACCTGATCACCACCGTCTCACCGAGCTACTGCCGGGAGATTCAAACCCCCGCATTCGGCCACGGCTTCGAAGGTATTCTGCGCAAACGACGCCGTGAACTGGTCGGTATTCTTAACGGCATCGATTGCCAACAGTGGAACCCGGCGCAAGATACCGCATTGCACAGCCCCTATAGCGCGACAGAACCGGCGGGCAAGGCTCAAAACAAGCTGGACCTGCAACAGCAACTCGGCCTGGCTAAAGATAGCCATCGGCCGATACTGGCCATGGTCACCCGCCTGGCTACCCAGAAAGGTCTCGACATTCTAGAGGCTGCCTGGCCCCAGCTGATTAAACGGCCTCTGCAGTTTGTGTTGCTCGGCGACGGCGAGGAAAAACATATGGCCTTCTTCCGCCGCCTGCAGGACCAGCATCCGGAGCAGGTCTCCATCACCCTGAGCTTTGACGACACCCTGGCCCGACGCATCTACGCCGGCAGCGACCTGTTTCTGATGCCGAGTCATTATGAGCCCTGCGGCCTCGGCCAGCTCATTGCCCTGCGTTACGGAGCCATCCCCCTGGTACGGCGCACCGGCGGCCTAGCCGATACGGTCTTCGACGCCGACAAAAATCCGCAGGGTAACGGCTTCGTCTTCATGGCCCCAACCGCCAAAGCTCTGTTAAGGACCCTCGATCGGGCGCTGAAACGCTATTCTGACCATGACGACTGGGCGCAACTGGTGCCGAGGGCCATGGCCGGAGACTTTTCCTGGGAACAGTCGGCCCAGCGCTACGAAGCGGTCTATCGGCGGGCGCAGGAGGTTAAAGGTGAGTGAATCCGTGCAACAGGCAGAAATAGAGCAACAAGACCCTTCGCAGGAGCTAAACGACGAAATGGAGCAGCTGCGGCGGGATATCGCCCGGCAGATCCGCTCCAATTCGCGCTTTCTAGAAAACTTTCACGACGAAGATTTTTCGGAAGAAGAGACGGGTTAAGGCCCTGCCTCAATTCAGCCAAGCCAGGGGTTGTCGACTTTCCAGTAGAGTTCCTGCATAGCCACCTGCTTGTTGACGAAAAGGTAGATGGAGCGGGCAGCGTTACTGCTTCAGTTTTCAGGCTAACCGGTCAGCCGGTTGATTCAAGACCACCGGCGTGTCTTATCAATCCCTAGGCAAAGCCGGACAGACTTCCGAGGCAACATATAGAAAAGGCCCAACCTGAGGAATCAGGAGGGCCTTTTAAGTGTTTCAGAAATTGTAAGTTATGGGAATGGGTTTTCTGATGGTCAACGTTTTGGGTAACCGGGCGCGTCGAAATGGCTCGGCTAGCAAAGACTTTTAAGGGAATCACCAAGCTCTACTCGCTCCGGTTGACCCTTTTGTTAGATTACTTTTATGACTTGCCATTCTTCCAATATATCTTCGCGTTTTTGATTTCTACATTGCTCTTTATTTTCACTTCCACAAATTCAGCCGCGGTTGGTATTGGAGTGTTTCGACTGACGATCAAACGAATATTATTATTGTAGGAAACACCTGAACTTTTCAGGTCAATTTTTCCGCCAGATTTCATTATTAATTGGGCTTCTATCGTACCTTCTGGGTACATTTCCTGAATTCTTATAATTTCTTCGTGACTTATGCTTTGAAAATCCTCTGAGATAGAAACGTAAAGTGCAGCCCCACCAGTTATTGCTGTTAATGGCTTTGATGGCTTAAAGACAACCCACTCATTGTTGAGTTCAACCGGCACTGGTGACAACAAAATAGTCTTCAAGCAAAATATAAGTAGAAATAGTTCTTTCAATTTTTAGCCTGTCATCTAACAGTAAATGGGCGGATCCGTATAAGC
>JABXKU010000027.1 GCA_013619105.1 Desulfuromonadales bacterium
GTTTTGCTTTCTCGAGATTTTCCAACAGTTATGAATCCGCTGATTACGAGCGAAATCTTTGGGAATGGTAGCGGCGGTTATATCCTCGATCTCCAGATCGGCCAGGGCCTCACGGTCAAGCTTGAAACGTCGCAAATTATTGGAAAAGAGCAACACCCCGCCTTCGGCCAAAAGCCCTAGGGCCTGGCGCAACAAAGCGACATGATCCCGTTGCACGTCAAAGGTGCCGGTCATCGACTTGGAATTAGAGAAACTAGGCGGATCGAGAAAGATCAGATCAAAACTCCCCTCGGCCTGCTCCAACCAGGCCAGGCAATCGGCCTGCAGCAGGCGATGGCTGCCGTCTAGTTGAAACCCATTCAAAGCCAGGTTACGCTGAGCCCAGTCGAGATAGGTGCGGGACATGTCGACGGTCAGGGTCGAAGCAGCGCCACCTTTTAAGGCATGCACCGTGGCACTGCCGGTATAGGCAAACAGGTTGAGAAACCGTTTACCGGCGGCCAGCTCCTGCACCAAAAAACGGGTCGGCCGATGATCGAGAAACAGGCCGGTATCGAGGTAATCGGTAAAGTTGACCCAAAAACGGCAGTTGCCCTCCGCCACCTCGTGAAATTGTTTCTGTTCTTGCAACTTACGATATTGGGAAGGGCCAGACTGGCGGCTGCGCACTTTTAGAAAGATCTGCTCCGGCGTCACCGCCAGGGCTTCAGGCAGGACGGCCATGGCCTCCTTGAGGCGCTGCCGGGCCATATCGGCATCGACGGTATCGGGCGCCTGGTACTCCTGAACATGCACCCAGGTCCCGTAAAGATCGACAGCCACGGCATACTCGGGCATATCGGCATCGTAAAGACGGTAACAGGAAATATCATTCTTTTTCGCCCAGCGACCAACCTGGCGCAGATTCTTCTTAATGCGGTTGGCAAACATTATAGCCCCGGCACTTAATGGCGGCGCTGGCTGAGCAGGCCGTAGATCTTTTTGGGCGCCGAAGAACCAGCGTTCTTCAATGTCAAAGTGTAGCAACTGGCACTGCAAGGCGCCGTTGTACAAGCTATGTTTGCGGCGGGCGCGGATGGCGATCTCCTTTGCCAGATCGGGATTGCCGGTAAAGATAGCGGCCTTCCAGCCGACGAAGTGACGGCGCAGGTTTTCACCAAGACGGCCGTACAGATGCACCAGTTCGTCACGCTCGCCGAGACGTTCGCCATAGGGCGGATTAGCGATCAGCAGCCCCGGTCGATCTTCCATATTATCCGGTGGTCGCAGATCGGCCAAATCAGCGGTAGAGAAATGCAACTGCCCGCCAAGCCCAGCCCGGTCGGCATTGAGATGCGCAGCGCGAACGGCCTTGGAATCCAGATCCCGGCCGGCAATCATCGGTAGTAGAGCCAGCCCCACCTTACGACGTTCCCGTGCTTCCTGCAGCAGCCCCCGCCAGATATCGGGTTGATGACCTTTCCAGCCCTCAAAACCGTAATAAGGGCGTTGCAGACCGGGGGCGATATCGGCAGCCATCAACGCCCCCTCAATCAGCAGGGTACCGGAACCGCACACCGGGTCAAGCAAGGAACCGCCGGCTGCGGCAATCTTTGGCCACCCGGCCCGAAGTAGAACGGCGGCGGCAAGATTCTCCTTCATCGGCGCCAGTACCCCTTCGGTGCGGTAGCCCCGGCGATGAAGACTAACCCCTGAGAGATCGATGCTGAGAGTCGCCTGATCCTTGTCCAGGTGAAGATTGATCCGCACATCGGGACACTCCACATCAACGGAAGGCCGCGTGCCGCAACGCTCACGGAACCGATCGACAATAGCGTCTTTGATCTTGAGGGCGGCGTACTGGGAATGGCCGGCCTGGGACCGCCCCAATTGGCAGGAAACCGCAAGAGTACCCTCAGCAGAGAGATGTTCCTCCCATGGCTGAAGTAACGCTTCAGCATAAAGATCCTCAGGACTCGCTGCAGCAAAACGAGCCACCGTCAACAACACCCGACTAGCCAAGCGGGACCAGAGACAGACCCGATAAGCCAGTTTGAGGTCACCAGAAAAAGCGACCCCTGCACGGGTTTCAGAAATATTTTGGGCGCCCAGAGCGCGTAATTCCTCAGCCAACAGCGGCTCAAGACCTTTAGGGGCGGGGGCGAACAGTTCGTATGAAGTCATGGTTTAAATCCGTAATCGATGCTTCGTGATAAATGATTGGCAAGCAGTAAGGCGCAAGGCGTAAAAGGCTTAAACCCATTACGCCTTGCGCATCACATATTTCAGTTTGCAGTGTACCTCAGCAGACGACGACGTTACCAGCACTATCCGGCAACCGGGCCGAGCCACAGGGGCAACTCATTAAATACGATGTGAAACAGGGGTACAACTAAAGAATAGGTCAGCAAGGTAATCAGTAAGATGCTGAGTAAATTGAGACCGAAGCCACTGCGAACCATCTGCGGAATAGTGATATAGCCGGAACCAAACACGATAGCATTGGGCGGTGTGGCCACTGGCAGCATGAAGGCACAGGAGGCTGCAAGAGCCGCCGGTATGAGCAATAGCAGAGGATTCTGGCCCAGGCCAATGGCCACCGCTGCGAGCAGCGGCATGGCCATAGCGGCGGTGGCCGTATTGGAGGTCAGTTCGGTAAGAAAAATAATTAATGCCGTAACAGCAATCACCAGCAGTAGCAACGGTGCTCGTTGTAATAACATCACCTGGCCGCCGATCCAGGTTGACAAACCGGTACTCTCAAAGCCCGCTGCCAGGGACAGTCCGCCGCCGAATAGCACCAGGACTCCCCAAGGCATCTTCGCGGCCCATTTCCAGTTCATGACGAAACGAAGGCTTCGCAGATCGACAGGAATGAGAAACAGCAGCAGGGCACCGGTCATAGCGACGGTCGCATCGCTGATCATGGCCGAATGAGGCAGGAATGGAGCCAACCAACTCCGGCCGATCCAGGCCAGGGCGGTCAGTACAAACACCAGCGCCGTCCAGCGTTCACCGGACTGCATGGGGCCGAGCTGGCGCAGTTCGTTGAGAATAATTTCACGCCCCCCAGGCAGCCTCTGCAGGCGCAGAGGATAGGCCCATTTGGTCAACCACAGCCAGGTCAAGGGCAGCATTACTACCGCCAGCGGCACCCCGACCAACATCCAGCGGGCAAAGGTGATTTCATAGCCGTAAACGTTCTGCAGATAGCCAGCAAGTACCATATTCGGCGGAGTGCCGATCAAGGTCGCCACACCGCCGATGGTAGCGGCATAGGCAATGCCAAGCATCAGGTTGATGCCGAAATGAAAGCGCCCCTGGGAAAAATCAATCTCCCCCTCCAGCCCTTCCTTACGCCCGGCCTCCACCACTTGCTCAATGATTGCCAGACCGATGGGCATCATCATCACCGCCGTCACGGTATTGGAAACAAAGGCCGATAAAAAAGCCGATGCCAGCATAAAACCAAAAATCAGCCGACCGGGTGAGAAACCGACCGAGCGCACCACCTGCATGGCGATCCGACGATGCAGGTTCCAACGTTGCATGGCCAAGGCGATAATAAAGCCACCCATAAACAGAAAGATCAATTGATTGGCGTAGGGCGCCGCCGCCTGGGACGTAGGCATAATGCCAAGCAGTGGCAGTAACGCCAGCGGCAACAGGCTAGTAGCCGGTATGGGGATCGCCTCGGTCATCCACCAGGTCGCCATCAACGCCGCCACAGCCAGCATCCGTTGGCCTTCAGCGGACAGCCCCTCAGGGGTCGGCAGCAACAGACAGAGCAGAAAAAGTAGTGGTCCCAGCAGCAGACCGACACGCTGACGCCTCGAAGCACTTTTCACGACGGCCGTCTCTTCAATCGAAGCCTTACGAGGCATCTTGAAATCCATCAATTACTTGTTTTGACCGCGGATGCCGGGCGAAAGGCCTTGAGTCGGCTTTCGTTCGTCTCCAGATAGGGCCCACCAACTAGATCGATACAATAGGGAATGGCAGGAAAGACCGCATCGAGGCATTCGGATATGGCCTTGGGCTGGCCGGGCAGATTGACGATCAACGAACTGCCGCGAATACCGGCGGTCTGGCGAGACAAAATGGCCGTCGGCACCTTCTCCAACGACACCTTACGCATCAACTCACCGAATCCAGGCATCAGCTTGTCGCAAACAGCTTCAGTGGCCTCAGGCGTAATGTCCCTCTCGGCCGGGCCGGTGCCGCCGGTGGTGATCACCAGACAACAACCTTGCTCGTCGCATAGTTCACTCAAGGTCTGCACGATAGTCTCTCGTACATCGGGGATCACCCGCAACACCTCCTGGTAGTCCGACACGAGCACCTGCCGCAGGTACTCGACAATCGCCGGCCCACCGCGATCCACATACTCACCACGGCTGGCCCGATCAGAGACGGTGACAATTCCGATACGGGCGATCTGTTGTGTACTCATAGCCTCTCCTGTCATTGAAGTTACGGGGCATTACTACAACATCACCTAGTCTTGATGTATCGATTGATGGCCAGGTCCAGAATCAAGCAGGCTATCAAACCGGTTTCCGAGGAGGCTGTCGAGCTTACCATGAGCCGACTGCCTCCTAGGCGCCGATAATGGCCCTCGAGATCGCAGAGATGATCGCCATACCGCACCCATTAATTAAGCAGATATTATTTAAACGGTCAAGGCCCCCCGGTGCGGATATAAGTTTTTCCGACAGACGCTGCCCCCCCCTGCAATTTCAACAAAAAAGCCGGGTCCCCTGTGCACTGGGAACCCGGCTTTTTATTGTACAGTTAGCGACCCTTAGTGCTTGCCGCAACCGGTGCAAACATGGCCGCCTTCGCCTTCTTCGCCGCCTTCATCACAGGAAGGAGCATCAGCCTCCAGGCCAGTTTCAACAATTTCCAGATCAAAGACCAGGGTTTTGCCCGCCATGGGATGATTGGCATCCATCTTGACCGATTCCTCGGTAATTTCAGCAACCATCGCCGGTACCGGCTGACCTTCGGGATCGCGCAGATGCAGGCGCTGACCAATCTCAAGTTTCATATCCTCAGGGATCTGGCTTTTAGGAATATCGATAATCATTCCGTCCTGAAGTTCACCATAGGCGTCAGCGGGAGCCATGGTAACGGTCTTCTTATCGCCGGCGACCATGCCAGTAACTGCATCGTCAAAGCCTTTGATAAGCTGACCAGAGCCAACGGTGAACTTGAGGGGCTCTTTGCCCTCGGAGGTATCAAAAACATTGCCGTCTTCGAACTTACCAGTGTAATTCACGGTAATGGTATCACCGTTTTTAATTGCTTCAGACATTAAGTTTCTCCTTGATTGTTCGGTTAAACCACAGCCACGGGCTTGCGGTCCGCACTGACGAAAAGGTCGGCACGCAGTTAATCTTTCTTCGATAGAACACATCGGCTGATCACACGGGGAAAACACCCTATCACCAGCAGAAGGTTAGTTACTTGGCGGCCTCCGCGTCAGCGTATAATTGGGCGGGATCCAATCCGGTTTCGACGATCTCCAGATCGAAGATCAGCGTCTTGCCGGCCAAGGGGTGGTTAGCGTCAAGCTTTATAACCGTATCGGTCTTCTCGACGACCTTGGCCGAAACCGCTCGGCCACCTTGCAGAGGCAACTTGATCTGCATGCCGACTTTGAGGCTCTGCAGATGGGGCATGCTGGCCAAAGAAAATTCCAGCAGATTTGCCGGTTCTAGTTGACCATAAGCCTGTTCTGGAGCCAGCTTGATCGTCTTCTTATCACCGGCGCACATACCGAGCACCGCCTGGTCAAAACCCTTAACCACCTGGGTTACACCGACCACAAAAATCAGTGGTGCGCGCTCCTTGGTAGAATCGAATTCCTCACCGTCCTTTAACCGGCCGGTATAATGGATTTTGATAATATCCCCATCTTTGATCGGATCCGCCATGATATTTACTCCTATTGGAAGCTGTAAGCAGTTATTTGAAATCCGTAAAACGTAAAGCGCAATAGGTTAAAACCATTTACGTTTACGTATTTAACTCGTGTCGGATTTAGATGCCCAACCATCACCAGCACTACTTTAATTCAGCAACGGCTCGCGACATGACCGCTGATTCCAGATAGGCAGCCAGCACATCGCGTTTCGCAAGCAGAGCAGCCACCGGTCCGACCTACCCCTTGCTCCTGATATTTTCCGCGCAAAAGCTAACTGCACAAACGCTTATAATAAGACAACTCCCCTCCAAAATGCAAACCATACGCTCACCACAGTCCTTCTCGCCTTCTGAGCATTGCGCCCCATAAGCGGACGCATACAATAAAAAGAGGCTTCGGGGTGATGAGAAAAACAATACTCCATTTCAAAGAGCGGCACCGAAAACTATAAATAGTACCGCAATCAACGAGCAAAAAAACGCTTTGGCTAAAGGCGCAACAGCTCAAAAAGAAGGGCGCCGCACTCCCCGTGGGGAAGGCGGCGCCCTATAAACTCAGATCAACAACTCAGTTCAAGCTATTGTCGAACAATGACCCTGGATTGCAATTCTGATGGTAATTGATCCCGCATATTTTCCGTTGGCACGAAGGGAGGATTGAATGGGGGTTGTCCAAAACTAGCCAAAATCTTCTGGCCACCTTCGGGGTCAAGCAGATAGTCAAGAAAAGCTACAGCTGCTGTACGGTTTGGCGCATCTTTAAGCAGAGTAATGCCGTAAGCGACAAACCGCCCCTCTCGATCAAAAAAACTACCGGGACGCTCACCGGACACCCGAACTTTTACCTGCCGATAAAAGGAGTCATAATCGACATTGGCCAGATTGACATGTTCATCCAGAGAGACGAACTTTAAGCCATGCTGCAAGGCGATGGAGCGGTAGGCCCAGGCGTAATCAAGATCACCATTTTGCACCAGGGCAGTCAAACTGACCGACTTCCCCCGCATATTCCCCAAAGGTCTGTTAGCTAGCAGACGTTGGTAGAGACCTGGCCGCTTATAATATTTCTCTGCCAATTGCATGGCCATCATACTGCGGTAGCCCCCAGGGTCGATATTAGGGTCGGAATGGCCGAAAGAAACCCCGGGTCGGCTGAGAATCTCAAACCAGTTATCCTTATTGATTTCATCCGCATATTTACTCTGCGCCCCGTAGGTCAAGACCAACTCGTTGGTCGCAAAACGGATATTTCCGATACCAAGTTCCGGCAACAGACTCTTATCGATGACCTGAAAATCAGCCGACGCCATCAGGTCGGCCGGCTTGCCGACCTCGGAAATAAGTCGCGCCATCCGTGTGCTGCCACCGTGTTCGCGCTGGATGTCGACGCCGGGATAACGAGCCTCGAACTCTTTCTCCATGGCGGTAAAAGGCACGGTCAAACTGCCGGCATGAAAAATTCGCAGTATACCGGTTACTTCCGCCTGCACCGCAGGGGGAAGACACAAGCAGCTTAGCAGTACGGTTACAAACAGGGCGCGACAGATAGTGAACATGATGATGCCTCCTCTACAAAAAAACCATCTGGAATTAAGAGAAAATCCTGAACTCTAAAGCGTTCACCGCAAAGATCACAAAGCCCACAAGAAAAAACCTAAAGCCTTTCTCTGCGAACTCTGCGTTCTCGGCGGTAATTCGGTTTAAAAAATGTGAGCAGAGACCGGATCAAAACCAAGCATAACCGCATCACCCACTTCGAAACCGTTCTTAAATAGATTCTTGCGATCGAGATAGGTAATAAATTCTGCCTCTTGGCAGCGAACACAGATTTCATGCACGAAACCTAAAGGGACGATTTTAGCGATCTCGCCGGTAAACACCTGACAGTCAGCATCGGCTAAGGATGTTTTGGCCAGCAGGATATCCTCCGGCCGAAGGGCCAGATAGCGACCGCTGTCCGTAGTCGGCAAGGGACAACTCAAGCCGCCGAATTCGGCCAATCCATGAGCGAAGTTTCCTTCAAAAATGTTCTTCATGCCGACAAAATTGGCGACAAAGGGGGTCGCGGGCTGATCGAAAACCTCTTCAGTGGACCCTATCTGCTCCATAACCCCTTCGCGAATAATCCCAACTCGGTCGGCAAGGCACAGGGCTTCGTTGAAATCATGGGTGACCATCATAAATGTGATCCCCAACTCGCGATGCAGGTCCTTCAGAGCCCGACGGATTTCGTCGCGAAAATTGGGGTCGAGGGCCGACAAAGGCTCATCTAGGAGTAACACCTGCGGATTGACACTCAAGGCCCGGGCCAGACAGACCCGCTGTTTTTCACCACCGCTTAAGTGCAGCGGACGCCGTTGCACGATCCGTTGCAACCCGAGCAACTCGATGAGATGGTCGATTCTCTGCTTCCCTTCGACCATATCGACACCGTGATAGCGTAAGCCGAAGCAGATATTTTCCATCACCGTCAAATGGGGGAAGAGCGCGTAGTCCTGATAGACGATGCCGATGCGCCGCCGCTCGGGCGGTAGGTGGGTCAAGTCCCTACCATCCACCCGAATCTTCCCTTGCGTTACCTTAACCAATCCGGCAATGGCCTCGAGGATTACTGTTTTGCCGGAACCGGTTGGTCCGAGCAAGGCAAAAAACTCCCCTGCCGCCACCTGTAGCGAAATATCCTGCACGGTAAAACCAGGCAGGCATACAGTCAGCTGATCCAGTTGAATCATCGCTCAACCTTTCGCGGCAGCGAAACCAACCGCAACAATGTAAACAACAGCAGACAAACCAGGATCAACCAGACTCCGACCGGTTGCGAATATTTAAGACCATAGGCGGTAAAACGCTCGTACATGAGTACCGGCGCGATCATGGGATGATAGGCAACAATGACCACCGCCCCGAACTCACTGACTGCACGGGCCGCGCACATGATGAAGCCGCTAAGCATGTGCCGCCAGGTCAAAGGAGCTGTCACACGAAAAAAGGTCGCCGCCCGACCGGCACCAAGACTGCGAGAGACGTTCTCCAATCGCACCGGAACACTTTCGAATCCCGCCTTGGCAGCATTGACATAAAAGGGCATACCGACAAAAACCAGGACCACGATGATTCCGGTAACACTACCCATGATACGCAGTCCGATTTTAGCCATCAACTGCCCCAGGTAATGACCGCGCCCCAGCAGGCTGAGGATGGCGATACCTACCACCGGATGGGGAATCATAATCGGCAGGTCGATAATGCTTTCCACCAACCTCTTGCCGGGAAAGTCGTTTCGAGCCAGCAGATACGCGAGGGGGGTACCGAAGACAAAGGAAATCAGGGCTGCGCTCACTGCCGTGTAGATCGACAGCCAGATCGATGAGAGCACCTGAGGATCGCGAATAGTCTCCACCAGACTGGCTACCGTCGGTTGGGAAACCATCCGATAAAGGGGTAGCACAATAAACAGCAGGACTGTGAAGCTGCAAAAACCGGCCAAATATAAAAAGGGGCTACCGAACGACAACCGTCGACTTTCGGCAACCCCTTTTTGAACGTTCATCACTTGCATCGATTTAGGGCTTCACTTCAACCAAAGATTGGAGCGAAGTCGGCAACAGAGCATGCATCTCAGCCGTGGGGACGCGAGCCGGCACGAAGGGAGGCTGGCCCATCTCTGTAAGAATTTTCATGCCGCCCTCAGGATCGAGCATATAGGCCAGAAAGGCCTCTGCAGCAGGCTTGTTTGGAGCGGCATCGACAATGGTCACCCCATAGGTGATCGACTGACCGGTGCGAGTAACAAAAGTACCAGGCTTCTTACCACTAACCTCAACCTTGGCCTGCTTGTAAAAATCGTTCATCAGGTAGTTGCCAAGATTAATTTCATCGGGCAGGGAGATATATTTCAGGCCATGCTGAACCGCTACCGAGCGATACTCCCAGGCATAATCCATTTCACCTGCCTGCAACAGGGCAACGAGCTCAACCGCCTTAGGCCGGACATTCTTCATCGGACGGTTGGCGATAAGTTTATCGTAGAGCCCCGGTTGGGCGAGATGCTTCTCGGCTAACTGCAGTACCATCAGGCTGCGATAACCACAGGGGTCGAGGTCGGGGGCCGAATGTCCCCAGACCACCTCGGGGCGCTGCAGAATTTCGGACCAGTTGTCGGCGTTGACTTCCCTAGCGAACTGGCTCTTATCGGTGTAACACAGCACCAGTTGATTGGACGCAAAACGGATGTTAAGCGCCGCATAATCAGGAATCAACGACTTGTCGATAACCTTATAGTCTGCCGAAGCCATAATGTCGGCGGCCTTACCGACCTCGGAGATCAGCCGGGCCATCTTGGTGCTGCCCCCCCCTTCCCGCAATACATCGACTTGCGGATACTTGGCCTCAAATTTCTTTTCAATGGCAGCAAAGGGTACGGATAAACTTCCGGCATGAAATACAACCAACTTACCCGTCGGTTGCTGCTGATCATTATCGGCCAGCAGAAAGCCGTAACTGAAGCCCCCAAGGGCTAATACCAGTAAAACTCCCAGCAACTTCTTCATAACATGCTCCTTCGCTCAGCATTGAAATTAAGGATGGGAAGTGATGTATATAATTTGCTATGCACCGACACCACTCGCTATATCCGAAAGAATATAGCGAAACTGAACATCAGCGTCAACTAGATTCCCAGAGGGGGAATCGAATCATAAATAACAAAAACGCTCATCGGCGGTGCTTCCGGCGCAGGTCAGTAACTGCACCATTAAACCAGCCGATGCGTTCGATTGCAGCAGAGTTAAGTTGCGGTACATAGGGTTTCATATCGGGAAAGGGCGTCCCATTGCGCATAGCTACTTCAGAGACCTTAAATATTGCCTCATGCATGGCAGTCAATCTCACCACCGATCGGTCAGCAAATGATCTCTATAAGTAAAAACCCTTTCCTCTGGAATGGATTTTTACGAAGATTCCAAGCCTGTTTATAACGGCGGTCTGCCAGCAGCAACAAAGAAAAAGTTTACCTAATCAGCGGATTACTCTAAAATGGCGAAATTAAAAAGGCTCACCTCTGCCCATTTTTGCAACCAGCGAGCCGTTCTCTGCGGCTCCGAACCAGTTTTTATCAGGAAAGGATTCCCCATGAAAAAGGCACTATTAGCACTGGCCTGTCTGGGACTACTGGCTCCAACAGCTTGTGCTCAGGAACACCCCCCCGTGGAAAGCGAGCAACATAAACTCAGCTACAGCCTGGGTTATAACATCGGTCGGGATTTTAGCCAGAAGCAACTGGATGTCGACCCCGACGTTTTGATGCGAGGCATGAAGGATGCGTTATCCGGCAGCACCACCGCGCTCAGCGAAGACGAAATGCGTCAAGCCATGATGGACCTGCAAAAAAAGATGATGGCCAAGCAGCAGCAACAGGTTAAGCAACTGGCGGAGACCAACGAACAGGCTGGCAAAACCTTCCTGGCTGAAAATCGGCAGAAAGAAGGCGTCAAGACCACTATGAGCGGCCTGCAGTACCTCGTCGTCAGCAAGGGTACCGGTAAAAAGCCAGGGCCTAATGACAAAGTTACCGTACATTACCGCGGCCGACTGCTGGACGGCACCGAGTTCGACAGCTCTTACAAGCGCAACAAGCCGGCAACCTTTTCGGTGGGCGGCGTGATCCCCGGCTGGACCGAGGGACTGCAATTGATGAAGGAAGGGGCCAAGTGGCAGCTGTTTATTCCTGCCAAGCTGGCCTACGGTGAAAAAGGTGCCGGACCGATGATTGGCCCCAATTCCACCCTGATTTTTGATGTGGAGCTGGTCTCGATCAACTAATCACCAGAAAAACCTTTGATTCAAAGGCCCGCCACTTGGCGGGCTTTTTTTTATTCTTCATTTTGGGACAGGAAACCAAGGACAAAGGCTACCGGCACATTCCCGATTGATAGCCGTCTGGTCGCAGGCAAAAACAGCATCGGCTTTCAGTGCAATGGGCAACACCGCGTTGGAAAGCTTCGCAGCCTCTTTCAAAGCCAGCCAACAGTCCCGTCGACAGCAACGAGCTAGGGACAGAGCGCTGATCTTCGCCAGAACCTGCTGACTGGCGTGCTGCACCGCCTGCCGAGCCGGTCCATCGAGGGGATTAGCCTTGAGGATCAGACTAAAGGCGATGCCAACCCCGGCGGCCGCACCACAGACCCCCCAAAATGCGCAGCTGCCGCCAGCCAACTGGGAACCACGCTGCAGACCGACAATCAGATCGTCATCGGCCAGTTGACCACCGCTATTGCGGTAAGCAGCCAAAATAACCGCCGGCACCAAGGCATGATATTCGGGACCGTTGGCAGGAATAGACGGATGGCTGCGCATCTCTTCAAAAAGATTCAACAGGTCGGTCTCTGTACTGGCCAGGGCCAGACGCTCAATCACCTGCAAAGCGTCCACCGAGTGGCAATTATCGCAAACAAAATGTCCCTGTTCACAGACGGCGTTCGCCGGCAACTGTTGCTGACAGTAACTGCAGCGCCGTTGTTCCTCTCTTTCAAGATAATGAAGCTCTGCACCGCAGATCATGCAACCGGCAGCGAATCGTTCTTTTGCCGCCTCTGTGCAGATTGCCGCTTTCGGCTCGGCAGGCAGAGCACAACAAGACGCCCCCAGGTCAAGGTTGGTCACCGCGCCTTGCCCATCGAGTCGAAATAGGCTGTCGCCAGCCATGGCGGCAATCTGTCGGTCAAGGCTTGTCACCTGCCCCGGAACCAGTTGCTGCCCGTCAGCCGTAATAACCGTAGCGAAAGGTCCGCGATAGATAACCGGGACCCGATCGACTGGCTTCGGTTTAAAGGCTTCAAAGGTCAGAGAAAAGAAGGGATGCCCCTGCACCACCCGGTAGGGAAAACGTTTGATGAGGCGAATGGCGATAAACCCGGACTCTTCGAGAATGCCGACCAAGTCCTTTTGAGTCAGGGCACCGGCGATACACTCGCCGCGCAACAGTTCGTCGTTGCGCAGGGCGGCCGACGGTTCCTGCTCGCAAACAACATCCGATATCACCAACCTGCCGCCAACCTGCAGCACCCGGTGGATCTCGGCAAAGGCCTGGCGTTTGTGGGTCGACAGGTTCATCACGCAGTTGGACAGCACCACATCGGCTGTGCTGTCTTTCAGTGGCAGACTCTCGAGATAACCTTTGTGAAATTCCAAATTTTTATAGCCGAGCCGCTCCTCGACAGCTGTGGCCCCCTGCCCCGCCAGGGCCAGCATGTTGTCGAGCATATCGATGCCGATGGCCCGACCTTTTGGTCCGACCTGCTGAGCCGCAATAAAACATTCCACCCCGCGGCCGCAACCGAGATCGACCACCCTTTCACCGGCCTGCAGCTGAGCGTCGAGCACCGGGCTACCACAACCATAACCACGGAAACGATATTCTTCGGGAATATGCTCGATAAGCGACGGCTCGTAGCAAACCGGATTGAGAATATCCTCCTTGGTTTCCTCGGCAGCATCGTGATAAAAATCCTGCACTACCGACCGGCTATCGGTGTGGGCCAACGACAACAGGCAATTGGAGTGCACCAGAGCCACCGCGCCATGAGCCCCGCAACTCTCCAGCACATCCCCCATCTTCAAGCGTAACCGGGGTGGCCCCTCGTCACCCTGCGGCAGCGCTTCGCGAACAATCTGCCAGCAAGCTAAAAGTTCGTGCAAAGGGCTATAAGGATCGGCGCCGATAAAGGAAGCGGCTGACAGATAGCTATGATCCAGATCACCACCGCCAAGCAATAGGCGCCAGGGCGAGTCCAATTCAGCGGCCGTAGCCTGACGAATCCCCTGTAGCACTGGGCTGTCTTGCCACGCCGCCGCTAAGCCTGAGTCAAGATCGGTGGCCAGTTCGGCAACACCAACCAAAGCCGCCGAGGGATAGAGTCGACCATCAGCCCCTACCGCTGCCGATTCCCAGCCGCTGCCGCTGCCGTCATGAACGGTGCCAGAGGGAGCGAAAACCTGGCTGCGCAAAGCGGTAAGATTATCGATAACGACACCCAGCTCATCGGCTCGTGCGCCAGCCCGGATTAACTGAGGGAAAATGTCCTCAGGTCGAGCAAAGTCCTCCGCCGATCCCCTGCCCCGTATGAAATACCACATAAAGTGAACATTACCCGCACCGACTTCAGCAGCAAAATCGATCACACCGGGCATATCTTCCAGGTTGTCAGCAGTAACACACATGGAGAGAGTAAATGGAATCTGCCGCTCTTTGAGCCAGACAAGTTCTTCCCTTAAACGGGAAAAGGCATCGCGGCCACGAAGCCGGTCATGAGCGGCTTGCAATCCATCCAAACTGATCTGCAAATGAAGCCTGTTAAAATCCCAGCTATCGTCTTCCAAATACCGGCGCAGCAGAAGGCCATTGGTCAATACAGCCACATGGGTATGGCCGGGTCGCAACAATTGCTGAACAATGGCCCTGAAATCGGGGTGCATTAAAGGTTCGCCACCGGTCAGAGCAAAGATACGACAACCCTCATCAAGAGCCTGAGTGGCAAGTTTCTGCACCACATCGGCTGTCAGCTGCGCTTTTTGGCCAGGTGCCGAAGCAAACATACAGTGCCTGCAGCTCAGATTGCAGTCGTTGGTCAGGTGAAACCAGAGTTCCCGCAGCTGCGGAGGACCCAACAGGGCGGCCCGGCCAGGGTAGGGTTCACAGGTATCCGCCGGCAACCGCTGTAAAAAACGCGTCGCTATTAAAGCGGCATTGTAACCCTTGCCCTGTTTAAGTTTCAGCAATAATTCATCAGCGGCCCGGTTGGGCACAAACCAGCTCGGCCGATCGGTACGCACATATATGGGAACACCACTCTCTTCGAAGCGGTGCCAAGCTTGAGGGTCAAAAGACATAATTAATCCATGATTATAGGAACGCCGTGCAAGACACTGCCCGCGCCGATGAATTGAACTTAAGAAAAGCAATGACCGCAGAGGGCGCAGAGAAAAAACGACCCACGACCTTCCGGTTTCCTTTGCGTTCTCGAGTGAGCGAAGCGAAGGGGCGGTAAAATCGGTTCGGTTCTGTTCTGGTTGCCTTGTTCAGACTTTCTTGGCCAGAGCGGCCCGAGCCAGGCGGGTCACATAAATGGTCACCGCAACTGTGGCAACCAGACCAAACAGGTAAAGTCCCCATTCAAAAGAAGAGCGGCTACGCTCTTCAACCCCCAGCAAAGCCAGATCGCCGGCCAAGGAACCGAGGTACACATACAACACCCCTCCCGGGATCATACCGATCCACGTGGCCCAGAAGTAATCGCGCAAGGAAACGCTGGTCAAGCCAAAGGCGTAATTGAGCAGATTGAAGGGAAATACCGGCGACAAGCGGGTTAAACCAACGATCTTCCAGCCCTCCCGCGCCACGGCCTGATCGACCGCCTGAAATCGAGTGTTTCCGGCTATTCGCTTTGCCACCCATCCGCGAGCCAGGTAGCGGCCGACCAGAAACGCTGCGGTAGCACCTAAGGTTGCCGCCAGCGAAACGATGATCGAGCCCTTGACTACTCCGAACAGTGCCCCGGCCCCGAGGGTCAGAATGGATCCCGGCAGAAACAGCACCGTCGCCAAAACATAGAGCAACACAAAGGCCACCATGCCCCAAGCTCCCAGTCCGGCCACCCAATCCAGGGCGACCCGCAGCAGATCCTGAATCCCCAAGTAGCGCAACGCGATAAACAGAACGGCGAGTGGCAACAAAAGCAGAAGAGCCTTGATCAACAGCAGCCGATAATTGTTTCTTTTCTGTTCCTGCGCCATAACCGCTCCTTTACGAATGACAGGCAATCCAAAGCCTGTAACTGCTGACCGCAAATTTAATTAAACATTAATCCTTATATCAATAATATTGGCCGGATAGCAATAGCACCTGGCTGCAAAGCGCGAAAAAGAACAACAGAGGCGATCCCTTATAGGTTGGAAAAAACCCAACAGAAAACAAAAAAAGGAGCCGACCAATAGGCCAGCTCCTGATTCAATGTGGTACCCGGGACGAGAATCGAACTCGTACAGGATTACTCCCGAGGGATTTTAAGTCCCTTGCGTCTACCAGTTCCGCCACCCGGGCTAATTTGAAACGCTGAAATACTAGTCGATTAAGCTTGAGCCGTCAACGGAAAAGGACGGCCTAAAAAAATGCAGTTCGGGAGGGACGTCTAGAAACCTGTATTTGACTGCTAACTTAAAAAATAGTTTCAGTCCCTGCTGATGAGCATTAGTCAAACGATAGGACATGGCCTGCCAATAGTCCAGTAGTTCCAGCGGGGTCAAAAAGGTACTGCTGGCAGTTTGCTTGGCCAGGCTCGGCAGATCGGCCATGGACCGAGTCAAGCTGGCTTGTAGCCTCTGCATAAATACTGTTACCTCCCCTTCTTTGGCCGCCACCGCATCGCGCCGGACGATCCACAGTGCAAAGACGAAGGGCAGTCCGCTGAAGGCATGCCAGAGGGCCCCTAGGTCGTAAACGTAGGGAGCCAGTCCGCTTTTGGCTGCCCGAAGAGCCCGATCACCGATCAGAAGACCGGCCCCCCCTGCGGCGATGACATCTTCAACTGGGCGATCAGATCGCTGGAGGTGAAGTCGATCAAAACCGTAAACCTCCCCTAACAGAATCTGCAACAGATGGACTGAAGTGGCGGACTCGCCAGTCACCGCAATGGAATGACCTGCCAATTCCACCAGGGGGCAGGAGGCAAAGAATAATACGCTCTTGACCGCACCGTAGGAACTGATGGAAAGGTCGGGAAACAACAGATAATCGGACCAGTGAAGCCCGTATTCAAAGGAGGAGGCAGGGCAAAGGTCGATCTGCCCCTTCGCGAGCATAGAGTTCAGTTGCGCGGGAGTGCCGGTGGAAAGGTGATCGCCGGCCGCGTGAACGTTGAGATAGCGAAAGAAGGGATCACAATTGAGGTAGTCGATGTGACCGATCCGCAGGGTCATGGTGAATTGATGAGCAAAAGCGGCTGCGATTCATCCTTAAAAACCCCTTGGAACCTTACTCCCTCCGCTTCCAGCAGTTGCCCTGTGACCTGCAAATAGCGTGTGATGGCTTTATTGTAATCGGCCAGGGCGGCCACCTGATCGGTGCGCGCCTGCGCCAAGTCTTCTTCACCTTCAAGCACCTGACGAATCGTGGCCAAACCGACTTCCTGACGCTTGAGCAAAATTCGCAGTTTCTCTTCGGCAAAGGCCTGGCCGCTGCTGGCCACTTCGATCTTTTTGTCGTTAACATCCAACAGACGAATAGCCGCGCGGATTTCGCTGCGAATTTCTTCTTGCAGTTGAGCCAGTTCGGCTTGTCGCCCCTTGATTCGCAACAGGGTACGACGATGATCATGCCGAGCGGTGCGATTGCCAAGGGGATAGGATAAGCTCAGGCCAACCTGCCAATTAGGATAATCGCCGGCCCCAATATCATTAAGATCGTCGCTATAGTCGTCTCCAAGCCCCTTGTGGGAATAGCTGGCGGTGAGATCGAGACCAGGGAGAAGATCATTGCGAGCCAGCCGCTGTTCTAGATCAAGCCGTTCGAGCTGGCGAATCCGACGCTGCAGATCGGGACGTTTACCCAAAGCCTGTTGCACTCCCTGCTCTTCATCGACCGCGAGCGCAGGTCGACCGAGGGGCTCATCGGCTATCTCCACTGGAAATCGGCTGCTCATGAGCAACGCTAGTCGATCGAGACCATCTCGATATTCCCGATCGGCATCCAGCAGAAATCTCTGCCGCTCCTTGAGACCGAACTCGGCCTCGAGAATATCAACGGGCGGCAAGACCCCCGCTCTAACTCGGGCCGATGCTTCGGTCAAGATCTTCTGTGCCAAAGCCACCGAGATCTCCCGAAAGCTGAGATTGTCCCGCAGCCGAAGCAGCTCGTAATAGGCATTACGAACTTCGGCCAGCAAGGCAAAGGCTACCTCGCGCAGGTCCTGGACCGCTACCTGCCTGTCGTTGACGGCAAACAGAATATCCTGCTCGGCAACCGACCGGCCAAAACCTTTCAGCAGCGGCTGGGTTAGCTGCAAGGCCAGCTCACTCTCGTAGTCCGGGTTGATGCCGGGTAAGGGGCTTTCTTTCTCTTCATTACGTTGATTGTCGAAGCCAAGTGTCAACTGACCTCCGCTGGGCAATTGCTGCGCCAGGGAAAAATCCAGAAGAGAGAACTTGCTGTGTTTTTCCGCCTCGAAGTTCTGCTGATTAATTTCCTGCTGCGATTGTCCGGTAACAAACCCGATCAACAGCTGCGGATCGTACAGCCCGTATTCCCGTCGGACCGCCGCTTGGCTAGAATGAGCATCGTATTGTTCGGCACGCAGGTTGAGATTGCGCTCAAGAGTGAGCCGTATCACCTGCGGCAGGGTCAGTGGGGCTGTGGCCACCAGCGGTTCCAACGGTGCCGATTCAGCTGCTGCACTTAGCGGCAGCAACAGGACCAATACCAGCAGAAGCAGAGGATATTTGCAAAAAACAGCCATAAAAGACATCCACTCGGAAGTTAACTCGCTGACTTTCAAAAAAAAAACGGGGCCGGGCCTGTGCCCGGCCCCGTTTAGCCATCCTATATGTTTTTGCGACGCCATCAATAGATGCTTATTGGGCACTGCTAGGCTAAAGAATCAATTTTTCCAAAAAGGACGTATCAAAGGTTCCTTCGCGGAACTCTTTGTTGCCCATGATCCGCTGGTGAAGCATGATGCTGGTGCGGATGCCACCAATAATGTACTCGTCCAGAGCTCTAGCCATGCGCTGTACGGCTTCTTGTCGGCTGTCAGCGTGCACAATCAGTTTAGCCACCATGGAATCGTAATGGGGCAGAACGGTATACTGATCGTACACAGCGCTATCTACCCGCACCCCCAAACCACCGGGAGGATGATAACCATCAATCTTACCGGGAGACGGGGTGAACTTGAAGGGGTGTTCGGCATTGATCCGGCATTCGATAGAATGCCCAGAGATCTTGATATCCGACTGCTTATAACGCAACTTCAAACCTGCTGCAGAACGAATCTGCTCACGAATGATATCGATCCCGGTGACCATTTCGGTAACCGGATGCTCTACCTGAACTCGCGTATTCATCTCCATGAAGTAATAATTATGATCCGCATCGAGCAGAAATTCCATGGTACCGACACTGGAATAACCGACTGATTTAGCGGCAGCCACCGCACATTCGCCCATTTCCTTGCGCAATTCCGGCGACAAGACCGGACAGGGCGCTTCTTCAAGGAGCTTCTGGTGACGGCGCTGAATGGAGCAATCCCGTTCACCTAGATGAATGACATTGCCGTGTTTGTCGGCCAGGATCTGTACTTCTACATGGCGAGGATCCACGCAGAATTTCTCCATGTAAACCTCGGGATTTCCAAAACCGGCCTTGGCTTCGGAACGGGCCGCCGCAAAGGCATTGGGCAATGATGCGGGGGAATGGACTATTTTCATGCCCCGCCCGCCACCACCGGCAGTCGCCTTGATAATAATCGGGTATCCGATCTCAGCAGCGACCGTCTTGGCTTGTTCGATATTTTCTACCGCATCTTTAGTGCCCGGCAAAATCGGGACGCCAGCCTTGGTAACGGTCTGACGAGCCGTGATCTTATCGCCCATCAAACGCATATTCTCAGGGCTGGGGCCGATAAAGGTGATACCGCAATTACCGCAGATCTCAGCAAATTCGGCATTTTCGGCTAGAAAGCCGTAACCAGGATGAATAGCATCGGCATCGGTGACCTCGGCAGCACTAATAATCGCCTGAATATTGAGGTAACTATCGAGGCTCGAGGCCGGGCCGATACAAATACTTTCATCGGCCAATTTGACATGCAGCGATTCACTGTCCACATCCGAATGAACAGCAACCGTCTTAATGCCTAGTTCTTTGCAGGCACGGATGATACGCAGGGCGATTTCACCCCGATTGGCAATCAGAATCTTATGAAACATAAAGCTATCATCTCCGAAAAGTCAGTCGCCTGATTCCTAATGAACCACAGTAGGCGATCTGATGCCTGAAACCACTAGTTTAAAGGCGTTCAACCAAGAATAGCGGATCGCCATATTCAACGGGCTCGGCGTTCTCCTTGAGAACTTTAACCACCTTGCATTTGAATTCGGCTTCGATCTCATTCATCAGCTTCATCGCTTCGACGATACAGAGCGTTTCACCCTTTTCGACGATCGAACCAACCTCAACATAAACGTCGGATTCGGGAGAAGCAGACCCATAGAAAGTACCGACAATGGGCGATGTTACCTCTTCAAGACCGTCGTCAACGGCGACCACTTCGGCCGGCTTCTCTGTCAAGACAACAGGAGCAGCAGCAATTGAAGGTGTATTAACTGACATCGGGGCTACTGGCATACTTGCTGTCACAACTTCAGAACCACGACGAATAACCAGCTTTTCGCCACCACTTTCCAGTTCAAATTCGGTAATGTCGGTTTGGGTTACCATTCTAATCAGTGCTTTGATGTTCTTGATATCCATAAAACTTCACTCCTTGCCACAATAAGAAATAGGACCATCCAAGTCCTGCCCTATTGCAAAATGCCAATAGGGTCGCTATGTATCCATCATGCGGGCAACAGTCTGAATTCCTTTGGTAGACGGGTTATCCGCCGATGGCCGTCAGCTGTTACGTAAACCATATCTTCGATGCGTACCCCGCCGAGATCGGGGATATAAATACCAGGTTCGATGGTGATGACCATGCCCTCTTCCGCAAGAACTTCGGTTTGGGCCGAAACTACCGGATGTTCATGAACCTCGAGCCCGACCCCATGACCGAGGCTGTGGCCAAAGCAATCGCCATAGCCATGCTCTCGAATATAGGACCGGGCAATGTCGTCGATATCCCTTAAAGGGACACCGGGCCGAATGGCATCCATGGCTCGGTCGTGGGCCTCAAGAACTATGTCAAAAATCTGCCGAAGCTTGGTAGAAACGGGTCCAACAGCGACCGTCACCGTTTCATCCGAATGGTATCCGTTCCAGCGGGCCCCAAAATCAATAGTCACCAGGTCGCCCGAAGCAATGGCCTTATCGGAAGCGACACCATGGGGCAAGGCACCGCGCCGGCCGGAGGCCACGATGGTGTCAAATGATTTTTCCTCAGCGCCCAGCCGCCGCATGGCAAATTCAAGCTCTAGAGCGACTTCTCTTTCAACCACACCAGGGCGGATCATCGGCAGAACTTCCTCGAAAGCCTCTGCTGATATGCAGGCTGCATGCTCAAGGGCGCTCAGTTCGTTGCGATCCTTAGACCACCGTAGAGACCGTAACCGCTCTGCTTCTGGCAGCCACTGGCAGCCACTAGGGCTTTTCTCCCGCAGGCGCTCAACCATGGCATAGGGCAGGCTGTCGGCTTCAAAACCAATTCTCTGTAACCCAAGCTGATCGACCTGTGCGAGAATACCGTCGAGCTGCACTCTATATTCGCAGATGTTCTGCGCCTGAACTTCCTGGCGAGCCTGTGTTGTGTAGCGGGCATCGGTTAAAAAGGTCGCCCCCTTACGGGTCACCAACAGAGCACCAGCGCTGCCAGTAAAACCGCTAAGATAACGCAGATTGGTCCGGTCAAGAAACAGAAAACCTTCCAGGTCGGCCTCATCCAGCAGTTTATGTACCCTGTGGGCTCTTTCTTGATTCATGTTATTACCAACAATCATCCGCTCAGATGCATGACTAAACCACGCAGAGCCAATTGATAGCTGGCTACCCCAAAACCACAGATCTGGCCTATCGCCACTGAACTGATGTAAGAATGATGACGAAAGGGTTCACGGGCATGCACATTAGAGAGATGGACCTCCACGGCCGGAATAGCGACCGCCGCCAGTGCATCCCTTAGAGAGACGCTGGTATGGGTCAAACCGCCGGGGTTGATGAGGATTCCGCCAATACCCTGGTCGCGAGCGGCGTGAATCCGATCGATCAGCTCACCTTCGTGGTTGGATTGAAAGGTATCTATTCCAACCCCTAGTTCCCCCGCCAAAAGGCTCAAGCCCTTGTCGACATCCTTCAGCGTGTCCTTGCCATAGACTTCAGGCTCACGGGTGCCGAGCAAATTAAGATTGGGACCGTGCAGAACCAGGATCTGAATATCTGCGCTGCTCATCGCAACTCCTCCCTCAACCGAAACAGCTCGCGGGAGAGCAGATAACGCCCTTTGCCACTGTTGCCGTTACAAGCCATGGTCAGGATAACAAAGTAATCCTCGGTCAAAGCGCGAATAAGCACTTGAAAACGCTCCGTGCGCACCGTTACTTCCTCGATCTCGCCGGTATTAAGAATGGCCAGAGTTTCCTTCATTTCCTTCAGAACGTGGGCATACTCGACGGCAAAGGGGTTGAGGTCACCCGCTTCGAAGGGCCGATCGTACTGAGCTACCGCCAGGCCGTCATAACCCATGAGCACGGCACTATA
Organism: Desulfuromonadales bacterium; assembly: GCA_013619105.1. GTDB lineage: Bacteria > Desulfobacterota > Desulfuromonadia > Desulfuromonadales > Syntrophotaleaceae > Syntrophotalea_A. Next base: position 22,367 of record JABXKU010000027.1, read on the forward strand.
GCCATCGGATTCTTCAACGATGTCCTGCAAAATACTTTTGAACATGTTCCCTCCGTAGGCGTGCAGCAACCAACCAACTCTGCAAAGTGGCCAGCGGTTCGGCTTGGGCGGCGGGTGCGGCAAAAGATGCCTGTGCCTCACTAACCTCAGGCTGTGAATTGGAAGTCAGACGCCCTTCCAACTCAATGAGTTTGGCGCGAACCAAGCCATTATCCGGATCCGCCTGCAGAATATCTCGATAGACCTGGCAGGCCTGAGACAGTAGGCCCTGTGTAACAAAAAGTTCTGCAATCGTCGTGGTGGCGATAGGCGCTTCAACGGTCTTTTTCGGGTCAGCCAGAGGAGCATCTGTAGCTGCGCTAGCGGACTCTTCGGCAACAGCGGACAGGCGATTCAGCATATGCTGAATCGAACTGTTGTCCGGATGAATTTGATCGGCTCTCTCCAGCACCTGGCGCGCCAGGTCGGCCTGGCCATTCTGACAATAGATGGCCGCCAACCCCTTAAAGGCGGCAATACTTTCACCATCCAGGGTCAAGGCCTTATTGAAACAACCAAGCGCCTCTCCGTTTTCCCCGCGAGCCATCAGTATCTGGCCAAGCACCACGTAACCGGGGCTGAACCAGGGAAGCAACTGAACCCCTTTACGAACAATCTCGAGGGCTTCGTCCAGCCTGCCGAGCTGACGATAAGCGTCGCCAAGGGTTACAAAAACTGTAGAATGGGGATCTTTAGCCAGAATCTCGACATAGCCGGCAATCTTGGTCAATAGCGCAACGTCCGAATTATTCGCCATAGCATCATCCTCGGGATATGCCAGCCTTCAGCGTTTCAGTCAGCAGAAGATCGAGCTGGGGAACTTCTTGAAAAAGGCAATCACCTATGCCTCGGTTGAGCACCAGACGCAACACCCCCTCTTTGACCTTTTTGTCGCGTTGCATTGCTTCAATATAATCAGCAATAGCATAAGCGGGGGGATCGACAGGCAAGTCGAAAGAAACAAGTAACTCCCTGATATCGGCAACATCCTGCAAACTACAAAGTTCAAGCCGGCGAGAAAGCTCAGCGGCGACTACCATACCGATGGCAACGGCTTCACCATGCCGATAGGTTCCGTATCCCGCAAGGGACTCTACAGCATGGCCAAAGGTGTGGCCAAAGTTAAGAATAGCCCTGAAAGAGCTCTCTTTTTCGTCAATTTCTACAACATTCGCCTTGATTTGGCAAGATCTCTTTACCGTCCGTATCAGCGATTCAGGGTCCTGTTGACGTAACCCTTCTCGTTGCTCAGCCAGATCAAGAAAGAACTCCTGGTCACAGATCACCCCGTACTTGATAACTTCGGCCATACCTGCAGCAAATTCCCTGGTTGGCAAGGTTGCCAAGGTGGCTACGTCGATATGCACGTGGCGAGGCTGATAAAAGGCGCCGATAAGGTTTTTCCCCAGGGGATGATTAACGGCGGTCTTACCACCCACCGAACTGTCTACCTGGGCCAGCAAAGTTGTCGGTACCTGGGCAAAGGCAATGCCGCGCAGATAAATCGCCGCGGCAAACCCGACCATATCACCGATCACTCCGCCTCCCAAGGCCAGCAACCCGGATGAGCGATCGAAGCCCTGGTTAATCAGGGCATCTAATATTTTTTGTAGCGTTACGAAATTCTTGTGTTCTTCCCCATCAGGAATCACAATGGTCGAAACAGAAAACCCGGCATCGACAAGAGTTTGTAGAACAATTTCGCCATAATAGCCGGCGATGGTCGGGCTAGTGACAATGGCCACCTGACGAGGAAAGTCCACCGCCTGAAGAGCCTCGCCAAGGCGGTCAAGGACACCATGACCGATCCAGATAGGGTAAGCCCGATCTCCCAATCCAACCGTCAAACGTTCTAGCCTATTCGCCATCAAAACTTTGCCTTTGATAAAACTTCGTGAACCACTTCATCGACCTTCCGACCATCGGTATCGACAATGAGATCAGCCTGCTCGTAAAGGGGCAGGCGCTGCCGCCAAAGACTTTTAATATCGGCTTCGTCCCGCCCGGCGGTCGCCAGCGGGCGATCCGTTGAACCAGCCAGCCGGGAACGGAGGGTATCCCAATTGGCTCGAAGATAAATAACTGGGCCCAAACGCCGCATAAGCTGCCAGTTTTCCTGATGGCCAACAATGCCACCGCCCGTTGCCAGAATAACCGGGAAAGTATCACTCAGGGAACGCAGGGCTTCAGTTTCATAGCGACGGAAGACGGCCTCACCCTGGTCAGCAAAGATGTTCGGGATGGTATCTCCCTGCTGTTGCACAATCAAGGCATCGAGATCGACCAATGGCAGGCCTGACAGATTAGCCAGATCGCGACCGACGGTGCTCTTACCAGCCCCCATGAAACCGACCAGGATAATGGATTTTTTAGAAGTTTTGGACATATTGCTGATAAGCATCAAGATTTTGGCGAATCTCTTCCATGGCATCGCCGCCAAATTTCTGTAACATCGCCGAAGCCACTTCAATAGCCACCACCGCCTCAGCCACCACGGCCGCAGCCGGCACGGCACAAACATCGGAGCGCTCGACCACGGCAGCAAAAGGTTCTTTGGATTTAAGGTCGATGGTCTGCAAGGGCTGGTAAAGGGTCGGAATCGGTTTCATCGCTCCGCGGATTACCAGGGCTTCCCCGTTAGTCATGCCCCCCTCAAGACCGCCAGCACGATTAGTTCTCCGGCGGATCTGCTCGCCCTGTTGGATAATTTCATCATGAACCTGGCTACCGGGACGACGCGCTGCCTCGAAACCGAGACCCACTTCGACCCCTTTGAAAGCCTGGATGCTCATAACCGCTGCAGCTAACCGACCGTCGAGACGCTTGTCCCAATGGACGTGAGAGCCGAGACCAACCGGCAGACCCAGCACGGCCACTTCAACCACACCCCCTAGAGAGTCCCCAGCCGCCTTGGCGGCATCAATAGCGCTGATCATTGCCTGTTCGGCGGTCGCACAATAGGTGCGGCAGGGTGAGATCTCACTGCGTTCAAAGCGCTCTCGGTAGTCGTCAACTTTGGCGTCAGCACAAACGCCGCCAATCTCGGTGACATAGCCGAACACCTCGATACCCAAAGCACGCAAAAATGTCGCACACAGGGCTCCAACGGCAACACGAGCCGCCGTCTCCCTGGCGCTGGACCGTTCTAGGATATTGCGGGCATCATCCTGCCGATATTTAATCACGCCACTTAGATCGGCGTGCCCAGGACGCGGATGGGTGATGGCGATATCCTGCTGCCGATCCTCCGCGGCCGAAGACATGGCTTTCTGCCAATTTTCCCAGTCCTTGTTCTGAATCGAGAGAGTAATCGGCGAGCCAAGGGTCTTGCCCCAGCGTACGCCAGACATAAAGACCACCTGATCCCGTTCGATCTGCATTCGACCACCACGGCCATAACCTTCCTGACGTCTCGCTAAGTGGCGATTAATATCAGAAACGCACAATTCTAGATTGGCGGGTATCCCTTCAACAATGGCGGTCAGGCCAGGACCGTGGGATTCGCCTGCCGTTAGATAACGTAATTCCATGATTCTGTTCTGCCTTTCCCTTAACTCGAAAAAAAGGACAGGCGGGCACCTGTCCTTTTAGAAATGCTAAAAACAATAGATGAGTTGAAACGGTTTTACTAGTCCAAAATGCGTGGCGTGATGAAGATCAACAGTTCACGACGCTCATTGCTGACCGAATGGCTCTTGAAGAGGTAACCAAGTACCGGAATGTGCTGCAACCAGGGAACACCGCCATCGGCCTCCTGCTGGTCCTCGATGAAGATTCCACCAATGACCGTAGTTTCACCGTCCTGTACCAGCACCTTGGTTTCGGCCTGTTTGGTATCGATAGCCGGTGCTGAACCAAGGCCGGTCGGTACCGTAGCGCCCCGAGAGTCGTTTTTGGCTTCGATTTCCAAAAAGATCGAACCGTCCGGATTGATTTCAGGGGTTACCTTCAGGCTTAGTTCGGCCTTCTTGAACTCGGTTTTAGTCCCCTCATCGCTCGTAGTGGTGTAGGGAATCTCGGTCCCCTGAGAAATTTCCGCTTCCTCACCGTTCAGGGTGGTGACACGGGGTGTGGAAACAATACGTCCGTGGCCGGACTGCTCCAGAGCAGCAATGCGTAAGTCGAGAATCAGCTTGTCGAGGCCGACCCGCCCGAAGGTAAAGTCCGAGGCAAAACCGGCGCTACCGGCCGCCAGACTCGCCGGGTTAAGGGCAAAACTGCCACCCATGCCGGTATCTGCAACTAAGCTACTTGTACCGGATGGATTGTTATCGTAAGTGATCCCCCAGTTCACCCCCAAATCCCGGGAAAAGGTAGAACTAGCCTCAACAATGCGGGCCTCGATCAAAACCTGCCGTTCCGGTGTGTCGAGCAGCGCGACCAGCTGTTTGATACTGGCGACCGCCGACGGAACATCAGTAATAATTAGTTTTTTATCGCGAACATCTTCGATAATGCTGCCACGCTCAGTCAAGCGCTTGCCACTCTTCGAAGCGACTGAACCAACATCGGTATAGTTTACCGTCACCACTTCCGTGACCAGGTCTTCCATTTTTTCCAGTGCACGACTGGCGGTGAACTCTTCTTGCTGCATCTTGCGAATCCGCTCTTTAGGCATGATGCGCACGATGTTACCTTCGCGCAGCATTCCCAGCCCCTTGATATCCATAATCAAATCAAGGGCTTGGTCCCAAGGCACATCCACCAGTCGCAGAGTAATGGACCCCTTAACATCGTCGCTAGCGATAATATTGAGGTCGCTGACTTCGGCGATTAATTGCAGAATATTGCCGATGTTGGCATCATCAAAAACCAAACTGATCTTCTGCCCAGCATACCCTGGTTTTTGAATAAGGTTAGGAGAACTATTGGACCTAACTGTGGGTGCAAAGGAATTAGAATCAGCCGTCTCAATGGCACTATCTTCAGCGACAAATACCTGCTCGGCTTTTGCAGAAAAACCCGGAGCCAACCGATCTACCGGCACCCGTTGGGTAGATAACGCAGCAGGAGCCAGCTCGGCAAAGGGTCCATCCTCCACAATGAAGCGAACGATATTGCCTTCTTTTTGCAGCTTATAAGGAACAGGCCCCTTTAACTTCACGGCAAAACGTACATCCTGAATACCGTTAGCAAATACAGTATAAGGCGTCACCAGACGTATGGCGCTAGGAAAACTCGACGGATCGACTGCACGACGTAGTGCTCGACTGATCTCGGCATTTTTGATTCCAAAACGAACCATGTCACCTTCGGCCACAGGTTCAAGCAGGGTTGCCAAATCAGAAAGCGTCAGGGTCAAGACCGACTGACCATCGTCTGCTTTAAAGTCGATAGCGGTAACGGTTACCGGTTCCCCTTCGATTAGCGGGACCTCCTCTTGCGATGCCGGAACCACCTCGCTCACAATGGGTTTTTCATTCCAGGCCACCTGAACCGCCTGACCCGTTGATGAAACAGTATATTCGGGCAGTTGCTCGTTAACTGTATCAAACACAAACCGAGTTTTGCTCGGATACACTCCGACCCTCAGTCCCTGAAAGTCGCCCTTTAAAGCATAGGACTTTTGCACAGAACCCGGCTTGATATCGTACAGATCAACAATCAGACGCGGCGGAACACCGAGACTGAAGTGGCGATATTTACCGATGGTTCCGTCAGTCATCAACAGTACCTGGCCATCCAGAATATCGACGGATTTAACCTCGGTAGCGGGTTTGGCCATTACTTCGTTCGCTGGTTTAGCCTGAACCACGGCGACCTGCAATAAACATGTCGCAGCCAGTATTAAACAAAGCAGACGGAAAAAACTGGCCAATCGCACGCCTGACAGGCTCCATAGCATATGCCGCATCTCACTATACTCCTTGCCGCTTGGGAAGTTGAATCTCCTGCACACTCGTTCGGTATTCGCCAGCAAAATCATAGAACCGTTCCTCTATAACAACCGCATCTTCCCGGATATCGATAACCTGACCCGCATTCTTACCGATCTTAATCCCCCGTTTCAGAACATAGGCTTTGCCACCCGGTGCCATTACCATGGCCATCGGTTCATTGCGCCCGATGATCACTCCGATCAAGCGAAACTGGCCAAGGTCAAACTTCTGCAACGGTGTCAGCGGCAGACCACTTTCGGAAATTGGTTTGCGAATCTGCGCTAGAGGCAAAAAGGGATCGCGACGACCGTCCGCATCATAAACATATTTAGGGACGATAGGTTCCATCTCTGGAGCCTTTACCTGCAGAGCCTGCTTTTTTGCCCCAACCTTCGCCTTGCTCTTTTTAGCAACCGTCTGTTCTGACAGAGGGGCTTCCTTGCCACAGCCCGAAAGCAGAAACGTCATAAACAAAAGTCCGGTAAGGAAGGCTAAGCGTCTCATCGTTTCTTCCTTTTCTTCTTTTTCGTAGGCACGGTACCGCCCTCAATAAAACGGAAGGTGGTCGCCAAACACTCGATCGACAACAGATTCCTACCCCCTTGCACCTTAGGGGAGTCTAACTTAAGATTATTGACATTAACAATTCGTGCTAAATTACTTACGTCATACACAAACATAGCGACTTCGTGATATGAACCGACCAACTTAAGACTAACCGGCACCTCAGCGTAAAACCCCTGAGATTTTTCCTTGCCAGGTTTAAACCGCAGTACATCTAGACCATTGTCTTTAGCCAAAGACGCAATGCTGGTCAGCAAAGTCGGGATTTCTTTCTTATTTGGCAGCTCTGCCAAAGCGCGATCCAGCTTGCGCTTCATGCTCTCATATTCACTTTTGAACTTGGGCAGATTGTCGGCAATCCGCTGATCCTCCTGCAACTTAGCCAAGCGCGTATTCTTTGTTTCCTCGAGCTTGACATAATCTTTATGTTTCTCGAGATAAACAAAATATACAAACCCTGCCAAAATAAGCGCAACCACTCCCGAGAGCAGCAGCACTCGTTGATACAGAGGCCAGTTGAAAATCTTTTCTATGGTAGGATGCATATCGCCCAACCCTTTATATTTCAGCTATTTGGTTTTTGGCGCAGCAGGCGTCTCGGCCCGACATGAAATATCAAATTTCTGTAGTTTTAGGTTACCTTGTTTGGTCTGCTCGGTAACCGTGAGTTCCACCTGCTGATAATAGGGAGAGGCCTCCAGATCGCCCATAAAGCGAGCAACGGTTTCTTCGTTCAGCCCGACCCCCTTGATCGATACACTCCCACCGGACTCTTTGACAGAAGAGAGCCACAGCTTGTCTGGCAGAACCCGACTTAATTCATCGAGCAGATGCACTGGACCGGTCTTTTTGGCCTGCAATTGAGCCAGCACATCGAGCTTACCCTGAAATTCTTTTTGTAACTTTTTGAACTGGGCTACCTCGCCCAGGGCTTTTCTAAGTCGTCTAAGCTCTTTATCGATCTTGGCAATTTCCTTTTTCTCTGCAGAAATCTTCACCGCGATGGACGTATAGAGGCCTCCACAAATCAAACAAGTCACAACCAAGCTCAGCACCAGCACGACCAATTGGCCCTGCAGCCTGGCTTTTTTCTGGGCAGCTCTAACTGGTAGCAGATTGATACGAATCATTTGTCGCCCAACCTCCTCATGGCAAGTCCTACCCCGACGGCAAAGAGGGGGCCAACAGCCTGTACATAGGCAGGATCAAAAAGGTCCTCGTCCACCTCAATGCGACGAAAGGGGTCCAGAATCTCAACGGGCACGCCGAGACGCTGCTCAAAAGCTTGATCTATCCCGGAGGTTTTTGAAACACCACCGCTGATCAGCAGTCGAGTTACCTTGTCATCGGTCGATGTCGCAGAAAAATAATCGAGGGAACGCTGAATTTCTTGCGCCAGTGTATCGGCAGCCTCACTCATGACTTCAGCCAGAACGGCAGCATCGATCTCACCAACTTCTCCACCGAGCTTGGCTTGTTCGGCTTCTTCGCTGTTGATGCCTAGGCGCTTCTGTATTTCCTCATTGAACATATTGCCGCCGGTTTGAATATCTCGGGTGAAGACGGAAACGCCTTCTTTAAGAACGTTGACATTCATAGTGTTGGCGCCAACATTGATCAAGGCAATAATTTCCCCTTCGTCCACATCGTAATTGGCCTGAAAAGCATTTTCGATGGCAAAGGAGTCGATATCCAACACAACCGGGTGTAATCCACACTCATGGAATACGGCGAGCCCTTCATTGACAAAATCCTTTTTCGCCGCCACCAGAATAACATTCATCTGAGCAGGATCTTTGGGGTCTGGACCGATAATCTGAAAATCGAGATTTACTTCGGAGATTTCAAAAGGAATGAACTGCTCGGCTTCCCACTCGATAGAGGCCTCAACTTCGTCCTCGGTCATCACCGGCATAGAGATTTTGCGAATTATGACCGAATGGCCAGATACGGAAGCAACGACATTTTTTGTCTTGATCTTCTGGTTTTCCACCAGATTCCGAATGATGTCGGGTCCAGTTCCGTTAAGCTGGTGCAGCTTAAAGCGGTCAAGGGCGGTTATCAATTGTTGAACCTTGGTATCGCGCAGTTGCCACCCGAGGCCCTAAAATGGATGGTAAGCAAGCAGGGCGAGCAGCACCCTCATCAAACAACCAGCATGGATCACTTTCTAGAGCAAAGTACATGCCAGACACTGAGCACTGTTCCGATTACAGACATCATATGTGCTGCTGGATCAAACACGATGCTCTTTTAAAACCCAAGCAGACCACCACCAGCAGAACTATAAAAAACTAAATACCAACGTGAACAGTACCGAAAACATTACAATGATGGCAATTATAGGGCAATGAAAAATACTGTCAACAAAATTAAAATACTTCAAGCACAGGGATTGCACTATGAATGCCAGGCCCTGACCCGCGTCAAGGCGGCCAGTTCCCGATTGCCCCAACGGGTCGATCCTGTCCTTATCGCTAAAAGCTACCCAAGCCAGGATAGTTTTACCTTTGACACAAACCTAGGTACCACACCAGCAGTTGCTGCCCCCAGAGTAAATACACCAAGCCGCCCAAGGCCAAAAAGGGACCGAAAGGAATAGCCAGTTTGCCATCCGCACGCTTGAGCCACATCAGAGGCACACCGACCAGAGACCCCGCCAGCGATCCAAAAAATATTACCGGCAACACGGCCTTCCAGCCCAGAAAAGCTCCCAGCATTGCCAACAGTTTAATATCGCCACCGCCCATGCCTTCCTGCCCGGTTAGGCGATGATAGACCTCGGCAACCAGCCACAAACTGCCTCCACCCAGCAGAATACCGAGCAGGGAATCGTACCAGGAAATCCAGGGGATTAAGAGCACCGTTAAAAAGCCGACCACAATTCCGGGCAAACTAATGACATCGGGGATAATCTGGTGATCCAGGTCAATAAAGGTTATGACCACCAGGGCGGCAACAAACAGCCAGTAAACAGGGGTGGCCAACTGCCAGCCGAAGCACAGGTAAATCCAGACGAACAGCATCCCGGTCAACGCTTCGACCAGCGGGTAGCGTTTTGAGATAGCCACACCGCAATTGCTGCAGCGGCCGCGCAACAGCAAAAAACTCAACACCGGCACATTCTGGTACCATCGGATGGCTTTTTCACACTGCGGACAACGGGAAGCAGGCGATATGACCGACTGTCCAGCCGGAATTCGGCAGATGCAGACGTTGAGAAACGAGCCGATGATAGTGCCGAAAATAAAGATAGCAAAGACCAGAGACGCCGGCATGGACTTCCTTTCAAATCAATAGCGATTGTCGCTGGCTTCAGGAAAAAGGCTATAAAGTTGTTGAATTTTCAGCGGATGTGGGTGGCACAACAGGCGACATGGTTTAAATTGGACCGGGCGGTAGGATTATGGCAAACCAATATAAAGCGGGGAAGATCAACTGCGTTCATTTTTTGTTCTGTGCGTTGGCAAACTTACTGGTACTGAACACCCTGCCACTGCTCAGAAGAATCCACTGGCCCCCATATGGATCTGTTGGCAACACATCAATATATCCACTAGTGACAAGTTCCTGGACGTCACCAGGAAAGCGACCATGGTCATTCTTGAAACGCTGGATCACCTTCTCCAACTCGGCAGCCCCTTCCAGGGCAAGGAGTCGCATTTTTAGAGTAGCGCGAAAAGAGGGGTCTTCGGTATCCGCTAGCATTCCCATCAGGAAATGAATGGCTGTTTCGGACTTGCCTCCGTAAAAGGTAAGCCGCGCCGCCAGCGTCGGCAAAAACCTTGGGCTACCTGGCAGTTTGGCGGCCTCCATAATATAGTAGCCGCCCTTTTCGTAATCATGAAGGAAATAAAAGTAATTGAAACCGATGAAATAAGGTATTCGCCAATCAAAATCGCGGTACCGCCATCCTTTTTCCAGGAGCTTGTTGGCTTCGTCTATCTTTCCCTCCCAAGCCATAGCTCCTTCAGCGAAAATGTAGGGATCGAAAAAGTAAGGATCCAGATCGGTCACCACATCGAGACTGGTGACAAGATAATGCCAGTCGTCCTCACTGAGGGGTTTTTGCAGCATCTGCCGCTCGCCATAGAAGGTCAAGGTCTTTAAAAACAGATAATCGGAAAAAAGACCCTGATATCCAAGAGCCAGTATGCGACTGAACCTGGAAGGCAGTACATAGGCTGCCTCCCCTGATCGCCTTACCTCAGCCCGCGTATCCCAAACCTGCCGGCTCACGAAAATGTGCGCAACCAGAGACAAAAGCAATGCGATCAGCAGGAACAGCCGCCCCATCAATTAAACTCCCGGCGACAGAAAATGAGCGATGCAAGCGACAGCAGAACGGTTATGTAAACAGCCGCATAAGCGAGGGAACAACCGAAACGATCCAACCCAATCATCAAACCGTGTGCCGCTTCTGTCTTAAAGTCGAAAACAGAAAGATTGGGCACCAGATAAGAAACGATGTCGAGCAAATGACGCAGCGAATCGGAAATAGCCAATTCCTTAGCGGCAAAGCTGCTCCGCAGGTAAAAAAGCACCTCTTCGATGGTCGAACCAACAATGAAAGCACACACCGAGAAAATAAGAGTGATGAACGAATTGGAAGTTATCGAGCTAAAAAAAACCACGATAGAACCGAGCAAAGC
>JABXKU010000097.1 GCA_013619105.1 Desulfuromonadales bacterium
GTTCGATATATAGTAAGGACCGTAAGCTTTCAGTCCAGTTTGGCATTACTGATTTGCAGGCCCCACTATCGGTGGCGATCTGCTCAACCTTGCTTTTACCCCCGTGAGGCAGATAGCCGTGATATCCCGATTCCGCCAAAAGTGGAAAAACGCTTTTTTGCGCCGCCTGTCGCTGCTTTTTGCCCTGACCCTTATCCCGAGCGGTATGATTCTGCACGAATGGCTGCAGACACACCTGGGGGCAGATTTCAGCCGGGGACACACCCTCGCATTAAGTGGATTTCTCGCCCTCCTGGCCTGGGCATTTGTTGAACTGAGGCTGCGCAAACTAACCAGGGAATTAACCCAGCTTCATCGGCAGAACAACCTCCTTAACAAAACCTTTCAGCACATGCCGGACCACCTGGCAGTTATCGACCGGGACTATCGCGTTCAAGCATGTAACTGGCAGGGCATATTTTCCCATGTAGCGAAAGAGAAGCGCCTGAACTGTGCTCTTTGCTACGAAACCTTTTACCCGGGACAAAACACCCTGTGCGAAACCTGCCATGTGCGGGACGTTTTCGCTAATGGTCAACCAACCAACCGTATCAAACACACCCAAGAACACGGTTATCTGGAAATTCGCTCCTTTCCTCTATTTAACAACGAAGGCCTGATCGACGCCGTTGTCGAACAGGCCAGTAACGTCACCCAACGTATTGAAACGGAACGGGCACTGCGCGAAAGCGAGAGAAAGCTGCAAGCGATTCTTCACTCCATCAACGATCCGATCCGGGTGGTGGACAAGGATCTCAACATCATCTGGGCCAACGAGGCCGCATACAAAATTTTCGGCGAAGTGCTGCTCAGCAAGAAATGTTGCGCCCTCTACGAGCTGGACATGACCGGTTTCAAACATTCTTCCTGCCCTACCAAGGCCGCGCTGACGGATGGCAACCCCCACCAACATATCCTCACTGTTTCTAGCGTCAAGGGTGATGTACACACCTTCAAGACCTCGTCAAACGTTATCGAATGGGATCAGCAACAGCACCCGACTGCGGTGCTTGAGGTATTCTGGGACATCACCGAAATCAAGCAGGCCGAATCGGCCCTGCGCCGCAGCGAAACCCTGTTCCGCACCGTCGTTGAATCGAGCAAGGACGCCATGGTGGCCATCGACAAAAACGGCCACATCACCCTCTTTAATCCTGGGGCGGAGCGCATCTTCGGCCACTCCAAAAAGGAGATCCTTAACCTGCCGGTAGAAAGGCTGATGCCTGACGATTACCATCTGGCCCACAGCCAGAACATCCGCAGTTTTTTTGCCGGCTCCAAACCGCCGATGGCCATGGGCAAAACTCTGGAATTTCAAGGGCTGCGCAAAAACAGCGAAACTTTTCCTGCCGAGCTATCCCTCTCTGAAGGAAGAGTCGGCGGTGAGCGGTTCGTACTGGCGGTGATCCGGGACATTACCGAGCGCAAACTGATCGAGCAGCAATTGATTCACCAGGCCAATTACGACAGCCTGACCGGTCTACCCAACCGGACTCTGATTCTGGACCGTCTGAAACAGGCGATCGTCTTTGAGCAACGTCACGGGCAACACCTGGTGGTCATTCTACTCGACCTCGACAACTTCAAGTCCGTCAATGACACCCTCGGTCACGACGGTGGCAACCTTCTTCTCAAGGAAGTAGCCTGCCGTCTTTCGGCAACGATGCGCAACACCGATACGGTCGGCCGCCTTTATGGCGATGAATTCATCATGGTACTGCGAGACGTCAACAGCACCGAGGGGGTTATGAGGCGGGTCAGAAAACTGGTGCAGTCCTTTGAGCAGCCCTTCTCCATCGCAGGCAACGAGCTATTGACCAGCGTCAGCGTCGGCATTGCCATGTTTCCTAAAGACGGCAGCTGCGGTGACGAACTATTAAAAAAAGCCGATACGGCCATGTACGAAAGTAAGAAAAAGGGTAAAAACTGCTTCAGTTTCTTCGCCCCCAGCATGGAAGAGTCTATTCTGCAACGGATGAAACAGGAAAAACTGCTTCAGCAGGCAGTAATCAATCGAAGCTTTCATCTGCACTACCAACCGCGAATCGAAACCGCCAGCGGCCGGATTATCGGTCTGGAAGCCCTGCTGCGCTGGACTCCGGAAGGGGCCGATCCAATCCCTCCTGACCAGTTCGTACCAATTCTGGAAGAAACAGGCTGGATCAAGGAAGTCGGCGAGTGGATTCTGGAGACAGTCTGTCGCACAGCCAGAGCCTGGCAGGAAATGGGATTACCTACGATACGGGTCTGGGTCAACATCTCAGGCAAACAGTTTCTGGAGAAGGATCTGTTCGAAAAAACCGAACGGATTCTTGACAATACCGGGCTGGCCCCCTATTACCTGGGTTTGGAGTTGACGGAGAGCGTCCTGATGCAGGACGTAGAAGTACACATTGCCAAACTGGAGCAACTCAAAAAACTTGGGTTGCTGATTTCCTTGGATGATTTTGGCACCGGCTACTCATCCCTGAGCTATTTGAAACGATTTCCTATTGACGAAATCAAGATCGATCGGTCGTTTGTCGACGGCCTGCTGGTCGACGAAAACGATACGGCCATCGTCCACACTATCCTCGCCATGGCTAAAAGCCTTGGGCTACGGGTCGTGGCTGAAGGGGTTGAGACACCTTGTCAGCGGGATTTTTTGACCGACCACCTCTGCGATGAAATGCAGGGTTACCTATTCAGCAAGCCCGTCCCTCCTGAATCGATTGCCGCTCTGTTGGCCTCGGGAAACGGCTACCTTCTGCCTTGCTCACTGGCCTTACAGAAAGACAGCACCACACTGATGTCCCTTTAAACTGACCATCGATTAAGTCCCTTCTGCTACTATACCGACCCAAAACAGAGCGAGATTGATGCAGGTCTGTGACCGCACCAATAACTTGCCCACAACAAGTGTAAGGGAATCACAGCCATAAAAGCGGCAATCTCATCGAACCAATAGGTGGGAGAATTGACCCCCTTTTCCTCTGCCAGCAACAAATATAGAACTACGGATGATCATGTGTTACGGTTGCCGTGTTTTTTTATTTCGGTCCGCAACGCATTGTTGTTACAATAGGTTGCAATAATTCACGGTCGCCGGCTCGACGCATTATGGCAACTAAACCGTGTTCAAGGTTTGCAAATCGAGTAGTACGAAATTCACGATATAAGGATTTCCATGGCAACGGATGTTGACAAGGCTCGGTCGCAACTTGTGACGGAATTGGCTGTAGCCCATAAGCAACTGGCCGTCCTGCATCAGGCCAACCATGCGCTGGAAGCCAGGGTTGAAGAACGGACCCAAGCTCTGCAACAAGCCAACAATGACCTGGAGCACTACCAAGGAATCGTTTCCTCGACTCCCGACCTGGTGGCTCTGGTTGACCGTGATTATATCTACCGTACGGTCAACGATAGTTACCTGCATTCCTTTGGTAAAGACCGACAGGACATTTTAGGTCAGAAGATCTCTGACTTACTGGACTCAGAAAACTTTGATCGCTCCATCAAGCCTCATTTAATTCGGGCTTTCAATGGAGAGACTGTCCGCTACGAACGCTGGATTACCTTTCCCGTGACCGGCCGTCGGCTATGCGCCATCACCTTTCACCCGGTGCACGAAAAAATGGGCTATATCAGCTATGTCGCGGCTAATATCCGCGACATAACCGAAGGCAGACTGGCCATGGACGACCGCCAGCGGATCTTTGAAGCCTCTTTCGATCTGATGTGTGTGATCGGCTTCGACGGTGACATCAAGGACTTCAACCCTTCCTGGACCCGCACCCTAGGCTGGAATATTTCTGAACTGCGAGGTAAACCGTGGTTAGACCTAGTTCATCCGGACGACCTTGCCAACGTCATCGAAACGGAGGAACGCTTACTGCTGGGACAACAGACCTCCGGCTCGGAAAATCGCCTACGTTGCAAGGACGGCCGCTATCGCTGGTTTTCGTGGAATTCTTCCGCCGATAGAGACCGGCAGGAAATATTTGCCATCGCCCGGGATATCACCGACAGCAAACTGTTGCAGGACGCTTTGAAGTCATCGGTCCGCAAATACCGGACTTTTTTCGACTCGGCCGGCGACGCGGTGTTCATCCACGACTATTCCGGGCGGCTGCTGGATGTCAACCGGCTAGCCTGTGAGCGCCTTGGCTACAACCGCGAGGAGCTGCTGAGCATGTCACCTGAGCAGCTTAAAGTGACTCAAACGGCCGTCAGCTCACCAAAGTTACTAACAAAGATCGACCGAGACGGCCAAGCCTCCTTTGAGGCTCATCATCTTAGCAAAGACAACCATGAACTGCTGGTCTGGACCAACTCCCGACGCATCGAATACGATGGTCTGCCGGCCATTCTGAGCATCTGCCGCGATATCTCTGAGCGCAAACGCATGGAAAACAAGTTGCGCAATCTGGCCATAACCGACTCCCTGACCGGAGCCAAAAACCGCCGTTATTTCATCAACCGTGGCAAGGAAGAACTGGCCCGCAGTGTGCGTTACGGAGCCCCCCTCTGCCTGCTGCTGCTCGACATCGACTATTTTAAACAGGTTAACGATACTTTTGGCCACGATGCCGGCGACGAGGTGCTAAAGAACCTAACGGAAAAAGCCCACAAGGTTCTGCGAGAAACCGACCTTTTTGCACGCTTCGGCGGCGAAGAATTCGCCGCGCTGCTGGTACAAACCAGCCAGGAAGACGCATTGCTCACCGCAGAACGATTGCGCACGGCCGTTGAGTCCATGCCTCTAACGAAGATCAGTAAGACTCTTTCTATTACCATCAGTATCGGGGTCGCCCTGCTTGATCATAGAGATGATTCCATTGAAGCACTGATAAAACGCGCCGACCAGGCTATGTATCGGGCCAAAGAGAAAGGCCGCAACTGCGTTATTCTCTGCTGACCCACTTTTTTGCCAGAGCACCACATTAAAAAAGCCCCGCCGAAATTAACCGGCGGGGCTTTTTTAATGTGTTTAACTGAAAACCTTTAAAAATCTGTAGTCACACAGTTCTTCCCCTTGTTTTTACTTCGGTACATCAGTTCATCCGCCCTTTTAACAAGATCGGACAACGTATCTCCGACTCGCGCCAGGGTTGCGCCAACGGAAACCGTAACGCCCACGAAACCATCACCCTGTTGCAGCTGAGAGTTTTCAATCAGCATGCGCAGCCTCTCTGCAATAACCTTCATCTCCGGGCCTTGAATATTGCGCACCAATCCGATAAATTCTTCACCACCCCAGCGACCAAACACATCAAAGGGCCGGCAGATATGCTTGAGGTTTCTGGCCACCATCTGCAACACTCGATCACCGACCTCATGGCCATAATTATCATTGACCTGCTTAAAGTTGTCGATATCAACGAACAACAAACCAAAAGGCCATCCATAACGAGCCTGCTCCTGCAGATGGACCTCAATTTCCCGCTCAAAATAATTGCGATTGGCCAGGCCGGTCAGACTATCGACCAGCGCCAGTTGCCGTAATTCCTCCAACTGCAGCAGCACACCGGTCTTTTCGCTAAGGTCCTGAAACAGTTCAATTCCTCCAAGAACCTGGCCCTCAGCCCCGGGTAACGGGCGAATACGCACCGCCACGGGCACCCTGTGTCCCTGTTTGTGCCGCAGATAGACTTCCGACTCGATGCTGGCATTGGTATCCATCGCTTTGGCCATCGGACAACCGCTTTCACATAGAGCGTTCCCGTCAGCATCGACATGGTTAAGGATATTATCGTAACAGTGACTACCGATCACCTCGTCGGCGGTAAATCCCGTAATCTGCTCAGCGGTACGATTCCAAAAAGTGATTTTTCGCTGAGGATCGACGAAATAGAGGCCATCATAGAGATGATCGAGGAGTTGCAGATAATCGGGCTGAGACAAAACGGGCTCCTAAAGATATTTGCACTAGGCAGAAGATCCTAGAATTACACGATATTGAACCGCTGTAACAATTTGATTTTGATGTATTCGCAAAAACTTATAAGATGACTAAATAAAAATATCGACCTACAAGGCCTGGTGTTTTTTCAGGAGCGAAGGCCTACATCTCGTATGTCGAGGTCCTGGAAAAAAGACGTAACGCCATAGGGCGGACTTTTTGCGACGCCATTTTTTTTAATCATACGACCTTATCCTGTCTCATTGCAATGCCCTCGAAAGATCACTGAATCGATGGTCAGGTCATATCCTTCGGTGGTTTGGTGGTATTATGTGATTTCAACTGTATCTACCGCTATTCAGAGCGGTACACCTAAGCAGTAGGAGGACACTATGGCAGGAACAATTTTTTATCGGGAACGCAAGAAGTTTGTGGACGGCTCGAAAAACCCTCGTTTCCTCATCGGGGCCGTTGCGGATGTTAACCTTAAAGTGTACGGCAAGCACATGCGCATGAGTGAGTTAAAGCAGATCGCCGAAGCTCTTGGGGCCGACCTTGTTCAGCTGAAGCGTGGCCCGAAACACTGCGCCTAGCTCAAGGCATGACATGCAATAAGCAAAAGGCCTCCACCGTTTGGTGGGGGCCTTTTGTTTGTTTAACACCTAAAGTTATTTAGTTAATGAATGGCGGATTCAACTGACAAGTGCAACGGATGCCTTGGCGAAGGATGGCTCTAGCCCGTTTCGATAACCAAGTCACCGTCCTGGTCGCTAGTAATTCGACTGGATGACAAATATTCTGTCGCGACGATGCAAAAAAACTACCCCGCAGGTTTCTGCGGGGTAGTTGCGCGACGGCGGTTCGATATGCGGAACCGGATGCAGTTGCCAGCGATTGCCAGGCGCCTGCTCGGTGCAGCTAGTATTTGCCGAATTCGTTGTCGTTGAGAGCAATCATCTGGCGAGGGTCGTTATCTCCCCCTACCGTGTTGGCAGCCAGAAACCGCGGGGCGACACCTTTCTGCTGGTACCCGCCTGCAACGGACAGCTGGGGGGTGGTGTTCTGCCCCTTGAGCTTGAAACGGGACAGCATCTGCCGCAAATGGTCGGCCTGGCTCGACAGTTCTTCAGCCGCTGCGGCACTTTCTTCGGCGCTAGCGGTGTTTGTCTGAGTTACCTGATCAATTTGGCTAAGGGCTTGGGTGACCTGCGAAATGCCCTCGGACTGCTCACTGGAGGCGGCGGATATTTCGCCGATCAGATCGGAGACCTGGCCAACGCTGTCGACGATTTCTTTCAGCGCGTTAGCTGTGCCATTGGCAATATGGGTACCGTTTTCAGTTTTAGCCACCGACCCCTCGATGAGTTCGGCCGTTTCCCTGGCGGCCTTAGCGCTGCGAGCCGCCAGGTTACGAACTTCCTCCGCGACGACGGCAAAGCCCTTGCCGTGCTGGCCGGCTCGGGCCGCTTCGACAGCAGCGTTCAGAGCGAGCAGATTGGTTTGAAAAGCAATTTCATCGATAACTCGAATAATTTTGGAGATGCTCTGGCCGGAGTCGTTGATTTCGGCCATTGCCTGCATCATCTCCGCCATCTGGTTGTTGCCCTGTTCTCCGGCGCTGCGGGCCTGGTTGGCCAGTTGGTCGGCCTGTTTGGCGTTGTCGGCGTTGAGGGCAGTCTGGGAGGCCATCTGGGTCATGGAGGCGCTGATTTCCTCCATGGAGGCGGCCGATTCGGTAGCCCCTTGGGAAAGGGTCTGGCTAGAGTCCGAAACCTGGAGAGAGCCACTGGCGATCTGCTCCCCAGCTGTCTGAGTCTCCCCCAGTACCTCGTTGAGCTGGCCGACCATCTGCTGGAAGGCCTTGCCGAACAGATCCTTGTCCGAGGCCAGTTTGACCTCGACATTGAGGTTGCCAGCGGCAATCTCCTGCGCCAGTTGGGCATTCTGCGCCAGACCTTCCGCCATCTGGTTGAGGGATGCCGCCAGTTGGCCGATTTCGTCCTCGCTCTTGTGTTGCATGCGCTGGCTGGTGTCGCCAGCCGTTATGGTTTCGGCGAAATGGACACCCGCTTGAATTGCGCTAACAATTCGGCGTGCAATGAGGAAGATCACCGCACCTACCGCCAGCAAGGTGAGGACGGCAACCAGCAGACTGGTGTTGCGGATACTGGTTACTGAGGAGAAG
>JABXKU010000098.1 GCA_013619105.1 Desulfuromonadales bacterium
TCTGGTTGTCAGTATTGCAAAGAAGTATACCAATCGAGGGCTCCAGTTTCTCGACCTTATCCAGGAAGGTAACATCGGATTGATGAAGGCTGTGGACAAGTTCGAGTACCGGCGTGGGTATAAGTTCAGCACCTATGCCACCTGGTGGATACGTCAGGCTATTACCAGGGCCATTGCGGACCAGGCAAGGACCATCCGTATTCCGGTTCATATGATCGAGACCATCAACAAGCTCATCAGGACATCCAGGTATCTTGTCCAGGAGATGGGTAAGGAGCCTTCTCCCGAGGAGATTGCTGAAAAGATGGAGATTCCCCTTGATAAGGTGCGCCGGGTGCTCAAAATTGCCAGGGAGCCCATATCTCTTGAAACTCCCATCGGGGAGGAGGAGGACAGCCATCTTGGTGATTTTATTGAGGATAAGGGGGTCGTATCGCCACTGGAGGCGGTTATCACCGGCAACCTTTCGGATCAGACCTCGCGGGTTTTGTCGACCCTGACTCCCCGGGAAGAAAAGGTTTTACGTATGCGTTTCGGGATCGGTGAGAAGTCGGACCATACCCTGGAAGAGGTGGGTCAGGATTTTGCCGTCACCCGTGAGCGAATTCGCCAAATCGAAGCCAAGGCGTTGCGTAAACTGCGCCATCCGAGTCGGGCCAAACGCCTGAAAAGCTTTGTCGAGACGACCTAAAAGTCCTTGACAGGTATAGGGCAACGGCCTAAACTGAAAAACTAAATTAAGGGCCTATAGCTCAGTTGGCAGAGCCACCGGCTCATAACCGGTCGGTCCCAGGTTCGAATCCTGGTGGGCCCACCAATTGGAAAAGCGATGAGTCCAGAGCTCAGTATCTTTTAAACAAAAAAACGAAGTTCCGAGAGTGCAACGAAGATGTTGCACTCTTCGTTTTTTCACCCCCCCCCCTAAGGCATGAATCAACGCATTGTTCGCATTCACGATCTGGTCGGGCTACTCAACGCCCTGTACCCACCGGCCCTGGCCGAAGACTGGGATAATGTAGGACTCCAGGTTGGCGACCCCCGAGCTCAGGTCAGTAAAGTTCTGGTCTGTTTAGACCCTTCCGAGGTGGCTCTGCAGGCAGCCGTAGACCAGGGAGCTCAAGCGTTACTTTGCCATCATCCGCTGATCTTCAAGCCCTTGCATAATCTGACACCTAGCGATGAAACAGGGCGCATTCTATACGCTGCAGTGCAGCAGAGAATCGCCATTATTGCTGCCCACACTAATCTTGATCGTGCGGCTAACGGTCTTAATGACTGGCTATCTGCCGCCCTTGGGATTAGTGAGTGTCGGCCTCTGCTGGGGGGGGACGATCCGCTGATCAAGTTGATTGTTTATGTACCTGCCGGCTATGAGGCGCAGGTGGCCGAAGCCCTGTTTAAGGCGGGTGCCGGTCAGATTGGTAATTATGACAGTTGCTCATTTCGTAGTGAGGGTGTCGGCACTTTTCGCGCCAATGACAGCTGTGCCCCCTTTGTGGGAAGAGTTGGAGAGCGAAGCAGTGTTCGGGAACTGCGACTGGAGACGGTCGTTCCAAAAGGATTGCTGAGCCGTGTGGTTGAACGCATGGTTCGGGCGCATCCCTACGAGGAGGTCGCCTACGATCTGGTCCCTCTCGCTAACCGCCGTAAGGAGGTCGGCCTGGGGCGCATAGGTCGTTTGGCGCAGGCAGTAACCTTGGCAGACTTTGCTACAATGGTTAAAGATTCACTGCACATCGAGGCGTTAAGGGTGGTGGGAAACCGTCAGAGTTCGGTGAGCAAAGTCGCGGTCTGTGGCGGTAGTGGCGCTTCGTTGCTAAAAGAGGCTGCCCGGCAAGGGGCTGACGTATTGGTGACCGGAGATGTCAAATATCACGAGGCCCGCAACGCGGCTAGTTTAGGATTGGCCCTCATCGACGCCGGGCATTTTGCTACCGAACGTCTGATGGCCAGCCATCTGGCCGAGATCATGGGCCAGGCTGCTGCGGCGCGAGGTTTGAATATTGAATTTTTAGAGTTAAAAGGGGAACAAGATCCGTTCAAGACGATCTGATTCCTCTTTTTTTTCGGGCATTTGGGTCCCGAGAAAGGTGCGTGAAGAGAAAGATGGGAGGCAATACAGTGGAAGACCAGATGATACTGCTTAAGGAATTGCAAGGACTTGACCAAAAGCTTAACAGCATTGGTCAAGACCAGCGTAAGCTGGAAACCGAGCGCCAAGGGATCGATACCGAGGTGGTGCGGATTCGGGACATGGTGGCCAGTCTTGAAAGCTCAATCACTGAGCTTGAGGGGCAGCGCAGCCAGTTGCGCCTGGGCCTCGATCAAGAACAGGCTAATGTTGAGAAGTCCGAAGGACGGTTGCCGGAGATCAAGACCCAGAAGGAGTATCTAGCGGTACTTAAAGAAATCGATACGGCAAAAAAACTCAACAAGGATCTGACTGACCAGGTCGAGGCCAAAAATACTGAGATTGCCGCTTTGACCGAAGAAAAAGTTGAGAAGGAGCAGAGCCTGACTGAGATGGAAGCTCAGATAGCCACTCGCTGTGGTGAGATCGAGCAAGCTCTTAAGGCATTTGACAAGTCCAGCAACAGCCTTGTCAAAAAGCGGGACAGTCTGCTCAACCCCCTGCCGAAGGCCATGCAGCGGAACTATCGGTTGCTCATGGAGCGGCGTGCTGGTGTCGCCATTGTTGAGGCGCGCAACGGTGCTTGCCTTGGTTGCAATATGCACTTGCCTCCCCAACTTTTTAACAGTCTGTTTCTGACTCAAGAAATCAAGACCTGCCCCCATTGCAGCCGCATGCTGTTTGTGGTCCAGGCAGACTGAACAGGAAAATAAAGTGGTCGGACTAGGACAGATGATCGCCGGCCCGCATTGCGGGCGGGAGGAAAGTCCGGGCTCCGCAGGGCAGGATGGTTCTTAACGGGAACCGGGGGTGACCCTAGGGATAGTGCCACAGAGAGAAGACCGCCCCCATGGGCTTCGGCCTAAGGGGGTAAGGGTGAAACGGTGAGGTAAGAGCTCACCAGGTCCGGCGGTGACGTCGGATGCTCGGTAAACCCCATCCGGAGCAAGGCCGAATAGAGGAGTGTTTGAGGGCGGCTCGCCCGAGACTCCCGGGTTGGCTGCTGGAGGCCGTCGGCAACGGCGGTCCTAGAGGAATGATCATCGCTTCGGCACAGGTAACTGGTCCGAAGAACAGAACCCGGCTTACGTCCTTGTCCGGCCACTTTTTTATAAACGGTAACGCTAAGCGTTGCCGTTTTTTTTTCTGGAGCAGCATGACAATAAATCTAGCCGACCGGCTCTGGCAGGGCTATCTGGCCCAAGTGGCCGCCGAATATGCCCAACTCGCCCCTGCTGAGCGGAGCTGGATCGCTGTAGAGCTGAATCAGATTGCAGATTTGCAGCAGGAACTAGATGGTCTGTTCCGCCGAGGCGACGGTCCGGCCGTATGTAGGCGCTGCCGTGGTGCTTGTTGTGATTGTGGCAAGAACCATTTCACCTTGGTTAACCTGCTGGCTTTTCTTTCCGTCGCTGAACGGTCCCCCGTCGCTGATTTCAACCTTCCATGTCCCTTCCTCGGCTCCAAGGGTTGTCGTATTGAGGTGTCCCGAAGGCCATTTAACTGCATTACCTTCATCTGTGATGGTATTCTTGATCCCCTTGGGGAAGCGGGGTATGATGCCTTTCGTGAACTCGAGGGTCAATTGCGTCGTTGTTATCTGAATTTTGATCAGCGCTATGCCGGTTCCAGCTTGCGCGGTTTGCTGATTCGTGGCGAGAGATTGGCCGGTCGCCCTTTTCTGAAACCGCCAGCGGTTCGACTCGACTGATAAAGGCTTTGTAATGGATATCCACTTTGATCGTGAAAACGGCCATCTTGACGACCTGATCGACGATCTGATGAGTCAGGTCGATGTTCATCATCCCGAAATGATTCGGGAGATGATCATCAGTGCCCTCAAGGCTGGGCGCGAGTCTGACTATTTGGCTGATCTCAAGCTCATGCGCACGACCATGAAGGAGATGCGCTACACTAACAAGGTTTTCGGCCCTCATCGGCAGCGCAAAAAAGTTACCATCTTCGGTTCGGCCCGCACCGAGCCAGACGAGCCGATTTATCGCACGTGTGTCGAGTTCAGCCGTCTACTGGTCGAAAGAGGTTACATGGTGATCACCGGCGGTGGCGGCGGCATCATGCTGGCCGGCAACGAAGGGGCTGGCCCCGACAATTCCTTTGCAGTCAATATTCGCCTGCCCTTTGAGCAGGAGACTAATCCGGTTATGTCGGCCAGTGAAAATGTTATCACCTACAAGTACTTTTTTAACCGCAAGGTAGCGTTTCTCAAAGAGGCGGAAGCGGTCGCTCTGTTTCCCGGTGGTTTTGGCACCCTGGATGAGGCCATGGAAACCCTGACCCTGATCCAGACCGGCAAGAACCCGCCCATTCCCCTGGTGCTTATTGATGATGAAAAAGGCGGTTACTGGGAGAAGTGGCTAGAGTTCATCAAGGATCCGCTGCTCAAACGGGGCCTGATCTCCGGCGAGGATTTCAGCCTCTTTTCGATTACCCGCAGTGCTTCGGAAGCCGTACAGATTATCGACGATTTCTATCGCGTTTATCACTCGATGCGTTTTGTCGGTCATACGCTGGTGATTCGCTTGAATAAAGAGCTGAACGCAGAGCAGTTGGCTATTCTTGAGAGCGAATTCCCTGAGATCATGGAGCCGGGTAGCCGATTGCAAATCTCCGGGCCGCTACCACAGGAAAAGGACCAGCCTGATCTGCTGCCCCTGCCCCGCCTGACCTTTGAATTCAATCGGCGCAGCTACGGCCTGCTCAAGGCCTTTATCCGCCAGATAAACAGCTTTTGATGGCGTCGTAAAAAGTCCACCCTACTGCGTTGCAGCAGTTTTTCAGGACTTCGACATACGTTATGTATGCCTTCAGCCCTGGAAAACTACTACGCCTTGTAGGTCGAAATTTTTACTTAGCCATCTGGCGGGATTATTCAAAGGATCAGGTTTTTAGCATTGGTTGGCGTTGAGGTTCTGTTCGATTTTTGACCCTGGTCAACGATCAAGAACCCGAGGTATAGGATGCTTGGCGTCACCTAGGCGCTTGCCGCGTCGGACCATGTTTTGCTCAGCGAAAGGAGCCTGCCCATGACCAAGAATTCCCACTGTTCTCATTGCGGCCACCCCTTTGCTGTCGACCAGCCTTGGCCCCGTACTTGTGGAAACTGTGGCCGCATGAGTTTCGTCAACCCGTTGCCGGTGGTGGTCATGTTGGTGCCGGTCGATGATGGTCTGCTGTTGATTCGTCGTGGCATTGAGCCTGGCAAGGGCAAGTGGGCATTTCCTGGTGGTTTTGTCGATCTCGGTGAGACCTGGCAAGAGGCTGGAGCCCGCGAGGTCTTCGAGGAAACCCGTCTCGAAATTGTCCCGGACGAAATATGTGAATTTCAAGTGCGTAGCGCACCCGATAGAACCTTGCTTATCTTTGGCTTGGCCAAGCCTCGCGCTGCAGCAACGTTGCCGTTGTTTACGGCTACCAATGAAACCACCGAGCGCGTAGTGCGTCGAGAGTTGACAGACATGGCCTTTGAGTTACACGCGCGGGCTGGCGAGGCCTTTTTCAACGGTCATTCTTTGTAGTTGGAAGTCGAGGGGCTGTCCCTGGTCTTTCGTTGTGGATATGGTGGCTCAATCGGCGCCATGATCACCCCTATATAAAAAGGCCTGTTCTTTCGATCAGGCCTTTTACTTAATCAATATTTTTCTATCGGAACAGGCAGATGAACGAACCAAAAATATTTATTGGCTTAAGTGACCCCAAGAGTCCGTCAAATGTAGGCGCAGTTATGCGTGCGGCTGGCTGCTTTAACGCAGACGAGATTTTTTATACCGGAGCTCGTTATGATCGCTCAGCGAAGTTTCATACGGATACAATGGACGCAAGTCAAAGGATCCCCTTAACGGGCGTAGACTGTCTTTTAGAAGACGTACCAGAAGAGACAAAGATCGTGTGTGTTGAACTGGTTGAGGGAGCAACTCCCTTGACTGAGTACCAGCACCCGGAGCGGGCCTTCTATATTTTTGGCCCTGAAGACGGTACGATCCGCCAGCAGGTTATAGACAGAGCCGATGCCGTGGTCTATGTGCCCACCATCGGTTGTCTGAATCTGGCGGCCACGGTCAATGTGGTTCTTTACGATCGGATCTCCAAGTCATCTGTAATCGTTGCCAATGATGAACTGATTCGCCGAAGCCGTGACACGAATAACCGGGTTAAAATTAAAAAAACTGCCAAAATAGGCTAGGAAACCCCAAGTTCGGTTTTGCAGAAGGTCGTCATCTTTTTCAGATGACTGATGCCATGCTGGCAGGCGGCAAAAACATCGGCGCTGTTGGGTGATGTAGCCGCTATCAATGAGATGATTTCGCCGGCTTTCAGACCGCCAAGTCGCCGAATCAGTAGTACATCCTCCAGTTTCCACTTTTCTTTTAGATGCTCGGCGATGGTCTGCATCTCCGCCTCCATGTCGCCCTTGCGCTGGTAGTTGACCCCGGTGGTGGCGGCTTGGTTGTGCCGGGTCTCCTTGACCACCGCGTAGTGCAGCAGCACCGAGCCCGCCCCATTTGTGGCAAGCAGGTCGTAAATGGCTGCGGGTTGAATCGGGTCTTCGACGACCTGGATCATGGTACCCCCTTTTAGGCTAAATGGACTATCACTCTAAGGCGGGCTGACTTAGTCCGATGCTAGCTCCCGTAAAATCTCTGCTTTGTCGTAACCGCGCAAGATCTTGTCGTTAATGATGATCAGCGGCACTCCTCGGCCTCCAAGTGCTTGATATTGCTTAAGCCCTTCAGCAGACTTTTCGATATTGTATTCGTGGTATTCTACGCCGGCGGATCTAAACAGACGGCGGGCTTGTTTACAGTAACCGCACCAGTCGGTGCTGTACATGACCACTTGGGTGTCGTTGTTGGCCGCGATGGCCAGTGTCGATTCAAGGAAGCCACTGATTCTTCCCCCGGTTTGAATCAGGGCCAGCAGAGCGATACACAAAATGATTTTTTTCATAGACAGTCCTTTTTGACTTTTTCTGATGATTATTTACCCCACCATAACATGCTTCGGCCCGTATTATTCGACAGACACCAGGAGAAGCTCAGGATGGTTAAACCGTTAATACCTTGTGGTCTGCCCCTTAGTTGCTTGCCCGTATCGGGTGAATAGGCTATAAAATCCTTTAGTGACCAATAAACCCACTCAAAGAGGCTGACATGGAAGACCACAAGCGCGATGCTGAAGAGACAAGCGAAGAGCAAAACGTTGAAGAAAATTTTGCCGATCTTTTAGAAGAGAGCCTGATCGGTGCCGTGGAGCTTAGACCGGGGCAGCAGATTGAATCGACGGTGCTGCAAATCGGCAAACAGTGCGTTTTCCTCGATGTCGGCCAAAAGGGCGAGGGGATTCTTGATCGCAGCGAAGTTCTGGACGAAGAAGATAATCTGACGGTAGCGGTTGGCGACAAGCTTAAAGCCTATTTTATCTCCCACTCAGGTGGTGAATTACGCTTTACCACCCGCCTCGCTTCCGGCATGGCCGGGGCGGCCCAGATCGAAGAGGCCTGGCGCAGCGGCATACCTGTGGAAGGACGCATTGAAAAGGAAACCAAGGGCGGCTACGAGGTCAAGTTGGCCGGTGGAGTAAGAGCCTTCTGCCCCTTTTCACAACTCGGTCTTCGTCGCCAGGAGGTCCCCGAAGAAGTAATCGACACCAGCCGCCCCTTCAGGGTGATTAAGTTCGGTGAACAGGGCCGCAACGTCGTTGTTTCTCACCGGGCACTTCTTGAAGAAGCGCGGGAGCAGCAACGGGAAGCCCTCAAGGAAACGCTGAAAGAAGGCATCGTGGTCAAGGGGGTTGTGACCTCACTGCGCGAATTCGGTGCATTTATCGATATCGGTGGCATCGAAGGCTTGTTGCCTATCTCCGAGGTCGGCTACGGTCGTGTCGAAGATATCGGCCAGGTGTTGCAGGT
>JABXKU010000099.1 GCA_013619105.1 Desulfuromonadales bacterium
CCTTTTCGAGGAAGGCAATCGTTACCTGCCCACCACGAGCCGCCTGGCTTCATCAAATTTTTCTAGGGTTGATTCATCCGGTTTGGCGGTTATCAGGCTGACCACAATAATAGTGATAAAGGCCAAAATGAACCCCGGCAGGAGCTCGTAGAAGTATTCACCTTCGATTTGGATGAAATTCTTGACGAGAAAAATTGTGGCCGCCCCTACGATGATACCAGCCAGGGCGCCGTATTTGGTGGTGCCGCGCCACCAAAGGGAAAGAATAATCAAGGGGCCGAAGGCGGCACCAAAACCTGCCCAGGCGTACCCGACCATGCCGAGAATGGTTCCAGAATCATTGGCGGCGATCCAAAAAGAGAGCAAGGCAAAACCTACGACACCGAATCGACTGATCCACGCTTTTGTTTTGTCATTTTTCTTCTGGAAAAACGGCAGGTCTTCGGTAAGCGAGGAGGTAAGAACGAGCAGTTGGGAATCTGCCGTCGACATGACGGCTGCAAGAACGGCTGCGAGAACAAAACCACCGAATACGGGGTGGAACAGGGCGGTAGTCAGTGCCAGGAATATTCTTTCAGCGTTGGCATCAGGCCCGGCCATTCCAGCGAGGGGCGCCACATCATTGTAAGCAATGCCGATCAAGCCGATCACGGATGAGAGGATAAGGCAGATGATCATCCAGGAAGTACCGACACGGCGAGCATAAGGCACCTCTTTGACAGAACTGATGCCGATAAATCGGGTCAGAATATGAGGTTGACCAAAGTAACCGAAACCCCAGGCCATCAAGGAGGCGCCGGAGAGCCATGTAGTGGTGTAGGAAAAAGCCTGGGGATTGACCGCGGCGATATCAGTGCCAGTGCCGGAGATCGCGACATAGCCCAGGATGGCGCAAAAAGCCAGCGCCACGAGCATGAGCAGCCCCTGGATCAGGTCGGTCCAGCAGACGGCCATATAGCCGCCGAGAAACGTATAGGATACGACCACGACGGTGGTGACGAGCAGGGCGGTCTGTTCTGTGGCACCGAAGGTATGAGCAAACAGCAGGGTTCCCCCCTTAAGGCCGGAGGCAACGTACAGGGTGAAGAAAAAAAGTATGACCAGGGTCGAGACAGATTTTAAAAGCCCCGTCGTATCGTCGAATCTGTTGGAAATGTAGGTCGGCAGGGTAACGGCATCCAGGCATTCGGTCAGAGCTCGAAGTCGTCCGGCGACGAAGAGCCAGTTACAATAGGCTCCGGCGGCCAGGCCGAGGGATATCCAGACGCCTTCGACAAGACCTCCAGCAAAAACGGCTCCGGGCAGGCCGAGCAGAAGCCAGCTGGACATGTCGGAAGCGCCGGCACTGATCGCCGTGGTGACCGGCCCCAGGGTACGCCCTCCTATAAGGAAGTCTTCGTTATTGCTGGTCTTTTTCATGGAATAGTAGCCGATGCCGAGCATCAGCAAGAGATACAGTCCGAACTGGATCGTATAGATAGTCATTTTTCCCCTATTGCCGCGTTGAATCCATCCGTGGCCTCAATAAATTGCATCCTATGCTCCAGGTTTCTATTTTGCGTGTCGGTGAGGGGGGAGACAAGTCTTGAGTTGTCACATCCTCCGCTTACCCAGACACAATAAAACCGCCCGCGCCCCATAAGCGCCAAGCGGCCTTATTGATCAATACGGTTATTACCGCACAACACCATCAACCTTCAGCCGTCAAAACAAACGGCTTAAACTACCTTTAAAAAAGAGTGAATGTCAACGCCAAGTCGTGAAAAACCAGGGCCGAGGCTAGTCAGATGGGATCTGAATCCCCGGATAAATCGTTGAGGTCAGTTTGCCCAGAGCCATCCCCTGAATGCCGCTAGAGAAGACCAAGACAATACAGATATTGATCACAAAAGTGGTGCATTCGGTACCGCCGGGATCCACAGGGACAGAGCCGCCGAGATGCCCCCACGCGAGCCCCCCAGGTGAAGACTTTGATCGCCTCCGGGAGAAAAGTACGCATCAGCAGCACGGCGCCGATAACGCAGGCCCAGCGGGCGAACAGGGCAATGAATGCTTGCGGGTGATCTTCACCATGGGGAAAGCGCGGCCGTGGTTGCCTGTACATGGTCAATTCAATGGATGATTTTACGAACGAACAAAGGCCAGTAATGGCCCATAGTCGTGACGATCTGCTGCCTGCAGAGCATCTATGTAACAACGACGGCACTCACCGGTATTGGTCAGATTCTCTTGCCCCCAGCTGAAACGAGCCTGCCCCAGCAGATAAACCAGCAAAACGTCAGCCATCAAGCGAGCGTGACGTCCATTACCCTTGGGGAAGGCATGGAGAGGGCGAGCGAAGTGGGTCACATCTTGCGCAGGCGCAGAAGTGCCGGCAAGGGCCCGGGTTACAGCAGCAACGCGGCGATTGCTCCGGTCATGCAGGTCGCAAGGGTACCCGCCAGCAGGGAACGGAATCCCAGGGCGACGATCTCCGGTCGCCGTTGCGGCGCCATCGCCCCCAGCCCGCCGATCATAATCCCGAGGCTTCCTGGATTGGCGAAACCGCATAAGGCGTAACTCATAACGAGAAGGCTTTTGGAACTTAACGCCTCGGGACTCAACTGGGCCATCTGCAGATAGGCGACAAATTCGTTGATGACCGTTTTGATCCCGAGCAGGGAACCGGCAGTCATTGCCTCATGCCAGGGAATTCCGATTAACCAAGCCACTGGCGCAAAAACATAGCCTGCCAGTTGCTGCAGGGTCAGGGGGCTGGAGGACAGAGGCAGAGCGGCCAGCATCAAGTTGACCAATTCAACCAGGGCCACCATAACGGTGAGCATGGCGACAATCTGGATCAGCAGCTGAACCCCCTGCACTGTTCCCTGGGTAACGGCATCCATGCTGCTGTTGACACTCATGTCCGACACCAGGACGCCATCAGTGACCGGTTCAGTTTCGGGGATCATCACCTTGGCGATTACCACAGCAGCTGGCGCGCTAATCAGTGAGGCCGTCAAGATGTGGCCCATAACATTGGGGATTACCTCGCCAAGAATTGTCGCATACAGCACCATCACCGTACCGGCAATAGTAGCCATGCCACAGGTCATTAGCGTAAAGAGTTCGCTGCGGGTCATCTTCTGTAGATAGGGACGGATAAACAATGGGGATTCGACACTGCCGACAAAGACGTTTGCAGCCAAGCCCAGTCCTTCTGCGCCGCCAAGGGAAAAGGTTTTACGCAGGCACAGCGAAAACAGGTTGACAATCCGCGGAAGAACCTTCCAGTAAAACAACAGAGATGACAGGGCGCTCATCAGCAAAACCATCGGCAGGCCGCGAAACGCCAAGATGTAAGACGCACCGGGAAAGGCTTCCTTAAAGGGTAGCGCCCCACCGCCGAGGTAGCCGAAAACCATGGATGTCCCAGCTCTGGTCGCATTCTCCAGAGCGATGACGGCATAACTGAGCAATAAGAAACCGGTCTGGAAAACCGGTAATTTCAACAGCAAAAAAGCGATCAGAAACTGCAGCACCAATCCGGCCGCAACCAGCCTCCAGGGAAACTTACGGCGATTTTCGCTGCACAACCAAGCGATCACCACAAAAACCAACAACCCAAACAAACTCTGCAGCATCAACATCTCCACGGTGACTTTCGATCAGTGATCCCAGGGCGCAAGAACTCTCCGGCGGCTATAAGCCGGCTGATTCGACTCAGAAAAAACGGCGGTATGCCGGCGCCTTTAGTTCAATGGCCTGAGCCAAAGCGGGATCATCCGCCAAAAAGCTGAAATCTACGAACTCGAAGCCGGGCGCCACACTGCACCCCACTAAGCTGTAATCCCCGGTCGATTCCGCCGCTTGGAAAAGACCTCCGGCTACAAATCCGGCATAATTGGCATTGGGACCGAGCAGCTGTTCGTGAACGCTTGTGTCGTCGCAAGTCAGCAGACGCAGCGGCGCACCCTCGTAAAAGTTCCAGATTTCGTCATGCCAAACTCGATGAAACCTGCTGACCTGGCCGCGAGTCAGCAGAAAGTAGATATGCGTCAGGGCCTGCCTTTCAGCCGCCGCCGCGGATGACCTTACCGTCTGTTGTGACCGGTAAACCTCTTTGTAATAGCCCCCTTCTGGATGGGGAAGCAATCCGTACCTCTCAATCAGTTGCTGCATGGTTCTCCTCGTCATTATCTGGCAGGTGATGAGGGTCAGATCTTACCCTGCCACAGCCCCCATAACTCAGACACAATAAAACCGCCCGCGCCCCACAGGCACCAAGCGGCCTCATCGATCAATACGGTTATTCCCTCACAATTCCATCATCCTCCAGCCATCAAAAACAAACCCCTTTAAATACCCTTAAGAAAGAGAACATGTCAACGCAAAGGGGCGAAAGATCTGGTACGAGGTTGGTCGGACGGGGCCTGATTCCCCATATAAATCTTTGCGACCAGTTTGCCCAGGGTCATCCCCTGAAGGCCGATGGAGAAGACCACGACAATATAGGTGATGATCACAATGATAGCGCGATCTGGCACCGCCGGGATCGACAGGGCCAGAGCCACCGAGATTCCCCCTCGAACGCCCCTACAATTCTCCTGAAGGGCCTTTCGCGTCTGCTGGATGGTGCCACATCAGATGTTGTTCCGCAGCAAAGTGGTCAACGGTTCATGGTGATAAATCGCCAGCCGATTGCTAGCCCGAGTGATGGCTACATAGAGCAGGTTTTTGCCGATCTCGGTTACGGGATAAGCCTTTTGGGTTGGGTTCCATAGGATCACCCCGCCAAACTCCAGCCCCTTGACCTGGTGGGCGTTGGTGATCAGAACACCGGGCTCAAAAGTCAGAGAGCTGGTCTGTAATCGGACCCCAGGGAGATCTTTCATGGCGTTATAGATAGATATAGCTTCGACTTTATACCGGCAGATAATGGCTGTTAAACTCTTGGTTTCCCGCGATAACAATACTTTTATTGCGTGCTTCAGATGTGCCAGCGATTCGTTTTGGTTCTGCCATTGATGGTACCGAGGATCCGGGCCTTCATTAACAACCTTGCCGATCGGACGACCTGAAACCTGGGAAGCCAGGGCCATGATTTGAGATGTCGAGCGGTAACTAACATCGAGCTGTCCGGAAGAAAGACCTTGGTTTTTGAGATCCATTTGAAAGGCGGTAAAGCCTTCGCTATCTACAAAGTCGAGAATCTTCTGCTTCTCATCGGCACAGACCGTCATACTGCGCCGCTTACTGGAAGCGAAGGTCAGAGTTTTGAGCTCAATCAGCGAGAGATCCTGGGCTTCATCGATCAGGATATGGTCATACCAGCCAAGGGCATCGGGACATTGGTCATTGCCTCGGCGAAGCTGGATCAGGTGCAGGAGAATCCCGGCATCGTCGAAGGCCAGTTCTGGAGTTTGTGCTTCATTAACGAGAATGCTCTGCCCGTCTCGGGCCACCTGCGCTATTTTCCGGGTGGTGAGATGTTTTTGCAGCAGGTCCTCTCGCGAATAGAAGGCCCCCAGATCGGCGACGGGATGGGCCGGTTCTTGGGTGACCTGAGTGTACTCGATCAATGCTTGGTACATCCCCGCCTGCTTTTTAAGTGGTCCCAGGCCCTTGCCTGGGCTGGCCGAAAATTTGGCGGACACCCCCAGGGAGCGCAGGGCTTTGGCCGCCCAAGAATGAAAAGTCTCCACGGGCAATCGATCGGTCAGCAGATCGGTTGAGGTTTGGCGGACGTAATCACAGAGGGACCGGTTGAACATGACGACCAGACACCGCTGAGGCCGAAATATTTCGGGATGGTTGAACAACAGATAAGACAGCCGGTGCAGCGCCACGGTGGTTTTGCCACACCCGGCGCCACCGGTTAGATACAGGCAGCCCTCGTGCTTCTGGGTGATGAGCTTGAACTGATCCCGTGAGATCAGGGCCACGATATCCACCATCCGGTGGTCCCCGACCGATTCTTTTCGAACCACACTGGCGTTCTGCTGTCCCTGCTCTTGCCAAGCACCGTCGGTTTTAACCAGGATGCCGTCGCCCGTCTGGATGGTAAGCAACTGGCGCTTTCGGGTACCGTAGGAGATCTTCTTTTCAATAATCCCGCTCCGTTCGCGGGGGCCGATATCTTCTTCGTAGTTCTCGCCCTCATCCCACTCATAGTAGAGCTTGGAAACCTCGGCCTTGCGCCAATCGACAACAACCACCTTAGAGCCGTCAATCAGGCCTTGCTTCCCAAACAGCAGGTGCTTGCGGCCGATCTTTGGATCATCATCATGGATAATCACCCCGGCAAGATACGGCACATCCTTTTGCTCGAAGGGAATCAGATATTTGGCCGGGTCATACTGCCATAGACGCTGGATTTGCCCGGTCAGATGATCCTTTTCCCGGGGGTCGACTGACTCCAGGCGATCTACCTCCAAGGCCTTGATTTTACGATCATGCTCGGCGAGCCTTGCCTTGCGATCGAGGCCATACCGATCGACTGCCAGACAAATATCTGAAAGTCGTTGTTCTTCTTGGAGTACAAATTTTTCTGGCATTGACTCTACTATCCCTTATCTGAGGTGGTTCCCAAGATATCCCCCCATCGCATACCGGAAATCTTGACTAAGGCCTGCCTGGCGCGATTTTCCTTTCTTACTAAACAATTTCCGCAACAACATCAATCTAAATAAAAAACGCCCGACCTAAAAAGGTCGAGCGTTTCTCAAATGGTGGAGGTGGCGGGAATCGAACTTAGCACATAGATACCTGTTTTTATTAATTTTTACTGTCGCTGCCTTTTACATATACCCCCATTAACACCCCCACTAAGATTTATTATGCCTTTATTACACTGCTAATAAATACCCCTGCCCCTGCTGCGTATGCGATTATTTGGCACCAAAAGACACCCCAGGTAATAGGGCTGCAATATTTGGTCATGAAAGCATTGAACTTCCCACCGTGCATAATCTTGGCTGCTGTATATCTGTAGTCCAGAAGTTTGGTGATTGTCGCAAAGCAGCCCAGTGCTGCTGATACCGCCCACAAGAATATGACTGAATTTAACGGTACTGTCGGAGCAGGCTTAGCCCCAAGCTTGAAATTGATAACGTATGCGAGTGAAGCTACGGCAAAACCAAGAAACAGATTTATTGAAAAAGACAAATGTGCGATTCGATAACCTTGCCACCGCACGTACCTTTCTGTCTCTCTTGGGTTCATTTTAGCCTCAATGAATAATGTAAAAGTAAGGGCTGCGAATTTACGGGCACACGCTTGGCTAGCTGGTTAGATCGGTAGTGATCGGGAGGTCAGTATAGACACTACCACGCGGGCCAAAAGAAATCAGCGTTACTCGTTGCATTGCGGCCTGCGGGTAGTAAACAAGACGATTATCTCCTACTCGTATTCGCCAGAGACCTGACAGGTCTCCTGTTAGAGGCTTTACTGTATCGCCTATAGGTGTAGTTGGCGCTTCGCCGACCTTCGCTATGGCCTCAAGTATGCGCCCCTGCACTTTGCGATCAATACGTGAGACAGACTTTATGAACTCATTGGAGAAGCCGACGTACCAATTCGGTGTCCGAAGACTATAGCGCACTCCACTATCAGGCTCAGGCTCTCGAAGAGCTGCTTGAGCAGAACGCAAGGCGTAGTAAACTGACGGTGGAGTTCCGGAACCCCAGAACTCTTGGAGAGCTTGGTTGGCATCGTTTCCAAAGTACGCAACGCCTGTTTCGCCCGCTTCGGCTACTCGCCGGAGATGCAACCTCTCAGCATTTGTCAACGATTGTAGTTTGGAGGACGTCAGCAAAGAAAGTGCAGACTTGAGCGAGTCTTGCTCTTCTTGCTGGCTCAATTTATCTTTAAAGAAGGGTACTGGAGCGACAAGCACAATTATCGGCCAAAGGAAGAATAGGCTCCCAAATGCGAGCATCTTCTTGCCCCTCGCAACTGTGCCATTCAAACAAGAGCTCAACGCTAGCAGCAGCCCCGTTGAGAAATAAAAAACTGCGAAATGGATCATGGCATGGTCTCAAAAAAACCTAAATATTGTTTATATGG
>JABXKU010000100.1 GCA_013619105.1 Desulfuromonadales bacterium
ACTCCAACGATGTCAGCCGCACCAAAAAACTTGGCATGCTCCATCGTGCCCTGAAAACAGCCTGCATCCTGGCTTCGGTTGGTCTAGTTGCAGGCTGTTTCCTGCTGCTCAGCACCACATTAACCATGAATACCTTGTTGCTCAAAAAAGGGGCTAATGCCTCGGAGCGGCTAGTGAAGGAAGCACAATCCAAAGACAACGGACTGTACCGGGATTTCCAGGCTCTGGAGCAGGTTCTGGAACAGTACCGGACGCTTTTGGCATACGAGGAAAAGCTGCCGTTATCACTGGCGCTGGGTGTTTACGAGGGAGACAAGCAGCTGCCGGCGATTCGGTCCATTCTGCTTAACTCTTTTGAACGAGCCTTCTACACGCCTGCCATTAAGGGTTTGGAAATCCGCCTGACCAACTATGCACAACAATGGTCGGCAGTTTCCCTGCAACGTCAAGATGAAATTCGCGCCCCCTACTACCAGGCATTAAAGTCCTACCAGATGCTGTGTTCACCACAGCGACTGGAACCGGATTTCACCGCGCCGGTGCTGCATGAACTGATTCATGATCGTCTGGTGGGCTACGTGGCAGGGAAGACACTAGAGGAAGCTGAGCAGCAGGATCTTTCCGAGATGATCCATATCTATCTATCGCACATGCTTTTAGAGAAGGAACACCCGGATTATATTCTGCCCAATGAAGCCGATACGGGGCTGGTGGCTGAAGCCCAAAACCATCTGAAAGCCACCCCGGATGCCAACCGTCTCTACTCGCAGATACTAAATAAGGGCAAACTGAAAGCTCCCGCAATCCACCTTGCCGACATGATCAAGGGACCGGGCCGGGGAATTCTAACCAGCTCCTTCAAAATGCCCTTCATGTTCACCGACGAAGGCTGGCGCACCTATGCCCAGCCGGAGATCAAAAAGCTGGTCAATTTCTCCTGCAAGGGCGACTGGGTCACCGGATATCTCCAGGACAATATCTCGGAGTTCACCGATTCTGAACCTTCTACCTCATCGGAAAATGAGCTATCGACCAGCCTGGAGGCAAGCATCCGCGCGCTGTACTTTGCGGACTATGTCGAGCATTGGTTCACCCTGCTGGGTGAGGTAAAAATGGTGCCCTTCAATTCCTTGGATAATGGAGCCAAGGCGATGCTGCTGATGGCGCGCAATGATGGCCCCCTTGCAGAACTCATGCAGGTGGTTTCCAGGAACATCAACATCACCGAATCGGGTGCAGTGGCCCGTGCTGTCAACGGATCGGCGCAAACAGTCTCACTGGTGCCGGAACTTGATGCCCCGCTCCACGATCTGCGCAAATTGTCCGATCCGGGCGACAAGATGAATACCAGCCTGCTTATCAATCAGTATCTGCTGGCGTTGACCTCGGCGCAGTCCGAATTGGAGCAGATGGCAGCGGCAGTGGATATCCCCCTTAAATCATTCCAGCATGCCGTCGCCATTTTAGGGAACAACGGTGCCACAGGTTCCGAGCTTTACAAATGCTGGTTGTCCACCAACAGCCTCCTCAACGGCATCGACGCTCGGACCCGAAAAGTGGCGGAACGCCTGCTCTACAGACCGATCGAAGGGGCATGGCATAGCATCATCCAACAGACTCAAGGCTATTTACAAAATCAGTGGACCAGTTTGGTTTTTGACAATTACAAGCGCAAAGTTTCAGGTAAATTCCCCTTTCACAATACCGGCTCCGATGCATCGTTCAATGACATCTCCGACTTTTTTCGCCCTGAGGACGGTCTGATTTGGGCTTTCACTGACGACAATTTAAAACCCTTTCTTCGCAAAGAACGCAATCGTTGGACCGAAAAAAATTGGCTTGGCCGAGGACTCAATTTCGACCGGGACCTGCTGCGTTCCCTGAGCCAGGCCTCGCGCATTTCATCTGGCTTGTTCCGCCGCGGGCAAATCCAGCCCGATGTGCGTTTTTCTATTTACCCCATCCCAAGCCAGGGGGTGAGGGTCGTCCGGTTTGAGGCCAACGGTCAGCAACTAACCTACCAAAACGAGCCGCAGGAATGGAAACGGTTTAGATGGCCAGGGGACCAGGATAAAAACAGTGCCATTATCGGTTGCACCCCGAGTGGAGCCTCTTCCATGAGCACCTTGAAATACTCCGGTGACTGGAGTCTGTTTCATCTGCTGCAAAAGGCCAGCGTTACCAAGGAGAGTAACGTGTACTCCCTGGTCTGGGAATTGAAGACAAACCAGGGCAACTCCGCCACGGTAAAACTGGAACTTCGCCCCGACCGTCAAAGTAATGTGTTTGTCAACGGTCTGTTTTCTCAATTTCGACTGCCGAGTACGCTTTTTTAACGGGTGCGGATATGTTTGGGCTATTTGACAAGACCACCGCTACACCAGTCGATTTTTCGCGACTGAGGCCCTGTTGTTTCGGAAAAATGCCGATACATGCGGATTTTATCCGCTACAACCTCTCCACCCGGGAGGCCAGCAATCTGGAAAAATGGCTTCAGGAGGGCGTTGCTTGCATTGCTCGCAAGCACCCCAAGGGCTGGCCTCCGGTCTACCGCAACTTTCCTTTGCATCATTTTGTCCTGTCGGGCAGCGAACAGGAAATGAGCCTCATCGGCTCGCTGACTTCCAGCCAAGACAAAAGCGGCAGGGTCTATCCCTTTGCGACAATGGCTAGCATCAGCGGAAGACTTTTTCACTCCAACCGGGCCACCCTGCCCCTGATTCATCAGGATTTTTTCCGGGATTGTGAAACCCTGATAGAGAGTGCCCGGGACACGAGAACGGTCCCCGCTTTGATTCAACAGCTCGATGCATTAGCGACCGATTCGCCCCTGGTTCAACAACGGGAGCTGGTGGAAATGCAGATTCGCTTGTTGAAATCCGTATCGCTGAAAAACTACTGGAACGGACTACAGGTTGCGACGGCAGAAAGAGAACAGTTCTGGTGCGCTTTTTACGACATCATGAAGACCGTCCAGAACCGCGGCCCGTGCCGTACCAACTGGGGCATTCGCATCCCCATTCCCTCCGAGGATGACCAGACGCCTTACGTGGTCTTCTGGGTGCAGATGATCGAATCGATTCTTGAGGATCGTTTTTGGCGAGCTCATTATTTCTGGAACAAGGGGAACGATGACAGCCATGCCAGCATGACGCTTTTTTTTAGGCCATTGCCACCGTCCTTTATGCTGCCGCTTGTTAATCAGACATTGGATGACAACGCCGTCTTTGATCTCGGCCGGGAGTGGCGCGGCCTGCCCTCCTTCACCAGCCGGGTGGATCTGCGGCGCTTGCTCGAAAATGATGATATCCCGATGCTGGATGTGCTGTATCGAACGGGACGGAGGGAAATGCTCAGATGAATCAGCAGACCGCACAGACGGTGCCGGATTGGCTGCACGGTATCGCGGCCCCCTTGGTGGAAACTCCCTGTGGCGAGGATCCTCGCTATCTGGTTGAATTTCAATGCATCAAAGAGGAAACCGACAAACTCAGAGACGTTGACTATGCCATGGTCATGGCCACCTGCCGCGACCTACTGACCCGAACCACAAAAGACCTGCGCGTTGCCGGATACCTGCTAGTAGCTGCGGTCTATGTCGACGGTCTGCCAGGCCTGCTGGATAGTCTTAAAGTCTACCGAACCCTGTTGGACAACTTCTGGGAAGACTGCCATCCCCTTAGCGAGTCGGCCCGGTTATCCGCCCTCAACCTTCTGGGCAACCCACGTATCGTTGCGTTTGCCGAACTGCAAGAAGAACAGACCACTGCCGAGATATTCAAAGCTCTGCAGCAGGAGATCGGTCAAATACATACCTTTCTCAAGGCAAAATTGGGGGAGGAAGCACCCGGCCTCTCAAGGTTGGCCCCCTGGATTGCGGACCGCGTGCAGGGACTGAAGTCCATAGAACCGGCGAGGGATGATTGCCCGAAGCCCCCCACGCAACAATCATCTTCAAGCATAACCAGCCCAGCCACTCAGGAGGTGAATTCAGAGCAGGGAGTAGAGACCCTGACCCGACAGATTCACAACTATTTGATCAACGCCGGGGACCTTCTCAGAGCTCTGGCCTATTCCCGGGCCTTCCGATGGGGCAAGTTCACTCTTCCTCCCCATGAAGAGTATCGGACCAGAATCCCGACACCGCGGGCCAGCGGACTGGCCGAGCTCGACAACTCACTGTCCGGCAACCTTCTGGAAAGCACCTTGGCCTGCTGCGAAAACCTGTTTTTCGAACCGGGATTTCAGTTGCTGTTCGATCTCCAGTTTAAGCTTTTCCAGTATCTCGAGGCCAACCACCGCTCGGATCTGAGCCGGTTTATTCAGAATGCACTGCAAGAGCTGCTGGAACGACATCCGGAATTACTTGAGCTGCAATTCGAGGACGGCACCCCTTTTGCCAATCCGGAGTGCCGTCAATGGGTTCAGCAAAACAGTTTTGCCCATATAAATAAGGCGGACAAAACCCTTGAAAACGAAATCTCGGTTGATGAATCGTTGGCAAGTCTGATCGAAACAGCGACGCAACTGGCCAAACGAAAAAAGCTGCCTGAAGCCCTGCATAGCCTGCATGTCCTTCCTGAAGGCACCGAACAGCAGCGGATTCAAAAACACCTGGCGCAAGCCCGCCTGTGTCTGGCTGCGGGAAAGGCCAAAATGGCCGACGTGATATTGGAGGAAATCCAGAAAACCATCCAGGCCTATCATTTGGTCACCTGGAACCCTGGCCTGGCGCTCGAGATATTACAACAACGACTTACCACCTTGCAGTCCCTGAAAAAGAGCAGCTCAGGCGAGGAAAAGCAGCGTATTTCACAACAGTGGCATGAAGTGTGGCACTTGATCTGCAAAATTGATGTCGCCTCCGCGGCGGCTCTCAACATGGGTTAGCCGCAAAACTTTATAAATAACATAGGCTACCTGACCCGAAATCGCATTCAACAAAGTGCATCCATACATACCCCGTCACAAGGAGGCAGGACATGAGCGACAGTTACCAGAAAGAAATCCCAAAAGCACGTATCAATTTATCGCTGGACGTAGAAACCGACGGACACCAGAAGAAGACCGAACTCCCCTTGAAAATGCTGGTGATGGGGGATTTCAGCAACGGCAAGACCAAGGGGAAAGTCGCTGACCGGCAACGGATCAACCTCGACGCAAACAATTTTGAATCGGTCATGGCAGACCTCGCACCAAGTACCCGATTTGATGTGCCCAACCTTCTCGCCAAAGACGGCAGTGATTTCACCATCGACCTGGCCTTTAAAGCGATGAAGGACTTTCGCCCGGACAATGTGGCGCAACAGATCCCGGAGTTGCACAGCCTGATGGCCATGCGGAACCTGCTCAAAGATCTTAAATCGAACCTGCTGGACAATGCCAAGTTCCGCAAGGAGCTCGAAAAAATCGTCAGCAACCAGCCACAACTGGAAGGGTTAAAACAACAACTGGAAAGCCTTCTGGACGATAGTCATGAAACGTCCGACCTGAAAATTCACAGCTTCTAAGCTGCTATCTAAATCCCGAAAGATGCAGGAGACCCAATCATGAGTATGCAAAAAACAGTATCCAGCAACAAAACGGCCCAAGAAACTGTGGTTGATACCCCCGACAACTCCTACGAACGTCTATGCAGCCTGGTTAACATCGCCCCATTGAATCAATCGATCAAATTGAACAGCTTTGCCGACTCCACCCAGATGGCGGACATGTGCCTTCAGGAAAGGCTGACAGCCGGCATTCAGGTGTTTCTGGATCTGGCCACCCGCAACAATGCCCCTATCGAGCGCATCGACAAAACCCTTCTAGACCAATATATCGCCCAAATAGATCAGACGATCGGCGGCCAGCTCGATGCCATCCTTCACCACCCGGACTTTCAGGAACTGGAAAGTTCCTGGCGAGGCCTGCACTTCACGGTCGAGCGGTGCGACTTTCGCTCCAACACCAAAGTGGAAATTTTAGACTGCACCAAAGAAGATCTGGTGGAAGACTTTGAAGAAGCCCCAGAAATCCTCCAGACCGGGCTCTACAAACATGTTTATGTCAGCGAATACGACACGCCTGGCGGACAGCCGTTTTCCACCATCATAGCAAACTACGAATTTGATAATTCGGCCCAGGACATCACCCTGCTACGAGAAGCCTCCAAGGTCTCGGCAAGCGCCCATTGCCCCTTTTTGGCATCGGTGGGCACCAAGTTTTTCGGTAAAGACAGCGTCGAGGAAATAGCAAAGATCAATGATCTGACAAACTACATGGAAAAGGCCGAGTATACCCGCTGGCGAAGCTTCAGAGAAACGGAAGACAGCCGCTATGTCGGGCTGCTGACCCCACGTTTTCTGCTGCGCTTGCCCTACGGCCAGGACAGCACTCCGGTTCGGACCTTCAATTATGAAGAAACGGTCAGCGCAGAAGACCACCGCAATTACCTGTTCGGCAATCCGGTATTCGCCTTTGCCGGCAACATCGCCAAAAGCTTTGCCAAGCACGGTTGGGCTGTCAATATTCGTGGTCCGGAAGCCGGTGGTAAAGTCCCCAATCTACCGGTCCACCTGCAAGACAGCGGTAAGGGGATGCAGATCAAGATGCCCACCGAAATACTCATTTCCGAAACCCGCGAACTGGAAATGGCCAACCTGGGGTTTATCCCGCTAAGCTATTACAAAAACAGCGATTTCGCCTGCTTCTTTTCGGCTAATTCGGTTCAAAAACCCAATGAGTACGCCGACTCCGCTGCCAATGCTAACAGCATGATTAACTCACGCCTGCCTTATATCTTTCTGATTTCGCGACTGGCGCACTATCTCAAAGTTCTGCAACGGGAAAACATCGGTTCATCCAAAAGTCGTCAGAAACTTGAAAACGAACTGAACTCCTGGCTGCAGACGCTGGTAACTAAAATGAAAGATCCAGAGCCGGAACTTATTGCTACCCACCCCTTGCGCGATGGGCAGGTAACGGTCCGCGAAATCCCCGAGAACCCTGGTTATTACAGCGTCGATCTATTTGTCCGGCCCCATTTTCAAATCGAAGGGGTCGATGTGCAATTAAAGCTGGTGGCACAAATGCCGAGGGACAGCAGCAAATAGTTCAGTAGTAATCCCGATAACGTCAAACCCGTCAGCCCAACGGATCAACTCGGTGGCGGACTGTCAGAAAACCACCTGACAGTCCTTTATTTACAACCGGTGCACATTTGCACCCCATACCCAAAATCAGGAGAAAATAATGGCAATTCCAGGCTACATGACCATTCTCGACGATCAGGGCACTAAACTCGAAGGACCGGTCAAGGTTACTGGTCGCGAAGGAACCATCGAAATTCTTGGTTTCGACCATGAACTGCGTATTCCCACCGACAGCGACACCGGCAACCTGACAGGAACCCGCAAGCATGAACCTTTCGTCTTTCTGAAGGCTTTCGATAATGCCACCCCCTACCTGTACAAGGCTTGCAGCAACGGCCAGACCCTCAAAAGAATCGAGCTGAAATGGTACCGCATCAATGACACCGGCACCGAGGAGGAATACTTCCGTCATACCCTGGAAAACGTAAAGATCACCTCGGTCAGACCGACCATGCACAACGTCAAGGATCTGGATAAGGAACGTTATCCGCACCTGGAGCAAGTGGCCTGCCGTTACGCCAAAATCACCTGGACCTATCTCGACGGGAATATTTCCTTCTCCGACAGCTGGACCGAAGGACGCTGATTTAAAAATACGGGGGTGCCCCTCAGCACCCCCGTAGTAATTCTATTTGCACTATGGAGGTATCAATGTGGCGTTCCATTTGCTTTTTTACGTTGTTTCTTTTGCTCAGCGTCACATGCTTAGCTAAAGAGAGCCCATCGTGTATTGCTCAAGAAGTACCTTGGCCAGAACAATACCAAGGGAAAGTCATCCCTATTATATCTGGCGATATTTCTATTTCGGTGCCCGATGATGTCATAAGGATTTTTTATGATGAAGTTGGAATTGGAATTCAAT
>JABXKU010000101.1 GCA_013619105.1 Desulfuromonadales bacterium
TCCGGCAGCCCAGGTGGAACTGCCGCCCGCTACCTCCCAGAGTCAATAGACCCGTTACATCCGCGGCATCGGCAAAATGGGGGATTCGGTCAAAATACTGCTCGACGGCGAAAAACTTCTGGAACTGTAGCGCACGTTCCACAAAACTGATTTAAAAGAGCCCTGCCCTTATCGGCGGGGCTCTTTTTATTTGATGGCGTCGCAAAAAGTCCGCCCTACGGCGTTACGGCGTTTTTTCAGGACCTCGACATACTAATTGTATGTCTTCACCCCTGAAAAAACTTCAAGCCTTGTAGGACGAAAATTTTGCTTAGCCATCCTGTAAGTTTTTGCGAGTGCATCTTATTTAAGTTGCAGCAAAATTAAAACAATCCGTTTATTGACCAAGGTCAACGCCGTCATGCGGGCAGTAGGACATGCTATCAACAACGTTGACACTAAACTTCTTTACGGAGATTGCCATGACCATAAAAAAGCAAACGCCCAATATGCCCTCCGCCACCCCCACCGAACTGGCCGCCATGATCGATTATCAGGAAGGCGCTGTGGTCAGTCGCACTCTTCAAAAAGACGAGGTCGGCACCCTGACTGTTTTCAGTTTTGACCAGGGCCAGGGACTCTCGGAACACACCTCGCCTTTCAATGCCTATGTGCAGATACTCGACGGTCAGGCCGAGATCACCATCGGCGGAAAATCGGTTACCGTCCAGGCCGGCCAACTGATTCTCATGCCGGGCGGCGTGCCCCACCAATTAGATGCCGTCCAACGATTCAAGATGCTGCTGACCCTGTTCCGCACCGCCCAACCTGCTGCATAGTGCTATTAGCTGCACCATCACGAATGCCTCGATTTCATTTGCAGCGGAACTTTCACCAAAAGAGTAAAAAAAGTCATTGACAGTCCGGCGCCCCCTTTGCTATAAAGTGGTCCTCGCAAACACGGGGCTATAGCTCAGCTGGGAGAGCGCTTGAATGGCATTCAAGAGGTCAACGGTTCGATCCCGTTTAGCTCCACCAAAAAAATCAAGGACTTACAGCACACAGCTGTAAGTCCTTTTTTTTATCTACGGCCCAGGGGTACAAGATAGGGTACAAGACTTGATCGCTACCCAGTGCGCCTATGCTAGCTGTTTTACGCAAACTGAACCTCAGGTAGGCACTTCCCCCTCCCCATTTAGCCGAAATAGCCACACACACATGGCACAATAGCCTTGGCCCATGTGCATACCGGCATCACCAGCCGAGTACTTCTAGGCCGTATCTGCACCCCATACACACTTCCAAGCTAATAACTTGTCCTTTCTCCGTAACTCACCCGACAGTTCGCCAGAAATACATAAATTCCCTATATAAAGCCCAGGCATTGCGGGTCAGCTCCATAGTCGTTAGAGGAGCCTGCCGCCTCGCCACCCCCAACTGGACATAACAGAAGGACAGCAGATCATCACCACAAACATAACGTTTCTTGAGGTGGCTGCTGAAATCATTGGTCGTAAAATGCAAACTTGTGAAAGCTCTCATTATTTGCTAGCTTATGAGCCCACACCAAACATCAGCACAATGTCTCGCGTACAGCAACAGTCCGGATTCCTATTTT
Source organism: Desulfuromonadales bacterium (assembly GCA_013619105.1). Classification (GTDB taxonomy): domain Bacteria; phylum Desulfobacterota; class Desulfuromonadia; order Desulfuromonadales; family Syntrophotaleaceae; genus Syntrophotalea_A. The sequence goes on from JABXKU010000101.1 coordinate 1,598, forward strand.
CTCTACCTGATCCAATCTGCCGACCTGAAAACATAGAAACCGATTATATGCCGACCAGTCACGGGTTTCACGAGATCACAATAAAACCGTAGGGTAAAAAGCACGGGCACCGAAAAGAGGTTTTAACACTCCCTTAGAAGCATAAAGGCTTGCTTATGCTCGGCAGAAAAAAGGTAAAAGGTCATCAGGGTATCCCTGTTATTTCTTTCACGGACTGCCCGGCCAAATCATTTTCAAACTCTGGCGGAGAGGTTCATCAGGGTCGTAACGTTCTTAGCCACTGCCAGATTGTAGGAGAAGTTGCAAAGGAACTTATCAACCGCTTTCCTCCTAAATTAAGCAGCGTCTTGTTTCCCCACGGTTCGCCATTGATAGCGGGTTCTCACGATATCGGCAAGGTCAGCCCTTACTTTGTCGAAAAAATCAGACGCTCCTGCTCACCCAACCTAAAAAAGATTGCACCCCTACCTAATATAAATCCAGAACTGGAAAAAACTTGGGGGGGCCACGCTGGTGTCAGCCAAGTTGCGGCTAAGGCTCTCAATGTACCAGCCTTGGTTGCAGAAATCATTGGCCAGCATCATGGCTTTTCACCACCGGTTAATGGTCGCCGGGCGATCGATGAAGTCTTCGGTGGGCCACTATGGCAAAGGGAGCGTGAAGCGTTAGTCGCAGAGCTAAAGGCTTTATTCCATACCGATTGGCCTCAAATCCAATCGGTGTCACAAGCCCGGTTGTTGGCAGGATTAACATCAGTGGCCGACTGGATAGGTTCCGGTGAGTTTTTTGAGGATCCGACCACACCCTGGCTAGAGAATATCGGACGGGCGTTGGATGCCGCCGGGTTTGTGCCGCCAACTTACCGCCGACAATTGAGTTTTGAGCAAGTGTTCGACGGTTTCCACCCGCGCTCTGCTCAACAGCAACTGATCAATCAGGTTGTGGCTCCCGGCGTTTATGTGCTGGAAGCGCCGATGGGCCTGGGTAAAACCGAGGCCGCACTGTATGCCGCGTACCACCTGCTAGCCACTGGGCAGGCCAGTGGTATTTATTTCGCCTTACCGACCCAGCTCACCTCGAACAAAATTTTTGAACGGTTTAACGGCTTTCTCGACCGTGTGCTGGCCGAGGATTGCGAACATCGTTCCTTGTTGCTGCATAGCAATGCTTGGCTGCTGAACACCGCTATGGGGGAAGAAGGCCTGCCAGGTCGTACCTGGTTTAAGCAGGCCAAGCGCGGCCTGCTGGCACCCTTTGCGGTGGGTACTATCGATCAAGCCCTGATGGCCGCTATGAACGTTAAACATGGCTTTGTACGTGCCTTCGGCCTAGCCGGTAAAGTGGTGATTCTGGATGAAGTGCATACCTACGATGCCTACACCGGAACCCTACTGGATGCGCTGGTTGAATTACTGCGTGCGCTGCATTGCACGGTAATCATTCTCAGCGCCACCCTCAACCGAGACCGACGCCAGCAGTTGCTGGGCACCACCCTGAACAGTGATAACTACCCGTTGATTACGGCTTTACCAAAGCAGGGCTCGCTTACCGAAATATCGGTTCCCGTGACCTCAAACCAACCAATCGCTCTTCGCCTGCTTGAACAGCAAAATCCAGCAATTGAAGAAGCGCTGGAGCGGGCATCGGAAGGTCAGCAGGTGCTATGGATCGAGAATACAGTGGTGGAGGCCCAGCAGCGTTATCTAGATCTCGCTGCCCGCGCCAGCGAACTAGGAGTGTCCTGCGGATTGCTCCATTCGCGCTTTACCGCCGACGACCGCCAAGCAATCGAAGAACAATGGGTAAACCTTTTCGGCAAGCCAGGCTGGGTTGATCGCAAGAAACAGGGGCGCATCCTGATAGGTACGCAAGTGCTGGAACAGTCCCTGGATATTGACGCTGATTTCCTAATCAGTCGCTTCGCCCCTAGCGATATGCTATTGCAGCGACTTGGGCGACTTTGGCGCCACACAGATACGCCCCGACCTGACACCGCTACTTGTGAAGCCTGGCTCTTGGCGCCCCCCTTAAAACAGGCAAAGGAGGCACCGCAAAAGGCTTTTGGCGGCACAGCATTTGTTTATAGCCCTTATGTGCTGTGTCGCAGCCTTGAGGTCTGGCAAGGGCGTAATGCGCTTGTCTTGCCACAGGAGATTCGCCCGGTGATCGAGCAAACCTACTTTCAACGTAACGAACAAGGCGATATGGCCCGTTGGCTGGCGGAGTTGGACGATGGCACACGCTGGCGGACAGGGCGCAAAGCCATGGGGCAACTTGCCCGGGTCACGCTGGCGGACGTGGGCAATACCCTGCCGGAAAGCAAGGCACAAACCCGCTACAGCGAAATAGACAACTACGAAGTCCTTCTACTTCGTCAACTGACGTTGCTTCCAGACCAGAAAGCGAGCCGCCTGGTCTTGCTTAATGGCGAACAACTTCATCTACCCTGGGAGCGGACTAAGCTATCGAAATACGATTGGCGGCAGTTGAGCGCCACCCTAATGCGGCAAATTGTGACAGTCCGGGTGCAGGATGCCCCGTTGGCTTTGCCTGTCGATACTCTGAAAAAATTCCACCTGCAGCACTGTTTTTACCTCGGCAGCCCGGAGCATGATGAAGCCATACTGCGTGTGGCATTGGTGAACGAATGTAGCAGCCTGAAAGGCGTACAGGGTGCTCCATTGCATGGAAAATACGCGCTGGATTATCGAGATGACCTGGGATACCGAGTTATCAAGAAGTAAGGACAAATAGCTATGGAAAACTTTTACAATCTGGTAGATGAGCAGTGGATTCCGGTGGCTGATCAGGGACGGGTCAGTCTTCGGCAAATATTCACCCAGTCAGCATACCGAAGCCTCGGTGGTAACCCGGTGCAAAAAATCGCACTGATAAAGGTGCTGCTGGCCATTGCCCAGGCGGCAGCAACGCCTGACGACGAACAATCCTGGCGGGCAATGGGAGCGGAGAGATTGGCTGCACGCTGCCTTGAATAGTCTCTACCGGCAATACCACGGTACTTAGCCAGGTCCAGATTCAGCGACCTCTAGATGATGCAGATAAGGCCCTGCTGGTGGTAAGCCTCATGGGCTTTGCTCTCTCGGGCAAGAAAACCGATAACAGCATCACTCTGTCGGCGGGCTATCAGGGCAAGCGCAATGCCAAGGGCAAGCCATCATCCAGTAAGCCCGGACCTGCCATCGCGTATATGGGACTGCTGCATAACTTTCTTTTGGGTGCCAATATCCAAGAGAGCCTTTGGCTCAACCTGCTGACAGCCAGCCAAATCACACAGACAAACATGTATCCCCAAGGCATTGGCAAGGCACCATGGGAGCAGATGCCAGCGGGGGAAGACTGCCCGATAGCCCAAAACCTTAAAGAGTCCCTGATGGGCAGATTAGTACCGCTATGCCGATTTTGCTTGCTGACTAACGATGGACTGCATTACTCCGAAGGCCTGGCACATGCCGGTTACAAGGAGGGGGTGACAGACCCGAGCTCCGCAGTTAATTACGCTGGCAAAGCCCCTAAGGCCCTTTGGGTCGATCCGGAAAAACGACCATGGCGTGAGCTAACCTCGCTGTTGGGCTTTTTCGGTCAGAACAGCAGCCAGGGTTTTCAAAGTTGGCAGATTCGCTGCGGTCTCGACCGTGCCCGTGATGTAACAGAAACCTTTGCCATCTGGTCAGGCGGACTGCGAGTCAGCAGCAATGCGGGTGAGCAATATACCTCAGGCGGCGATGACTTTGTCGAGTCACAAGTCTGGCTACACAGCGGCATGCTCGGGCAGCCCTGGTTTGCTCAGCTAAAAACCGAAATGGATGCCCTGAATGAGTTGGGCAAGGGGCTGTATGGCCGAGTCATGAAATTCTTCAAGGAGCAGAAAGTGGATGGAGGAAAGCTTGCGGCCCAAGCCAGCCATCTATTCTGGCAACTTTGTGAACGCAACTTCCAGGAGCTGGTTGACTGCTGCGATCAAGATGAGCAAGGCAATGCACAGCGTCAGGCACTGCGCCGCTGTTTTGCCGGCTATGTGCAACATGCCTACGACCAGTTCTGCCACAGAGAGACCGCACGCCAGCTCGATGCTTGGGCAAAATGCCGACCCAACAACAGCAAATATCTTAAGCAGGAGGTCTAAATATGGACGCAACACAAGCCCCCTCCCAGCCATCTTGGGAAGAACGCTTTGTCTGCAGCGTGATACAGCGGTGCCAAGTGGATAAAGGACTTGCCGCCCGCCTGCGCCGGGCAGACAATCTCGCCACCGAATACCAGAGTTGGGATTTGCTGGCCTCTCTAGGTGTTGACCTTGAAAAAGACTACCAGCGCCTACCCTTTGCCACGGTGGCGGCCTCTATCGCCAAAGCTAAGACCGAACGCAATGGGGCGCTGACCTTGGGCCGAGCCATTGCCTCCTGCTATGAGGAAGGCCGGGACAGCAGTCAGGCCAAGACCCGTTTGCGCCGGTTGTTGGCCTGTGACGACCTGCCAGAGCTGTGTCGCATTTTGCGCCCCCTATTTTCGTTGATCGACAGTAAGGCTGGGAGGCCACTTGATTTCATCCGCCTACTTAAACAGCTTCGGCGCTTTCCCTTCAATAATCAGCAGGTCAAGGCGCAATGGGCACAGGACTTCTACAGTCAGCCCATGAATGTGCAAACCCAGGAGGAAGACGCATGAATTTGATTGCCAGTGTGCTTCATCTTGACCGCAAGGCTGTCAAGGCGCTGCGCATCACCGACCCCTATTCCTTACACCGAGTTGTCTACAGCCTATATGAAGATGTGCGTAACCCTGAACAGAAAATCGCCAGCCAGACCAGCGGCATCCAGTTTGCCGATCAGGGGGGAGATTTTTCCGGACGGCGCATCCTGATAATGGCGAACCGCAGGCCGGCGGACTGTATAGACGGACAGTACGGACAGGTGCAGAGCAAAGCTATCCCTGACGACTTTCTCGACCATACTCGCTATCGCTTCAAGGTCATTGTTAACCCTACACGGCGAAACAGTACCAGCCGCAAATTGCTGCCGGTTAAGGGACGGGAAGCCATCAGCCAATGGTTTATCGAGCGTGCTGCGCAGAGCTGGGGCTTTGCCGTATCAGCAGAGCACTCGCAGGTGGACAAGGTCGAGGTGCTGCGTTTCAACGACAAGCACCAGAACCCGGTCACCATCTGCCAAGGCCATGTACAGGGTCAGTTCAGCATCACCGACCGCGAGCAGTTCCGTAATAGCTTTACTCAGGGCATAGGCCGTGCGCGCGCTTTTGGCTGTGGTCTGCTTCAGATCGTTCCCCTTATCGATAATCCCTTCGCCTAAAAAGGACATTCGACATGATCAATGCATACACCAACACCCGTATCGAGTTTCACATTCTGCAATCCTTTCCAGTGACCTGCCTGAACCGTGATGATGTCGGCGCGCCCAAAACCGCCATTGTCGGTGGCGTAACCCGTGCTCGCGTTAGTTCTCAATGCTGGAAACGCCAGGTGCGTCTAGCCATGCAAAACTTCGGTGTCAAACTCGCCACCCGCACCAAGCAGGTACAGAGCCTTCTTACTAAGGCCTGTCTTAAAGCTGGCGCTACAGAAGGCGATGCCAAGGCCTGCGGCAAGAAAATGGCTGATCAACTGATTGATGACACCTTGCTGTTTATCAGTGACAGCGAGGCTACAGCTTTTGCCGAACATGCCAAAGAACAGGGATTTGAAGAGACAAAGCTGAACAACAAAGAGCTTGCCAAGGTAGCTAAAAAGGCGATCAATCCGGCGGTGGATGCGCTGGACATAGCCCTGTTCGGACGGATGGTTGCCAAGGCTGCAGACATGAATGTGGAGGCCGCAGCTTCCTTCGCCCATGCCATTTCAACCCACAAGGTCAGTAACGAAGTAGAGTTTTTCACCGCACTGGATGATCTGCAAACTGAACCCGGCTCCGCGCACATGGGAAGCCTGGAGTTCAACTCCGCCACCTATTACCGTTATATTAGCCTCGACTTGGGTCAGCTTGCACAAACCATGGGTGTGGAGGATCTAAAAAAGGGCATCGCTGCCTTTGTCCAGGCGCTGTTTGTCGCCGTACCCAATGCCCGTCAGACTACCCAGTCGGGCGCCAGCCCTTGGGAGTTCGCCCGCGTCATGGTTCGCAACGGTCAGCGCTTACAGGTGCCTTTTGAAACTGCCGTCAAGGCTAAAGAGGGTGGCTACCTGCAGCCAAGCATCGAGACACTTAAAGGCTACCTGGACAAAAAGGAAAGCCTGTTCGGCTCATTGTTTGGCAAAATCGCCGCTTACGATTGGGGCGAGGATGCCAACTTCAGTATTGATGGATTGATTGCCGCCCTGCAAAACCATGTACAGTGAGGTGAGCTATGAGTGATCCATATCTGCTGCTTTGGCTAGAAGCTCCACTCCAGTCATGGGGCCACGACTCAAAATTCGGCCGGCGTGACAGCCTCGACTTCCCTACCAAATCAGGCGTTCTTGGACTGATTTGCTGTGCCAGAGGAGCTGGCGGTGAAGAAAATGAATGGCTACAAGCTTGGGCCGATATGAATATGCACCTGGTGGCATATGTGCCCCGAGATAGACAGGGTGAGCCGCTTCCTCGACAACCCCTGATGCGAGACTTTCACATGGTCGGTAGCGGCTATGATGATCGAGATCCCTGGGCCAGTCTGCTGATCCCGAAAACCAGTGAGGGCAAAAAAGCGGTTGGTGGTGGCACCAAAATGACCTATCGCTACTACCTGCAGGATATGGCTTACGCCGTTGCTTTACAGGGGCCAGCTACGCTTGTGGACGAGGCAGCAAAGGCTTTGGTAAACCCGGTATGGGATTTGTACCTGGGGCGCAAGAACTGTGTGCCGACCGAGTTTATTGTCCAGGGGATTTATGACTCGGCGGAGCTGGCCATGCAGACAGGTCAAAAATTGGCCACTGAAAAGAATCGAGCCTTTTCCTTTCGGGTGAGACAGGGCGAGCATGAGGGTGAGGTGCTGACGCTGACAGATATACCTCTGCAGTTCGGTAAGGACAAGAGATACCGTGACAGACGGGTCACCGTGCAGCGAAGTGAGTAACCGGGTTTCCCCACGGCCGTGGGGGTGTTTCTATGCAAACCTGCCCCAACATGGCAACCTCCTGGTCTTCCCCACGAGCGTGGGGGTGTTTCCGGCGGTCGATAGTCCACATCGTAAATCCGGCTGTCTTCCTCACGGCTGTGGGGGTGTTTCCTATCCGGACGACTGCGACGGCGAAGGGGATCCGTTTTCTCCACGCCCGTGGAGGTGTTTCTTCCACCCAATCGACCAGGGCACCAGAAACGAAGTCTTCCCCACCTGCGTGGGGGTGTTTCCTGCTGCGGGGCACCTTTTCTAGAGGACGGCGAGTCTTCCCCACGAGCGTGGGGGTGTTTCTATCCGTCTGGTCAAATGCTCAGGACGGTCAGCGTCTTCCCCACGGCTGTGGGGGTGTTTCTTCGACCCAATCAACCAGGGCACCAGGGACAAAGTCTTCCCCACGGCTGTGGGGGTGTTTCCCGCACCGGCACCAACTTTTATACCGGCGGATCGTCTTCCCCACGGCTGTGGGGGTGTTTCCGTAGCTGCCAACTTGCAAATTCTTCGCTACCGGTCTTCCCCACGGCTGTGGGGGTGTTTCTGCGCCCAGTGGATCGAATTCGACGCCAAGCCCGTCTTCCCCACGGCTGTGGGGGTGTTTCTTACTACAGAGGTCAGTATGACTTCTTGAGCAGGTCTTCCCCACGGCTGTGGGGGTGTTTCCATATAACCGTTCAGATCGACAACCTGCTGGCTGTCTTCCCCACGGCTGTGGGGGTGTTTCTTACAAACGAATGGCGAGTGTTTCAGGCGTTGCGTCTTCCCCACGGCTGTGGGGGTGTTTCCTTCGATTGGATTGAGTTCTTTACCCAACATCGGTCTTCCCCACAGCTGTGGGGGTGCCTCCTGCTCCTGGCGTACTCCGGGAGTTGTCCGGGGGCCTTCCCCACGGCTGTGGGGGTGCTTCCGAGGCAGAGGGCTACATCCTTATACATTAATCGTAATCGCCGGCAGGGCTAGGAAATCCCGACCTTGCTCTAGTACGGCCACACCCTGCCGAAAGGCCCTGACAGACGGGCGAGAAGAACTTCAGGTCAACTTGCAGGCCTGACAGGAGAAACCGCTGCGTTGAATTATATGGGGATTATTCCACGAACTTGATGTTGGGGAATTCCTTGGCCGTCTGTTTCCGCCAGGAGCGTACTGTTTTCTTGAGCGATTTGCGTTCGGAGGGAGTCAAACGTCTGGAACCGGAGGAAAGCGCGACCTTCGGACTCCTTGGGCAATCCGCTGTCTGGTTTACTGAACGGTATTTACACTCTTTATCATCAGCATGCATTTCAGCCTCCCCCCCTTAAAGAGCTTTGGGAGCAGAGCGTACCCGCTCAGCCAATCCCGACGCCGGCCCCTATTTGCGTTCAGCCCACCTTGAACAGTCGGGGGTGGACCGCCAAGCGGCCAGGGCCAAAGCTACATCTGACGGAGATGGAACCCAGCGCCACAAATAGGGGGGACGTCGCCGAGGCGCCGTTGCCCGTCCAGGGTACACCAGGTTCCACATTCAGCGTAACTCCCTTAAAGCTGGCCGTCAAGGGCGAGATAGCTCAGCCGGCAGAGGCAGCCCCGTGTGCCTTCAACGGTTTGACCGAGAGTGCTCTCGGAGTAGCTGTTTTGTTTGCCGCAACAAAGCCGCAAATCCCTGACGTTGTTCGATGGCTTCTTTCGCCCACTGACCGTGCTTGTAACGGCCATGGGCCTTTCCGCTCAGACTTTTCCCGCCGTGCAACCGGCACCGTCCGTTCTTCATCGCTGGCTGCCGGCAGACACCGCCCGACCGCGTGCGTGCACCGCAGCGCTGCGCAGTGCGCAGTCTTTTCGCCGGAGACATGGGGTAATCACTGTTGTTCATTTCCCCCCTCCCCCCCTACCTTCGGAATGCTCAATATTGCAGACAACGGCCTGGCCGCCCTGGTGGACATGGACATGCTCTACTGTGACCTTCTGCTGGCCTTTACCACGCAGCTTCTGCAGGGTGTCGGCTTGCTGTATAAAGGTCCTCTGCAGCTTGCCAGCGAGATTGATATTGCGTTCCCGACATTCAAGCTTTTGCTCCCGGGCCATGGCGCTTGCCATGACTCGACCGACGGCCGTATTGACCGCAACCATCTGGCTGATCAGCATAGCCTCCAGTGGAGTTTGCGGTTCAAGTTCCGCCATCTGTGCCAAGGCGACAGCCAAGTCGGCATCCAGGTTACCGGATCCCTGCCCCGCCGCTGCGTTACTTACGGTCCGTAAGGCGCCGTTTACATCGTCGGTCTGACAGACGTCCATCAGCATGGCGTAGGAAAGCAGCTCTGGTTTTTCACCAATGGAAGCTGGGCGACCCTCCTTAAAAGGGACGCGAGGGGCCATGATCTTCTGCCGACCCTCTTCCATCAGGCGGGCTTCTTCAACGGTTTCCAACGCCAAGGCGGCGCTATCTGGTTGCGGGACAACTTCGTTACCTGCCGTCTCTTCTTTTCTATCCATAGAATCCTCCCGTTTTGACCACATTTCTGCAAATGGGAACTACCCTCCACGAGCCGCAGTTGAGTCTGGCCTGGAGAGGCAGCTCCACCGCTAGTCTGGACACCGACCACTTGTGATTAATCGCCTGCCACAGTACGCAGCCGGCCAGACGGTTTTTGTTCGGGCAGCGGTGGCCTGGCCTGGTCAGCTCATGCTCCAGGCACCAGGCCCCCCCGCTGCCGGGGGCTCCACTGATTAACAGTTCGCACTGGCAGGCCTTGTTTATAATGCCACTTGGTAGTATTTTCTGATGGTCCCTAATTGCTTATTGCCTACGACGCAGGCGTTGACCTAGATTCGCCGATTCCCCGACATGTGCCGGATATGCCCCCGGCGTAAATGCTGCCAAGGCCCCGCCTTCTCCGCACCGCACCCCTTTGCTGAGCCATTGCCCCTGTTGAGCGGTTTAAGGTCCAGGGTTTTGGTCTCGTAGAGCGGTAACTTACCTTTGCTAATTCTCTTGGCGTTTATCCGTTGATCGACAGGCCGCAAGACCTCAGCCGCCACGTTGCTGCAGGCCAGGGCCTCGCACAGCTCCAATACCGCCCCCGCCTCGCCGCCTATGTCGTGCGCCATCAACTGCCGCGCCCGTGTCCAGCCCTCTTTTTGGACCAGTATTTCAGCCCTCTGCCAACAAAGGGGATAACCCATCCCTGCGATAGTCGGCCGGGCTTTGCTTGGCTTCACCAAGGCACCAATGTCATTCGTTCCGGTCAGATCATCCCAGTTCTGCGGCATCAGCCAGCCCGCCGTAACCGGCACCCACCCTTGATCTATCCAGTTCGCGGCATAGACCAGGATAAAATGTTCTCCCCGAATATGTTTTAACCAATGGGCATACCCCGGAGGCGTCCACTCAGCCAGCACCTGCCGCGTCATCTCGCGGGCATAAACCAGCCGCTTCGGGGCATGTATCGGCGCTGCAGGGTTTAGCGGTTTGGTTGACTCTTCCACAAAATATTCAACGGTGATTTCCGGGTACGGCAAGCGCACGGCCAGGCCTTTTAAGCCCCGCAGGTTGTCATCCAACAGCTCGCCGTTATCGGGCAGCGAAAAATGCACCGCAC
>JABXKU010000102.1 GCA_013619105.1 Desulfuromonadales bacterium
ACTATATATCGAACCGCCTGAAAATTTCATTACTATTTTTTTAAATATCTTATAATTACAGGTGTTTAGCGATCAGGATGGAGCGATCATTTAGTAGTGGCAAGACTCAAACTTGTAACCGACCCCGTAAACCGAATGAATCAGTTCCTGGCCGGCTGCCGCACCAGCGATCTTTTTGCGCAGCTTTTTGATGTGACTGTCGATGGTGCGGTCACTGACAATACGCTGATCGGGGTAGATTCTTTCCATCAACTGAGGTCGAGAAAAAAGACGGCCGGGATTGGCGGCTAGGTAGTGCAGCAGTTTGAACTCCACCGCGGTCAAATCGAGATCATGGCCATCGAGGACGGCTCGGTAGGTCGCTTCGTTAAGGGTCAACCCTTCGGTTTGAACGGTCTGTTGGCCCTGGCTGCGGCGCAACACCGCCTTGGTGCGGGCCACTACTTCCCTGGGGCTGAAGGGTTTGCAGATATAGTCGTCGGCGCCTAGTTCAAGCCCTAGCAGGCGGTCGATCTCCTCCACCCGGGCGGTGATCATAATGATCGGCACATCGGAAAAAGCCCGAATCTCCTTACAAATCTGCATACCGTCCTTACCGGGCAGCATCAGGTCGAGCAGGATCAGGGCTGGTTGCTCTTCCCTGACCCATTGCACTACCTTGAGGCCATCATTCAGGCAATGGGCTTTGAAGCTGGCCTGACGCAGATAGTCGGCTAGAATTGCCGCTAGCCGCTCCTCATCTTCGACAATTAATACCCGATTATTCATGTCCTGGCTCCTTGCAGCGGTAGCACGATTTCAATCCACAGACCGCCTAAGGGCGAGGGGCGGGCGGTGATGGTACCGTCATGGGCCTCAACGATGGTCTTGCACAGGGCCAGTCCCAGTCCGGCGCCGCCGGTGCTTCGGCTGCGTGAGTTTTCGACCCGGAATAATCGGTCAAAAAGGCATTCCATTTTATCCTCCGGCACACCCGGTGCCGTATCCTCGAAATGAATCGCGATTCGACCGGCGTTTTGCGTCGCTCGTACCTGCAGTTTGCCACCCCCCTCGGTATATCGCAGGGAATTTTCCAGCAGGTTGCTGAACAATTGATGAAGCCTGCGGCTGTCTGCAAATATGGGCAGGGCAGCGTCCGCTGAAATCGTACAGGCCAGCTGAATGCCACGATCTGCAAACTCTCCTCGAAAGGATTCGATGGTCTGTCGCAAGGTCTCGCCGAGGTCCGTCGGTTCCTTGCGATAGCTCAGGGCATTGATGTCAGCTAGAGATAGCTGATAGAGATCTTCCACCAGCCGGTTGAGGTGCATGACCTCGTCGTGGAGCATGGTCAGCGATTGCGGAGACTGGGGGCGCACACCATCCTGCAGAGCTTCAATTTCACCCCGCAGCACGGCCAAGGGGGTGCGCAACTCGTGAGAGATATCGGCCACCCACTGACGGCGCAGTTGCTGGTTCTTTTCCAGAGTTTGCGCCAGGCTATTAAAATCTTGAGCGAGTTGGTCGAGCTCGTCCGATGTGCCTGCCGGAACCCGAGTGTCGTATTGACCGGCGGTGAGTAAATGGGTAGCTGCAGCTAGATTAGTGATGCGACGGACCAGGCGTTGGGCCAGGGGGATGGAAAGCAGAGCCGCTGCTGCTGCCATGATCAGCGCGATGACAGCGAAGGAACGGCGCTGTTTCTGGGCGAACTCCTGCTGGTGCGGGTTGACGATGTTTTTAGGTGGCAGAAGGCCCAGATAACCGATGGTTTCCCCCCCTACGGTGAGGGGGGTGGGGCCAGTCTTCAGCCGGTAGCGACGGGGGCCGAAAAGTTGCTCTTGGTCAGTATCCAGCAGCACCACCCGCCGTTCAAACTGATGAGGTGACTGACGCATCATCCTTCGCGGTGGCCAGGCATCTTGAGCGGCTTCCTTCGCTAGACGTTGTTCCCTTTTTTTCAATAGGCGGGGGCGGGGAAGATCCTCAGGCAGGGTGTCTGCTAGCATCCGAAACCAGGCTGCGGGGTTGTCCCGCAGAAACTCCCAGCTGCCGTGGCCGCTATAGGCGGTTTGCAGATTGTCGCTCAGTTGTACGAGCCGAGCCTGCTCAATGTTGTTGATATAGTGGAGGAAACCACGGTTAAAACTGATCTGCATGACCAGGAACATGCAGCCGACCAAGGTGCAGGTCGCCAATAGAAAAGCCAGAAACAGGCGGTATTTGATGCTGATTTTCATCGGGGGACCTTTGGAATATGAAGTTTCATATTTTTAGTAACACATTCGGGGCAACCCATTCTAGCTGTATCCCGAGTATTCTGACATTTCCTCATTTCTTTCATATTTGCTGCATGATTGTCCGGTAAAACTATATTCGTCACCAGGGATAAACCCCGGTTGAACTGGCAGTCATCGTGATCGGAACAATGCTGCCGGGTTAAGTATCGCATAGAAGATCGGGATTTGTTGGTCGCCGGTCCGCAACCAAAGGAGAATCAGAATGAAAAAGCAAATTATGTTAACGGTCTTGTGCGGAACTCTGTTGCTTGGCACTGGCTGGGTAGCTATGGCGGCCCCAGGGGCCGGCCGAAATATGACCGACGGTCCGATGCGGGGCAAGACCATGGCCTGCCAGAAAAATGTTAAACAGGACCACTGGGCACGCTTGACCAATAAGCTCGATCTTAGCCAAGCCCAGCAGCAAGAAGTACAGAAGCTGACAGACGCTAATCGCGAGCAGGCTAAAGAACTGCATGGGCAGATGATGGAACTTCGCCGGAACATGCGACAGGCCATGCAGCCGAAAACCTACAACGAAAAGACCTTGCGTAAATTGGCCACCGATAAAGCTAAAATCCAGACCGAATTAATGGTCAGCCGGGCCAGCACTCACAGTAAAATCTATGCGCTGTTGACCCCCGAGCAAAAGGAATTGGCCGATCTCGCCTGTAACTTACGGCGTCTGCAGGGCAACGGACAAAAGGGCGATCGGGGAAACGGACCCAAAGGGGACCGGACCTGTCCGAATCCAAGGGGACCTAGAGGCCCGCAACGTTAGGAATACTCCGTACGGCAAGGGGGCGTGTTCACAAGTGTAGATCCCTCTGCTGACGTGGCAAACATTATAAAAAACGGGCCGGTTTCCCAGTGTGGAAGTCGGCCCGTTTTCTTGTTGGCAAGAGATCATCAGTTCACTGCCAAACATTACGCTGGCAGCAGACAGTGCGTTTGGGCATTGGTATGAGGGTTGTTTCTGTGCGGCGAGGTGGAATTTAGAGTGCTGAACCACAATGCTTGCAGTGACTTGCGTCGGCGTCGTGTCCTTCAGCGCTACACTCGGGACAGGCCTGGGTCGATACTTTGCGGCCGAAGGTTTGGGACATTTCCACGGTGACGATGCCGGTGGGCACGGCGATGATGGCGTAGCCAAGGATCATCACCAGTGATGCCAGTGCTTGGCCAAGAGCCGTCTGTGGTGAGATGTCGCCGTAGCCGACGGTGGTAAGGGTGACGATTGCCCAATAGATGCTGCGTGGAATGCTGGTGAACCCATTCGCCGCGCCTTCGATAACGTACATCAGCGAGCCAAAGATGACCACCAGGGTCAGTACCGTGAAAAGAAAAACAGCGACCTTGCGGCCGCTGGCCCGCAAGGCCTGCATGAGCAGTCTCGCTTCGCCGAGATAGGAGACCAGTTTCAGAATCCGAAAGATGCGCAGGATGCGTAGAATGCGGATCACCAGCAGATACTGGCTGCCCGGCAAAACCAGACTGAGGTAGGTCGGAATGATCGCCAACAGGTCGACCACGCCGTAAAAACTAACCGCGTATTTGATTGGCCGGCCGACGCAAAGCAGTCGCAAAATATATTCGACGGTGAAGAGCAGGGTGAAAACCCATTCGATCACAAGAAGCAATCGGCCGTACTGCAACTGCACCGCGCCCATGCTGTCGAGCATCACTGCGGCAACGCTGGCCAGGATGCTGACGATGAGCAATACGTCAAAGCCTTTCCCTGTCGGGGTGTCGGCTTCGAAGATCACTTCATGCAGAACCGTTCGCCAGCCGTGGCGTTGCTGCGGCGTTTCGTAACGATCATCTTTCAACCCGCTCATCCCAAGCCTCCAGTAATCGATTCTTAACTCATGGCACAATATTAAAAGGTGGCGAAACGTGCGCGCCTAAATCTATTGCTCGTTTCCCCTATGAAAACTGCACTGTGTCCATCCAAAGTTTCCGGATGGACACTAGCTATATTTCGCTTCGTCGTCGAATGGGCTTTCAGTGGTTGGCACCCGTTCGGCGAGGGCCAGCAGCAGGTCAGTTTTGGCCAGACTGCCCAGCAACCGTAACGATGGGCCGTCGGCTACCACCGGTAGCCGCTCCCCCGAATAATTCCGGAACTGCTCCAGGGCCTCCTCCAGGGAGGCCGAATAGGTGATCCGTGGCGGTCCGTCTGTGAGCAGATCCTGGGCGATGACCAGGTTGTCCAAGGACGAGCTGCCAAGATATTGCTTGATGTCCTGCAGGCCCACGGCGCCAAGGTAGGTTCCCTGTTCATTTACCACGTAAAGATAGTGGTAGGCATGCAGGATGAAATGTTTTGCTATCTGGTTGAAGGGGGTATCCGGTCGAACTTGCGCCGGATTGGATTTCATCAGTCCGCCGACTTTCAACAGGGACAATTGCCGCTGAGAATAGCCGGCGCCCTTGCGCTGCAGTGAGGTGCTGTAGATGGAGCTGCCCTCGATACTCAGGGCGGTGAAATGAGCCAACACGCAACCGAGCATCAGGGGCAGGATCAGCTGGTAGTCGAGGGTCATTTCGAAGATCATGATAATGGCCATCAACGGTGCGTGGGTGGTGGCCGCCAGCACCATGCCCATGCCGGCCAGGGCCAGGGCGCCCGGCGCCGGTAGCCCGCCGAGGCCGAGTCCGGCGCAGCCATGGCCGAACAGGTAGCCGACGCTGGCGCCGACGAACAGAGTCGGGGTAAAGACGCCGCCTACCGCGCCGGAACCGAAACTGGCGCAGGTAGCGGTTACCTTCAGCAGTAGCAAAATCGCCAGACTCGACCACAGCCACTGCTCCTGCAGGATGCCGGTCACCACGCTGTAGCCGTTACCGCACACTTCTGGATAGCGCAAGGCCAGGATTCCGACCACCAGACCGCCCAGGGCAAGGCGCAGATAGACCGGCAGGCAGGTCTTGCCGAACAGTTTTTCGCTGCCGCGCAGGGCTCGCAGAAACCAGGGGCCGACCAGTCCGGCCAATAGGCCGAGGGCCAGGTAGTAGAACATCTCCCACCCTGATTGCAGGTGAAAAGGCGGAATAACGTACAGAGGTTCGCTGCCGGCCAGAAAGCGCACGGTCTGGGTGGCCAGTACCGAAGAGAAGACCAACGGACCGAAGGTTTCCATGGCGATGGAGCCGACCACGATCTCAGCAACGAACAGCGACCCAGCGATGGGCGCGTTGTAGGCCGCGGCGATCCCCGCCGAGGCGCCGCAGGCCAATATCAGCCGCCGTTGCGCTACCGACCATTTTCGAGTTCGGCCGACCAGAGAGGCGAGCAGGGAAGAGAGCTGTACCATCGGTCCCTCGCGGCCGATGGAGCCGCCCGAGGTAACGGAAAATGCCGCCGAAAGAATTTTTACGATGCTGGAACGAAAGGACAGGGAGCCTTCACCGAGGACCACCGCCTCCATAAAATCGGTAGAGCTGTCCCGCCGCGAGTGCCAGCGACCTCCGAAATAGAGCACCGCCCCGGCAACCAGGCCGCCGACTATCGGCGTGGCCAGGCGTTGCCAGGGCGGCAGGCCGGTAAAAATCTCCACGACCCCTCCGTGGCGGCCGCTGAGGGCAAAGGCCATCCAGTCGAGCAGCTTGCGAAACAAAACCGAAGACAGGCCCCCCAGCACTCCGACCAGTCCGGCCCAGAAGAGTACCTGGAAGCGGTCCAGCGCTTGATAGGTCGATGCCAGCCGGAGTCGTAGGATAAAGAACTTCCAGATCCGTGGCGTAGACCACCAACGGTGCAGCTTGGCGCGCAGCTTTGATTTGGGCAAAGAGGGCATGCTTCGGTATCGCCTGTAAAAACTAATAGGATGGCTAAGTAAAAAGTACGACCACCAAGGCTTGGTGTTTTTTTAGGGCGAAGGCACACCGTTAGTATGTCGAGGCCTTGAAAAAATGCCGTAACGCCGTAGGGCGGACTTTTTGCGACGCCATCCAATTATAGGTGGATAAGTGGCTTAAGCCAAGTAGTGACGGTCAACGGGGTGGCGGGAAGGGGTTGAGCTCTAACTTTGCGTCGTTGCGTGGGTTGGGTTTTGAATGGTTTTCAGAAATAATCCTGCAGCCCCTGTCTGCCGTGTTCGAAGGGGGCCAGTGCCGCCAGGGAGTCGTTGTCTGCTATGATCGGCATAGAACTATCGCCAGCAAGGAAAAGTTTTATGAAACGCTCTCGCGCATCCTCGCCCAATTCAACGTCCGCCGCGGCGCGACCCCGTTCGATGATCACCGACTTGGCCGGACTTACTGGGATGGTGACAAAAGGGTTGTGGTAGCTCACCGACGGCAACTGGCGGCAGCTGGCGTAACCGACCTGCAAGACAAAGGCACTACTGTCGACCAGTTTCAGCAGTTGGGGATGAACTAGCAGCTTTCCGGGACTGTTGCCCTTGCTCCACAGTTCGTCGTCTATGGCGAGCGCCTTGAAGTTCTCGATCTGCTGGGTCACCGTTAAAGACAAAGGAGCAATAGTTGACGGGTAGTCCGATGTTGTTGTCGAGACTGTGTTGCAGCACCTCTAGAGCGGCCAGTTCCGATTCGAGCACCGTGACCCTTTCGCCGTGCAGAAAGGTGTAACCACGGGTGGCAAGATGTTTAAAGTTATGGGGAGTGAGGCGCATTTGGTGCAGGTTAAGATGCATGACCCCGGCGTCGCGCAGCTCACCCATCATTCCCTTGAGGCGGGCCAGATCTTCGGGGATGGCGGGGATTTCCACGGTGAGGGTCGGAATCACCCCAGCGGCCAGACGCAGCTTGTCGAGGTGATAATCGGTGGCACCGATGTCAAAACGGATTTCGTCGAGCCCCGCATCGGCCAACTGACGGAGTAAGTCGTCATCGGCCAGGGTGCCGTTGGTGTAAAGCCAGACATGCATGGCGTCGCCGAAATGTTTTTTTATAGCACGCACATAAGCCAGCGAACGTTTGGGGCTCATCAACGGTTCGCCGCCGCTGATGCTGGCACCACGAAAGCCGAAGCGCTCGAGATAACCGACATAGTCGGCCGGGGTGCGAAAATCCACTGCATTGGTGGTCGGAGGGTCGTCTTCGGTCTGGGCTGTGGGGCAATAAAAACAGCGACAGTTGCAGCGGCCGGTGATAAACAGGCAGGACCAGCCCCCTTCGGCGCAGATACGGCAACCCGGCGACAGGCCGGTGGTGTCGAGCTTGGTGCCGCCGTTACCGACCGTCACCCTCCCGTACAAATCATCCAGCAACTCGGTGCGGTGGGCCAGAGCCCGTTGCGCTTGCGATGGGTCCAGAAAGAGCAGCTGCTCGTAGCTCTCCCCATATTCCCGCTGGTTTGCAGCGATCAACCGATCGCGCATACTCGCCGACATTTTCATGGTCACTAAGACCTCCATTCGACGAAATAACCCCCTCGCAGGCAATGCCGGAGGGGGTGTAAGTTTTTTTGCACTATAGCTGGTTTTTGCTGCGATAAAATAGCTTTATTATGAACTTTCGAGAAAAAACATTCTCAACGCAAAATCAGTAATTTAGGTAGACTTTTTCGGCTTGCCGGTTTTTGCTGTACGCGCAAGTCTCGGCCTCGGCCTCGGCAAAGAGCGACCTATGTCGAGCGTTTTTTAGTCGTCGTTATCAAGCGGCCCGACCCAAAAAAGCGGGTTGTGGGCAACCTCCCATAGGTGTCCGTCCGGGTCTTTGAAGTAGCCACTGTAGCCGCCCCAGAATACTTTCTGCGGTTTCTTGACCAGCGTCGCTCCAGCCGTAATGGCCTGATTCATCACTACGTCGACCTCTGCTTCTGACTGGACATTATGCGCCAGGGAGATAGCGGCGAATCCAGAACCTTCCGCTGACACGGTGGCATCCTCCGCCAGTGCTTCTCGTCCGTACAATCCCAACCATGTGCCGTTGAGGGTAAAGAAGGCCACAGTAGGAGGGGATTCCATGCGGGGGAAGCCGAGCCCTCCTTCATAGAACTTCACCGATTCGGCAAGATCGCGAACACCCAGGGTGATCATGCTGATGCGAGGTTTCATGGGTTGGTGTTCCTCTTTGCTGAACGACGTTAATAACCGGCTGCGGTAAGGCCTTCAAAATAGTAGTAACTTTTTCGAGAAACGCCCCAGTGTCCGTCAGTCCGGTTGATTTGATGGTTAGTTTGCTTCTTTATTGTCTACGGTGTCTTCGTTGTTTCTTTGAAGCTCATCTATGAAAAGATATGAAACAGTCCAAGCGCCGATTATTGAAACAATAAAAATGACGCCGACTTTTATTGAAAAATGAAAAAATGTTGAAGAAACTGCTGCCAGTGCACTCCCCACCGCAATTCTGACAAGCCAATTGAAATATTTAGGTCGCGTCGTTATTTTGAAGCCTGTTTCTAACTGAGTTAATGTGATGGAAGTGGCAAGCAATGGGATTGAGACTGCGCAAAAGAAAAGACTGATTTCCATTGCTAAGTCAATATTGTTTCTCCCTATGCATTCACCAACAACGAGCAGGCAAAAAATAAGCAATCCGCTAAAGACAAGTCGATTGTCTTCAAATGCTCCTTGATGTGTGTCTAATTTTTTGTTCATATTTTTTATTAACTAACTAGGTATATGCAGTCTGCATATGCCTGTATTTTAATTAAACCCCATATCCTACTGGATTTTCTGGCCGAATCTTCCCCTGTGATGCCCCTCTTTTAGGAGCACCTGCCAATAGAGATTTCCGATGTATTTTCTGAATCTTCTCAAACGCGCATAAGGAACTGGTTGCTAATTAATTACCAATTAAACAAAAGCCATTTTTATTCACAGGGCCAGGATTGTCAACCGTAAAACCCCGCTAATCTCAAGAGGCTACTTATGGGTCAAATCAGTCTTAAATTATCGGTTCATGCTTCAGGTAATGGCAGCCTCTAGGTTCAGAAATGGACCTTGATAGATGCAATTAAACAACATCCGCGCTACAATAACGCGAGAACAACCACAATAAATCCGCCGGCTTGCTTGGTGGTTTACGAAAGCTTTTTAAAGAAAGGCGAGACCGCATCATGGCCGAAGAAAAATCCGAATTTCCCTACATCCGCGGTCTGACTTCTGCGGATGAGAAGCGCATCCGCAAGATTCCGTTCCTGAACATCGATACGGTGTTGATCCCTTCGCCTTACGTTAAGGACAAGAAGATCGACATGGATTATCTGCACAGCTATGTGTGGGATGAGGAAGGGGAAATTCTCGGTTACCTGGTGGTCTATTCCAACAAAAAGCAGACTCGCTTTCATATTTATACCCAGGTGACCAGTCCCTTTGGTCGGGGCAAGGGCATCGGTTCGGCGTTTGTCGAAAAGCTGGCGGGCGAGGTGCCTCCCGAAAGTACGATCTATCTCTATGTGTGGGAAAAGCTCGGCAGCGTGGTGAGCTTCTTTACCGCGCGGGCCTTTAAGTATGAAGAGAGCACCGTCTATCGCAAGATGACCTTTTCGCTGCTGGCGGGGCAGGCGCAGATTATTGCCGCGCGTATGAAACGCCTGCACGGTAAAGATTTTTCCCTGGCGGAGCAATTGAGCCGGGTACGCCACGACGCGCGCAAGTCCCTTAAGGTATTGCTCGACATGATCGGGGTGATTTCCGTCGATAACTTTCATAAGGTGGTGGAAGACGTCAATCGGGAGACGACGGCGCTACTCAACACCCTGAACGTCTACGAAGACAAGATCTCCGAGATGCACAAGGTGGATATCAAGGAGCTGATTCAAGAGCGGGTTATCCCGGTGATCGAGACGGCGGCGGTGGCCTGCGATATTCGGCTGACTCTGGGCGGCAACGTGCCGGAGGTGGCTGGTAACTACATGAACTACAGTCGGGCGCTGATCAACATCGTGGCCAACGCCCTGGAAGCCATCAATGGCGCCTGCCGGCGGGGGATGATCGACATTATTCTGCAGCCGCACTCCGAAGGGGTCACGCTGACCATCGAGGACAATGGGACCGGCATCGAATCGAAACGGCTTGAAAAGGCGGCGGATGGCCTGCCGCGGTTCGTCGGCAAGACCACCAAGGAGGGAGAAGGCCTCGGGACCCGGCAGATTTTTTCTACCTTTGGACGGAATAATATTGTGGTGGAGAGTGAGTCGGGCAGCTTCACCCGCTGGACCATCTCGCTAAAGCGCAGTACCCGCAGCAGCAGCAATCTGATGGCGTTGCTCGAATCCCGCTATATCTCCCTATTCAAGATTTCCCAACGGGTGTCGGTGACTTCAAAGAGCACGCGTACTCAGGTCGCGGTCTTTATCTGGCAGCTACGGCAGATGGAGATTTTCAGCTACGATCTAATCAGCCAGTTCAGCCGCTATAACAATGTAAGGGATATCTACCGCAGTATTCTGCTCTATCGCTATGGTGGCTATAATTGGCAGTTTCTGCGCCAAGAGTTGGACAATTGTCGTATCGACAACCAAGTCATCAAGATTTGGCTGGCGACCATCCTCAAACGCATCAAGCGCAATGAAGTCTTTCTTGCTAAGAAATTCGATTTTGAAGCGTTTAAGGGCATGCTGTTTAAAAGTTACGGGCAGGATATCCATCACCACATTATCTTCACCCTCGACCCGGTTAGTGGCCGCTTTTTCTCCAGCGAGCGGAAGCTCGCCGAGCATATGGATTTTGTCCCTTATCTGGGCACGGATCGGAACGATATGTTGCGCGGTGAATTCATCGGCGATGTGAAGAATTTGGAGAGCCCCATCGTGTTGGGCGTCTGGACGGTGGTCAGCGAGGAAGACATTCGCCGCAAACTGAGGCTGATTCGTCAAGGCGCCCGGCAGTTTCTGGAGATGGGGTTGAAGGAAGAGAAGAGCTTGTCTTTTTACCACACCACCTACAACACGACTGAGTGGGAGATCGACACCCTGAAGACCACGACCCTTGGTGAGATGGCCAACCTGCCAGAGGAGCGTCTCGATGAGTTCATTACCGAAGCCGATGATGAATTCAGTGGCTTGGCTTGCATCGACTGATTTTTATACGAAACGGAGAACAACTTTCGACTATCAGGGGTAGCAAGTGCTTGCGCGTCAGGGTCGGTCATGCTGCCTAAGAGCATTGTTCAAGCCTGTTTTAAAAAATTCTGGAAGGTCTTTGGCCGACATCGGCTTGGCAAAGTAGTAGCCTTGTATTACCTGGCAGCCCTGGGACAGCAAAAAGGACAGTTGCTGTTGGGTTTCCACTCCCTCGGCAACGATTGCGGTGCCGAGGCTTTGCGCCATGGCGATGGTCGCCTTAATGATGGCCCTGTTGCCCGCGTCGGTTTCGATATCCCGGACAAATTCCTGGGCGATTTTGATCCGGTCGATGGGGAGTTTTTTCAGATAATACAAAGAGGAGTAGCCGGTGCCAAAGTCGTCAATGGCGATGCGGATGCCGAGATTTTTGAGCCCCTTGAGGGCTGTGATGGCCATTTCCATATTTTCCAGAAAGACGCTTTCGGTGAGCTCTAGTTCCAGCCGCTGCGGCGCCAGTCCTGTTTCTTCTAAAATCTCTTGAATGTGCGAAACCAGGTCGGGCTGGAAGAACTGCTTGACCGAGAAATTGACGGCCAGGTGCGGGGCAGACGGGTTGACCTCTTGCCAGGTAACTGCCTGACGG
This sequence comes from Desulfuromonadales bacterium, assembly GCA_013619105.1. GTDB lineage: Bacteria > Desulfobacterota > Desulfuromonadia > Desulfuromonadales > Syntrophotaleaceae > Syntrophotalea_A. Next base: position 11,879 of record JABXKU010000102.1, read on the forward strand.
CAGGCGGTGCGCAGAATCCATTCACCCAGGGGCCGGATCAGGCCGGTTTCCTCGGCCAGGGGGATAAACCGCACCGGTGAAATATTCCCTTCTGTGGGGCATTCCCAACGTACCAGGGTTTCTACGCCGGTGACTTTGCCCAGACCGAGGTCAATCTGCGGTTGGTAGACAAGGTGGAATTCCTCTTCTTTGAGGGCCCGTCGCAAATTGATTTCCATGTGCAGCCGCTGATTGATCTGCACTGCCAACTGGGTTGAGAAGAAACAATAATTATTTCGCCCGTTTTTCTTGGCTTGGTACATGGCGGCATCGGCTTGTTTAAGCAACGTTTCCATATCCTGTCCGTCCCGCGGATAGAGGGCAATGCCGATACTGGCGGAAAAGACGATTTCGACGCCATTGATAAGAAAAGGCTTTTCACTGAGTAATCGCAGGATTTTATCTGCAACCATGGGGATGTACTGGGTGTCGCTGAAGTCGGTGAGTAGCAGGACAAATTCGTCTCCGCCCCAGCGGCCCATGATATCGCTACCGCGGATCTCCCTTTGTATCCTTGATGAAACCGCCTGTAACAGCAGATCTCCTGCATCGTGTCCGAGAGAATCGTTGATATGTTTAAAGTTGTCCAGATCTAGCAGAAACATGGCGACGGTCTTGTCGTAACGCTGTGCGTTGCTGAGGGCCAGTTTCGTGTGGTTCTTGAACAAAGATCTGTTCGGCAGCCCGGTCAGGGTGTCGAAGTAGGCCAGACGATGGATCTCGGCCGCAGCCCGTTTTTTATCCGAGACGTCGATGGCCGATAGCATGGTCGACAGAGGCGCGCCGTCCTGGTTGCGGATCAGCTGAGCCTGTAGTTCCATATCGAAACAGGTTCCATCCTGTTTGCGGCCCCTGTCTTCGCCTTGCCATCTGCCCTGGCTTTTGAGTTTGATAATAATCTTTTCGAGCTGTCTGGGGTCTTCCTGTAGGTCACTAAATTTGTTCCTCACCAGGTCGGTCTCGGAGGGATAACGCCATAAAGAGAGAGCGGCCTGGTTGGCGTAGGTTATTCTGCCTTCCAAATCGGTCATAATCATGGGAGTTACGGAAGAATCAATGGCCCACTTGGCCAGCAGATACTCTTGCTGGATCGTCTTCAACTCGGTGATGTCGCGGGTGATGGTGATGGCCGTCAGCGGATTGCCCTGTTTGTCCAGGGAGGCGATGGTGGTAGTGGCCAGGTAATAACCCTGCTTACCCGCAACGTCGTATAAGACTTGTTCAGTGGTGTAAGGCTGGTCATCGGCAACGGTCGCGAGGGCATTGTCGTGGTCGGTGCAGGGCGTAGGACACTGATGCAGAGCTACGAAACATTTTTGCCCGACCAGGTTCTCGCCGAACTTCTGTTTAGCGATATCGTTGGCCCAGAGGATGTTCCGTTCACGGTCCTTGATATGGATCGCTTCGCCGATGCTCAGCAGCATGGCTTTGAATTTTTGTTCGCTCAGGCGCAGGGCCCGCAATGTTTTTCTGTGGCGCAACAGGGACAGTCCAAGGGCGCAGGCGAGGCCGAAGAAAAGACCGGCGAGGGCTAGGGCAAAGAGGGTCTGCTGTCGATGTTTTCGATCCGCAGAGTGGTTTAATAGAATGCTATCGGGGGGCAGTTGGCGGGGTTTGATGCCGAAGTGCTGCAGGGCTCGGTGGTCGAACATGGCCAGGCTGGGGATATCGGTGAGCGGGGGGATCCAGTCTGGGTTTTCCCCGTCCAAAATGCGCACTGCCAGCCGGGCCGCGTTTCGTCCCTGACGGCTGCCGCTAACCACCCGACCGCCAGTGATTCCGCCTTGAATTAGAAAATCCCAGGTAACATAGACCGGGGAGGGGCTGTTTTCAGTAATCAGCCGGTTGCTCTGCTGGATGCTAAAATGGCGTCTGTGGGGGTCGCGGAAGTAGGACAGGTTCAGTATCACTGTACGGGGTGGCAGCTCCGCCAAGGCCTTTTGCAGTTGCGGCATGGGCAGCTCGGCCAGTTCAAGGAACTCGACCCGATTGAGAAACGACGGCTCGACGGCGCGCAGTTGCCCCAGCAGCGCTTTCCCCGTGCGGGTAACGTCGCTGATAACGGCGATGGTTGTGGTTTGCGGATGCAGGTGCAAGGCGAGTTCCAGAGTTCCCTGCAGATCGTGATTTTCGATCACGCCGGTTATACCGGTGTGGCCGGCCAGCCGTGTTGCGCTGAAATCGTTGATGCCGCAGAAGACCACCGGTACGCCGGGGAACAGTTCGTCCCGATAGGCCAGCAAAAAATCGAGGGCATTGTCGTCGGAGCATAGAATGATATCCATCTCTGTCGCAACAAATTTTGCGGAGAGCAGACGTCTTATCCCTGGAAACACTTCCCCGGGAGGGTGGCGTTTGCTGTCCATATCTTCCACGAACAGGGTGGCTTCCGGGAACTGACGTTTAAGGACCTCTTCCATCCCGGTTTTGACATTGTCTGTCCAGGGGTAGCCGCGATGGTAGGAGTGCAGCATGAGGATGTTGGTCGCACTGCAGGGACCTGCAAAGAACAGCAGCGTTGCGACCACCGTCAGGAAAACCCGCGCAGGGAAATATCGGCAAAGCGTTCGAAGGATATTGAACATAAATATATATT
>JABXKU010000103.1 GCA_013619105.1 Desulfuromonadales bacterium
GCATCACATCTACTGGAGTGCCCATGCAGCCCTTGATTGTCAGCGCCGCCCTGCTGCGCAAAGACCATAAGATCCTGATAACAAAACGCCCCGCTGCCAAACAGCAGGGCGGATTCTGGGAATTCCCGGGAGGCAAGCTACACAGCGACGAAACACCGCAACAGGCCTTGCAACGAGAGCTGAGGGAGGAACTCGACCTCGAAGTGGAAGTCGGAGCGATCTTTGAGGTGGTCTATCACCGCTACGACTGGGGCCCGGTGCTGATTCTGGTTTATGAATGCCGTCCTCTGAGCACAGTCATTCGCAACCTGGAAGTCGACGACCACCGCTGGATCTCCGTGGAACAATTGTCCGAATACGATTTGCTAGCAGCCGACCGGCCGATTATCGATAAGTTGCTGCGCCAAAGGGACCATACAAAGAACTTAACGCCCGGAATCAATCTGCCATCGGCACCGTAAAGGTAACCTGGGTTCCATTTCCCACTGAGCTCTTCAGCCAGATGGCACCACCATGCTGTTCCACGATCTGCCGGGCGATGCTCATGCCAAGTCCGATCCCCTTGGCGGCCGTATCGGAATAATCGGCCCGATAATATTTATCGAAGACACGATCTCCCTGATCGCTGGTCATTCCGATCCCCTGGTCGGCCACCGTTATCTGGCAATAGCCATCGACCCTCTCCCCACAAATATGAATCAGGCTGCCTTCTGCTGAATATTTAACCGCATTGTTCAACAAGTTTTCTAGCACCTGTTCCAATTTATCGCTATCTGCCTGCACAAACGCCGGAAGGCTTCCCTCCCAAACCATCTCAAACAGATGCTTTGGAGCCAACAAGCGATAATGCTTCACCTGCTTCGCGAGAAGCGGCTCGATAGCGACTTCCTCCATATCTAGGGGCAAGGGCTTACCGGCTTCCAGGCGGCTGATGTCGAGCAAATCATTAACCAGCTTAGCCAGCACCTCAGACTTTCCGTGAATCTCCGCCATGAATTCTTTTTGCTGGGCGGGGCTAAAACCGCCGAACTCCTCGGGGTTCATACACAGTTCCGAATAACCGAGAATGGCCGTTAAGGGGGTCCGTAACTCGTGGGCAGCCATGGACATGAATTCGGCCTTCATGCGACCCAACTCCCGCTCTTGAGTCACATCCCGCAATGCAGTGATGGCACCGCTCACCCGCCCCTGCTTATTTCGCATCAGCGAAGTGCGCGCTTGCAGAGTACAAGCCTCGATCGTTTTAGATCGTGGCAGAGAAATATCGATTTGCAGCAGAGGAGGAGCATGATGCGCATAGATTGTCTGGATCTGTTGCAACAGCCCCTCATCCTGCAAAATAGCAGCGACCGGTTGACCGATCGGGTTGGGCAAATTGCACCCCAGAAACTCCCGGGCCGAATCGTTAATCAACACAACCTGGTGACTGTGAGGATCCGTAACAATCAATCCGTCCGCAGTGGACTTGATAATATTGTCAACCTGGTCTCGTGCCTGCTCAGCCTCGGCCAGGGCTCGCTTCATGCCAGTCTCAGCCTGCTTTCGCACGGTAACATCCTCGGTCACACCGCGAAAACCTTGATAGCAGCCATCACCAGCGATAATCGGCACACCACTGATCCGCAGATAACGCCTTTGCCCTGCTTTATTGAAGGCCCAACTATGAACTTTTCTAAAAGCCTTTCTCGAAACAGTTGAACCGCAAAGCAAGCTCTCTAATTCTTTAGCGTCTCCACCGGCGATTAATTCAAAAAAACACTTGCCGATCAGTTCCTCAGCGGCAACCCCCAACATCTCTTCAACCTTATCCGAACAGTAAATGAACCGACCGGCAGCATCGACCTCCCAGATAAAGTCTGCCATGCTCAGAGCAATATCCCGAAAACGAGCTTCGCTATGTCGCAGACTACGCTCGGCCTCTTTATGTTCGGTAATATCGATAGCCAGTCCCAACAACCCTTCGACTTCGTGTTCCGGATTGACGACCTTGGTCTTCACCACCCGATAAGCACGCGGGGTACCATCACCCGAGCGAATCAACTCCTCACTTTCCACCGGACCGTCGGCCTTAAACGCCTCAGCATCGGAGAGCATGCTCTCGATCGCCTCTTCGGCGGGCATAACGGTTGAATAGTGAAAGGCCTGCAGAAACTGTTCTTCACTGACCCCCGTAGCAAGACAATAATTATGGTTGGTAAAAACCACCCGCTGCTCTTTATTGAGCACCCACAGGCCAATAGGGGCCGCGGTAAAGATGGCATCAAGGACTTGCCCCCGACGATAGGCTCTCTTGTTGTGTTTTTCACGGCGGATTCCGAAGTTTTCAGCGGAAGCTCCGAAAATTCTCCCGGCAGCGGTCTTCTCTTTGCGAGCGGGAGGCAAATAATTACAGTTAGGAATTCTTTGCTCCCGGTAAAGGATCTGTGGATAGAGTCGCAAGACTTCTACCAGCAGGCCGCTGGTCACCTGCCGACGGTCGTACCCGCAGAGCAAGGTGATACCCGTGGAGATTGCCAAACGACCACATTCGGCCAAACACTCTTGCAGCCAGGCCAGGTCCTTCTCCAGCATGGCACCGGACATCTCCCAATAGATTCGGACACCGCAGAATCCCTGCGCCGTTGCCTTACGCCCTGCAGCGGCCAGGCAAGCTACCGCATCTTTGGCAGAAGCTGCCGTTACCAATCCCAGGCCTTCTGGGGTGGCAAAAACCAGGCGCCCGTTTGGCTCCACCTTGGTCATTGCAAGCCCCTGCATTTTCAACCCAGCACGAAAAGATTCCTGCAGGGGGCCAGAGACGACCACTAAGGCCTGTTCTTGTCCTTCCAGACCGTCCGCCAAATATCGGGCGACCTCCTTGTCCCGTTCAGGCCCCTGTCGATAGATCAAACAGCAGAACGAGGGGCTCTGCTTAGCTTTCGAGGGAGTAATCATCGCTTCAAGGTGAGCGCCTTGATCATGCATGGGAGTTCTCCGGACAATAGTCGCTGTACTAAGCATTGATGTATTCGCAAAAGCTTAGTGGATGGCTGAGGAAAGATTTCGTCCTACAAGGCTTGGAATTTTTTCAAGGGCTGAAAAATATATCGAGGTTCGGAAAAAACGCCGTAGGGCGGACTTTTTGCAGCGTCATCAAGAATTAGCAGTTGCTGGCGCTGCAGAATTAACAGGTTCTATAATAACATAAACAGCCGGCACGGCGAATCGGTTTTTACCCATTGCAGCGCGTCTCTGGTATTATAGCCAAATTCGTGTTAAACAACGGCCATGGAAACTCATTTCAAAACCATCGGCACCATTCGCTCCTGCTATAAGGAGAAGTTCGGAATCCCGCGCCAGGCCGGCTTGGTGCCCACGGCGACCGCCACCCTCGAGTTGCTGCCCCCCTTTAACCGGGCTGAAGCCTTTACCGGTCTAGAGGGCTTTTCTCACCTCTGGCTGCTGTTCCTATTTCATGGCAATAACCACCAAGGCTGGAAGGCGACCGTCCGTCCACCGCGGCTTGGCGGTAATGCCCGCCTCGGTGTCTTTGCCACCCGCTCCCCCTTTCGACCCAACCCCATCGGCCTTTCCGCCGTAGCACTAGAACGCATCGAACAACACGCTGGCAAAGTCATTCTGCATCTCAAGGGAGTCGACTTGCTCGATGGCACACCGATTATCGACATCAAGCCCTATCTGCCCTATGCCGATGCCATCGCCACAGCCAGCGGCGGTTTCGCCGCCGAAGCACCCATGGGACACCTGGCCGTTCACTTTCTGCCCCAACCGGAGCAAACCTGCCAAGCTCTGGAAAAAGACCGCTATCCCGGCCTGCGGCAATTAATCATCGACACCCTGCGCAGTGACCCCCGTCCCGCCTACTATCAGAAAAACCCACAAAAGAGCTGCTTTGGCATGAAATTATTCGATTTCGATCTGCGCTGGGAGCATAACGATGATGGCATTACGGTGATCGAAATCCATCCCAGCCATAGCTGACAGCCTTTTTACTCCCAATCGCCCCATCCAGTTTGTACCGTTACGTTAAAACCCTTTCTTTTAAAATAGCAAACGGGTGGCAAAATATTTTTGCCACCCGCTGCGAACTACCGCTTATTTAGTTTCTGCCAGACAATGCTCTTTTCCGTAATCTCTACGTCAATCTTCGGCCTTGCTTGTGACTCGGGCCATCCCTGGCCCTCGCCCTTCGGGCAGCCCGAGACTGTCCCATTCCGCTGTCCTGCGGAATGGTGCGGCGTAGCGGTGTACGCCTCCGCGCAAAGCCTTGATTTCCTGACCTTAAAAAAAACAACTCGTTTCCAAACCAAATACTCGTAAGTGCCCATCCGGAATTTCCGGATGGGCATTATTTACAATCAGCTATCAGTATTTGCCGAACTCCTTGTCATCCAGGGCAATGACCTGACTCGGATCACTTACGCTGTTCGGTTGGACAGGGGCCTGCGAATAGGCCGCCGCCTTACCTTGGTAGCCCAAGGCCGGAGTAGTCCGTTTTGGAGCTGCCACAGGCTTGGGGATTGCGACTCTGGCAACGCTGGCTCCCCCCTTGAGGCGGAACTGACCGAGCATACCCTGCAACTGGGCCGACTGGCTGGCCAATTCTTCGGATGCGGCTGCGCTTTCTTCGGCATTGGCGGTATTCTGCTGAGTAACCGAATCGATCTGGTTCAGGCCGCTATTAACCTGACTGATCCCCTCGGACTGCTCGTTGCTAGCCGCGGCGATTTCTGCCACCAGGTCGGAAACCTTGGTGGTACCGAGAACAATCTCCTTAAGCGCTGCTTCGGTCTTTTCAACGATATCGTTACCATTGCGGGTCTTCTCCGCGGAATTCTCGATCAGTTCGGCGGTTTCCTTCGCGGCCTTAGCACTGCGTCCGGCCAGGTTTCTTACCTCTTCTGCAACCACAGCAAAGCCCTTGCCATGCTGCCCGGCACGGGCCGCCTCGACGGCAGCGTTGAGCGCCAGCAAGTTGGTCTGGAAGGCAATTTCATCAATAACCTTGATGATCTTGGAGATATCTTCGCCAGAGCGATTAATATCGCCCATGGCCGCGACCAGGCCGATCATCATGTCACTGCCGTTGCTAGCAGCGCCTTGCGCCCCTTTGGAGAGGGAGTTCGCCTGATCGGCATTTTCGGCATTGAGTTTGGTCTGAGACGCCATTTCGGTCATGGAAGCGGTGATCTCTTCCAGCGAGGCAGCTGTCTCGGTCGCGCCTTGAGAAAGGGTTTGAGACGAGTCGGAAACCTGCGACGAACCGCTATTGATCTGCTCACTGGAGGTCTGCACCTGACCAAGTAGATCGTTTAGGCGATCAACCATCGTGCGCAGGGCTCTACCCAGAACGTCCTTGTCGGAAGCCAGCTGGACTTCCATGGTCAGGTCGCCGTTAGCCACCTTTTCAGCGATCTGCGCCTTCTCCTCCAGACCGTCAGCCATGGCGTTGAGAGCAGTGCTCAACTGGCCGACTTCATCGGCGCTTTGAATCTGCAGACGCTGCGAAAGGTCACCGGAACCGATGGTGTCGGCCAAATTCGCCGCTTCCCGAATCGGCCGAGCGATACTGCGGGCGGCCAGCCAGATCAGAGCGAGAGCGATCAAGGTAACGATTATGCCGACGCTAGCCTGCCACATGGTAGCGGCATCGCCACGCTCTTCCAGGGCCACATCAAGAGCCAGGGCTTCGGCCAGAATGACATCTTCAGATATGCGGATCATAACCGACCAGGGGCGGCCGGTACGGCCGAGATTAATAGGGCCCAGGGCCGTTGCCATGTGACTGGCTTCATCCATGCGGGCCATTGATTCGCCGGCCTGTACGGTTTTAAGAGCAGACTCCCAACCATCAGCCAAAGCGGCTTTGAAGTGCTGACCGATGAGTTTCGGTTTTTCGCTGTGGGCCACGATCAGGCCGTCGTAGCTGATGATCGCCACTTCACCCTGGCCGTTCATCAGCCCCTTGTCGACCTGTTCACTGATTTGCTGCACGAAGGTCAGATCGTAGTCGGTTCCGGCCACGCCGTGAAACTTACCGTTGACCATCACCGGCACCGACAGGGTGGTCAACCACACCTTTTTGCCCTGGACGATATAGGGGAAGGGGTCGAGCACACTTTCAACATGCTTTTCCCGGGGAGTGATATACCAGCCGCCCTTCAGCACGCCGTTGGGATGCTTATCGTAGGTGTCGTATTCCACCAGGGGCTGCACAGCGATATTGCCGTTGGCATCGCGGTTCCAGTAAGGAGTGAAGCGGCCGGTCACCGAGTTGTTGCCGTCTTTGCCGGTGGCAAACTCGCTATCGCGACCGTCGAGAGCATTGGGCTCCCAGCAGGAATAGGTGCCGTTGAATTCCGGGTTCTTCTCCAGCACGTTGACCAAAATAGCGTTAAGCTGATCGCGACCGATCTGCAGCACCGGCTGACCATTCGGGCCCGGTTTCTTGCCGACCTCAAAGGTATGAGCCATGGTGCGGGCGGCATCGAGGGCGATGTCAAACTTAGCCTGGACGTGACCCGCTTCGACGCCAGCCAGGTTTTTCAGCTGATCGAGAGCGCTCTTCTCTTGCACAGCGGTCACCCGCTCAACGGTCATTTGCTGGGTGTTGTGTGCCGAAACCAGACTGTAGGCCACCAGGGCGCCGGCTGTTACCAGCAGACAGGCCCCGGCGATCAGGGTAATCTTTAACTGGATCGATTTGAGTTTCATGTCGTTTCCTTAAAAAGCGATGGTTGATAAAACAGAGAACTAAAAGCCTAAAGGCGAAATCAAATCGCCAACAGGCGCCGCGCATCGAGAAGAATTTTTACACGATCGCCCACCTTGCCGAGCCCCATGATGTAGCTATCGACCTGGCCTTTGCCGCAACCGGGTGCCGATTCGACATCTTCCGAGGGGATATCGGCGACTTCGCAGACCCGATCGACGATCAGACCAGTCGACTGATCGTCGACATTGACAACAATAATGCAGGTACGCTCGTCATAAGCTTGACTGGGCAGGCTAAACCGCGCCCGTACATCCAACACCGGAATTACCTTGCCACGCAGGTTAATAACCCCTTTGACAAAATTGGGCATGTCCGGGACCTCGGTAATCTTCTGAATGCCGATGATTTCGATTACATGGTGAATAGCGATCCCATAATCCTCATCAGCTAGAAAGAACGTTAAAAATTTATCCTTCTGAGTATCTTCCGTTTCGTAACCGGCATCATTCAGCTCCAAGGGATCCTTTTCCATCAATTCTGCCATTTCGCCTCCTATGAGATTTGGGGCCGTTTTAAACGGCTTTTACTATAGATCGTGCACTGTTCATAATCGCCACTGCAAAACCGCACCACTTTTTCGATGTTGCGACTGGTCATATCCAGGCAATAGCAATCGCGCCGGGGATTATTTACCAGCGGGCACAGCTTGACTTTGTTTGGATCCATGTCCGCAGGGAAAAGTTCCTTACGCATTCTTTTAATTATCCTCTTAAACATCCACAGGCAGCACCCTCACTGTCAGGTGGCCATCCTTAAGGCAAAAGCTGTACCAAGCAACCGGTGCATGGCCACAAAAACGATCCATCCGTATAATCATCCTTTTAAAAAACGTATTTTCCCAATCATTCAAGCATGTTATAAGCGCAGAGAAAGAACAACCATTGGTGCAAACTCGGCCTCTAACCCACCTTTTTGACTCTTAAAGAATTGCCTGCAGAAAAAAAAGTGTGGCGTGCCACACTGCGGAAGGTCCACACTTATGGGG
>JABXKU010000004.1 GCA_013619105.1 Desulfuromonadales bacterium
ATGCAACAACAGGAGCAGCAACTGTGATCAAGGCGGGGAATATCCGTACCATTTTTATGGGCACGCCCGACTTCGCCCTACACACTTTGCAAGGCCTTCTCGATTGCGGTGTGGATCTGTGCGCCGTCTATACTCAGCCCGATCGGCCAAAAGGACGGGGCAAGAAGCTGGCCCCGCCACCGGTCAAAGAGTTGGCTGAGCAGCACGGAATACCCGTTTATCAGCCCCTTAAATTGCGCGATCCGGCGGTCGTCGAGGAACTCAAGGCTTTGGCCCCCGATCTGATAGTGGTGGTTGCCTATGGTCAGATTCTGCCCAAGAGCGTACTCGATATCCCCCAGTATGGCTGTATCAACGTCCATGCTTCACTGCTGCCTCGCTATCGGGGGGCCGCGCCGATCAACAAGGCCGTGGTCGATGGCGAGCAGGTAACTGGAGTGACCACCATGCTGATGGACGTGGGTCTCGATACCGGCGATATGCTGGTCAAGCGGGCCACCGAAATCGGAGCTGAGGAAACTGCAGGCGAGCTCCATGATCGTCTCGCGTTGCTGGGCCGCGAGGCTATGGAAGAGACTCTGCAGCGTCTCTGCGCCGGAACCCTTCGGCCTGAGCCTCAAGACGATGCCTTGAGTTGCTATGCGGCGATGATGAAAAAAGAGGACGGACGCATCGACTGGCAACAAAATGCGTTGACCATTCATAACTTGGTCCGGGGCTTGACCCCATGGCCGGGGGCCTATACTGCCCTGCAAGGGGAGACACTCAAACTTGGCAGCACTTTGACAGAAGATGGCGCCGATGCTGATCCTGGTGCGATCGTCGCGACCGGCCCCGAAGGGGTGCGTATCGCCTGTGGCGACGGCACGCTTCTAGTGCGAGAACTGCAACTCCCTGGCAAAAAGCGCCTTTCGGCAGCGGACTTTCTACGAGGCCGAGCTTTGCCACCAGGCACTATTCTGGGGGAATGACGTGAGCGAATGGACCTTTGATGGCCGATCCTGTCGGCCGCCGTGGTTGTTCCTTTCTGTGCTCGGGCTTATCGGCTTTCTGCTGATTCTTGTGTCCTGGCTGGCCTGGTGGGTACCAAGCGTCGGCTTCGGTAATATTCATCCCGCATTGTCGCGCTGGTTCGGTATTCTGCTGGCAAGCATTGTGCTGGTGGTGTTACTGGCGTTGGGGCAGCTCGGCCTAACTTTGTTTAGTGGGCGTGATCTGTTTTTTTCTGTTCGTTTACGTGGTTTAGCCATCCGTTATCTGCTACCCGCTGTTATTGTTATCGGTCGTGGTTTCGGTGCCGATCGCGATGCTCTGCAGCGTTCCTTCATCGCCGTCAACAATCAGTTGATACGAGGCCGCAAGCTGCAAGTACCGGCCAGCCAGGCGATTATTCTTTTGCCTCACTGTGTTCAATTGCATGAATGCGCCGTCAAGGTTACCGGTGATATCGACCAGTGTTTGCGGTGCGGCAAATGTGGCATCGGAGACTTGGCTGAATTAGCGAAAAGCCGTGGAGTGACCATTGCGGTTGCCACCGGTGGAACCCTGGCGCGAAAGATCCTGAAAGAAACGAGACCTCGATTTGTGCTGGCAGTGGCCTGTGAACGGGATTTGACCGCCGGTATCCGGGACGCCTATCCTCTGCCAGTATACGGTGTGTTTAACCGCCGACCCCAGGGGCCCTGCTACAACACAGAGATCGACTTGACCGAAGTTAAAGTAGTCCTCGATGCCCATGTTCTCTCCGATTCGGTCAGCCGTTGATCTAACAAGGTACAAAATTTATGAATATATTACGAACCGCGATCCTGATGTCTGTTATGACCTTTATTCTAGTCTTGGCTGGCGGCATGATAGGTGGCCAGGGCGGTGCCTTACTGGCGTTGGTTTTCGCCGGGGTAATGAACCTCGGCTCCTACTGGTTCTCCCATAAGATCGTGATTCGCATGTATCGTGGTCGCGAGGTGCAGCACGGAACCCTGTTTGAGGTGGTGAAGGAACTTTGCCAGCGTAACAGTTTGCCGATGCCGAAGGTCTATACACTACCCCAGCCCACGCCTAATGCCTTTGCCACTGGCCGGAATCCCCAACACGCTGTGGTGGCGGCCACTGAAGGTCTGGTGCACACGCTCAATCGCGACGAGTTGAGGGGAGTCATGGCTCACGAGTTGAGTCACGTTCGCAATCGGGATATTCTGATCGGTTCCATCGCCGCAACCATCGCCGGGGCCATCGGTTATTTGGCTCATATGGCTCAATGGGCCGCCTTGTTTGGCGGATTAGGCGGTCGTGACGATGATGAGGGCGGTCCCTTCGGACTGATTCTACTGATGATTTTCGGACCCCTGGCCGCCATGCTGGTGCAGATGGCGATCTCCCGCTCTCGGGAATACGCAGCCGATCGTGGTGGTGCCCAACTGTGTGGCAACCCTCATCATCTAGCTAGCGCTCTGCGCAAGCTGGAAGAGGCCAATCAGCAGCGGCCCATGCCGCGGATCAATGAGGCCACCGCACATATGTTTATTGTTAACCCGCTGCGTCGCGGCGGTCTGGCTGCTCTGTTTTCCACCCATCCACCTATGGCGGAACGGGTACAGCGTCTGGAAAATATGACGCTTGGGTGACAAGCGTCAGCAGAGATTTTGAAAGTGCGGGGGCATGGCAACATGCCCCCGCTGCGTTAGAACCCTAATGAATGTCGAGGTGAACTGGTGAAAAAGTATGATCCCCGAAGAATGGCCTGGGAAATCCTGGCGCGGGTCGAGGAGGGGATGTTTTCCGACGTCGCACTCGATGCGGGACTGAGCGCTGCACCGCAACTTGAAGATCGGGACCGTGCCCTGCTTACCGAACTGGTCTACGGGGTATTGCGCCACTGCGGTCGTATCGATTTCGCCCTGGGTCATTGTTGTACTCAGCCCCTGCACAAGGTCGAGCCAGCGGTGTTGCGTCTGCTGCGTCTCGGTTGTTATCAGATTCTGCTTCTCGACCGTATTCCGGTTCGAGCGGCAGTGCACGAGACGGTGGAGTTGGCCAAACATCTTGGTTTGACTCGGGCTACCGGGTTTATCAACGGCATATTGCGTGGTATCGACCGTAGCCGAGAAAGTATTCCCTGGCCGAATTCCCAAAAGGCGCCTCTTGCGTATCTGCAGCATGTGCAGTCGCTACCTAAGTGGCTGGCAAAAGCTTGGTTGAAGGAATATGGCCCTGTTGAAGCCCTGGCCCTGGCCGAGGCCATGCTGCAAGTGGCTCCTTTCACGGTGCGAGTCAATAGCTTGCAGCAGGATCGGGAAGAGTTTATCGCCACCTTGACCGCCGCCGGCTATCGGGCTGCGGCGACTGCTTATGCCCCTGAAGGTGTAGTTGTCGAAGGAGGAGGATCCCGCCGTCTACCCGGTGATGACCAAGGTGCATATCAACTACAGGATCAGGCGAGTATGTTGATCGCTCATCTGTTGGCACCCCAGCCTGGTGAGCGTCTGCTTGATGCTTGCTCTGCACCCGGGGGCAAGACCACCCACCTTGCGGCTCTGGCGGATAATCAGGCCGAGATTGTGGCCCTGGATATTTCTTCCGCCCGATTGACTCTGGTAGAGCAGGGCGCTCGGCGACTCGGCGCTCAAGGCATCAGCTGTAAAGCCTGGGATCTGACCTTCGCGCCAGATTTTCTTGAAAAGGAGAGTTTTGACGCGATCCTGGTCGATGCCCCGTGCAGCGGGCTCGGTACCCTGCGGCGCAATCCAGAAAGCCGCTGGCGGCGGGAGCCGGAAGACTTAGCAACCAATGCCGAACGGCAGTTGGCCATCTTAAATCAGGTGGCACCATTGCTTCGTGTCGGTGGGCGTTTGCTCTATTCGCTCTGCACCTTCAGTAAAGAAGAGACCGAGGGCGTAGTAAAGCGTTTCCTCGCTGCTCATCCCGAGTTTGAGCGGATCGATCTGCGCCCGCAGGTGCCGGATGCCTGGCACGAGCTGTTTGATGAGCAGGGTGCGCTGCGTACTATGCCCCATCGCTCTGGTGGTATGGATGCCTTTTTCGCCGTTGGTTTTTGTCGCCAGCTCTAACGACGCTTTTTTGCTGGGGTATCGATACCAATTCTGATACATATCGTATATTCACGCCTGTTTTTTAACTATTAGCGGAGCAACGCATGATCAAGATCGCCCCTTCCATTCTGTCCGCCGATTTTGCCCGACTGGGCGATGAGATTCGCGCCCTAGAAGCCGGTGGTGCCGACTATGTCCATATTGATGTCATGGACGGCCATTTTGTACCCAATATTACCATCGGTCCGCTGATCGTGGAGGCCGTCCGCAAGGTCACAGACATGCCTCTCGATGTGCACCTGATGATTGAAAACCCCGATCAGTATATCCCCGACTTTGTCAAAGCCGGGGCGGATATCATCACCGTCCATTATGAGGCGGTGCCTCACCTCCATCGCACCGTTCAGTTGATTCACAGCCTGGGCAAAAAGGCCGGTGTTTCTCTCAATCCCGCCACTCCGGTTTCGAGTCTTGAGGTTATTCTTGAAGAGCTCGATCTGGTGCTGCTGATGAGCGTCAATCCAGGATTTGGAGGGCAGAACTTTATCCCTTCCTGTCTGCCCAAGATCGAAGCCCTGCGTAAAGAGATTGACCGCCGGGGCTTGAATGTCGAGCTTGAAATCGACGGCGGGGTCAAGCCTGCCAACATCGCAGCCATTGCCGGTGCCGGTGCTGATGTCTTCGTTGCGGGTAGCGCGGTGTTCGGCGCCTCTGATTATCAAGCGACCATCGCCGAGCTGCGCCGGCTGGCCGAGGCAGGCTGATGCTCGATCCGGCCGCTGTCCGGGCGGCCCTGGCCCGTCATACCTGCCGAACTATCGATCCCGGTGTGTTGCGGCCTGCAGCAGTGTTGCTCACCTTTTATCCTAAGGATAACAGCGACACCCTACTCTTTACTCGGCGTTCCGAGCATCTGCCCGATCATGCCGGCGAAATTTCCTTTCCCGGCGGTCGCTGGCAGCAGGGGGATGCCAATCTCACTGCCACCGCCCTGCGGGAGACCGAAGAGGAGATGGGGGTTGCGCCGCAGGACGTCACTGTTCTGGGGCGACTGGATGATTTTGTTTCTGTTTACGGCTATCACGTGACCCCCTTTGTCGGCACCCTGCCGACGGCCTATCCCTTTCGCGTCGACCAGCGGGAGATCGCCGAAGTGATCGAGGTCCCCTTGCAGACACTCTGTGATCCAAAGCTTTATCACACCGAAAGCTGGCAGCACAAAGGGCGTCTGCATCCGGTTGGTTTTTTCTCCATCGGCCAGCATCCGATCTGGGGCCTGACGGCGGCGGTTTTGCGTCAGTTTCTGCAACGTATCGAGGCGATCGACTGGTAACCAAGGAAGGTGCTTTCGCAAAAAGTCATGAAATTTTTGCGACGCCATCAAGGAAGGTAGAGCAATGGCGCAGAATAGCAGGGGAAATGAGCGATTTTTGCAGCGTCTGGCCGCCGGCCTGATCATCGGCGACGGTGCCATGGGTACATTGCTTTACAACCGCGGAGTACCGCTGGGGCACAGTTTTGAAGCACTCAACCTGAGTCGCCCGGAGCTGGTGCAGGCGGTGCATCGCGATTATGTGGCGGCCGGAGCCCAGCTGCTGGAGAGCAATACCTTTGCGGCCAACCGCCTAGCTCTGGCACCTCTCGGCCTGGACGGGCGCGTCGCAGAAATCAATGCGGCCGGAGTGGGTCTGGCTCGGCAAGCTGCCGGTGCCGATCATCTGGTGGCCGGAGCGGTCGGCCCTTTGCCGCCTGCCAAAGGCCAAACCGCAGAACTCACCCTGGCCGAACAGCGATCCCTTTTCAGTGAACAGATGACCGCCCTGGCCGAAGCCGGAGCCGATCTCTTTGTCCTGGAAACCTTTTCGATTATTGAGGAACTGGAACTGGCTCTGCAAGTGGCGGCGGATCTAGACCTGCCGGCCGTGGCGCAGATGGCCTTTTTCGAAGAAGGCCGCACCCGCCACGGACTGAGCGCCGAAGAGGTTGCCCGTCGCTTGAGCGCGGCCGGTGCGGCTGTGATCGGCGCTAATTGCGGTTCCGGGCCGCGGGAGCTATTGGCCGTACTGCAGCGCATGGCCACGGTGACCGACCGGCCCCTGTCCGGTTTCGCCAATTCCGGATTTCCCCAATACGTCAACGGCCGCTATATCTATCTGGCCACCCCTGATTATTTTGCCGATATGGGCCGCGAGATGGTTGCTGCAGGTGTTTGCCTGGTTGGCGGCTGTTGCGGCACCACTCCTGAGCATATTCAGGCTCTATCCAAGAGTCTGAAAGATCTGCAGCCCATAGAGCGACCGGTACCTATGATAACGGTGACCGAGCCCCCTGCTGTGGCTGAACCAACAGCTGTGCAGCACACCTTCCTCGATGACTGGGGCCGACGGCCCATCGTCACCGTTGAACTCGGTCCTCCCAAGGGGCTGGACTGTCGCAAAGTACTGCGGGGAGCCGCGGCACTGGCCAAGGCCGGTGTCGATGCCATCAGCCTGACTGAAAACCCTTTGGCCCGCATTCGCATGGGCAACATCGCCCTGGCCAGTCAGATTCAGGCGCAGGCCGGTATCGAGGTGATCATTCATATCACCGGTCGCGACCGTAACCTGATCGGCCTCCATTCAGAGCTGATGGGGGCGCATTTGCTCGGTATCCGCAATGTGCTGGCCATCACCGGCGACCCGGTGGCCATCGGTGGCGAGGCGGGGGCAAGCAGCGTCTTTGATCTCAATTCCGTCGGCATTCTGCAACTGCTCAGTTCCCTGAACAAAGGCACTACCCTGCTCGGTTCGGAACTCGGTGGCACCACCCAGATGCTGGCCGGTGCCGCTTTCAATCCCAACGTGGCCAATATGAGCGGGCAGATTCGTCGAATGGAAAAGAAGGTGGCGGCCGGGGCCCGTTTTATCGAGACCCAGCCGGTCTATTCGGCAGAAGTGATGTTGGAAATGCTGGAACGATTGGCGCCGTTGCAGGTGCCGGTGCTGGTTGGACTGATGCCCCTGGTCAGCGAGCGCAACGCCGAGTTTCTGCATAACGAGGTGCCAGGTATCTCTCTACCGGACGAGGTGAGAAGGCGGATGGTCGGCACTAGCGGCCCCGCTGGGGTAGAGGCCGGTATGACCATCGCTCGGGAACTGGTCGATGCAGGGCGGCAGGCCGCTGGTGGCTTTACTTTGATGCCGCCCTTCGGCAAGGTCGAACTGGCCCTGGAACTGCTGCGTTATATTCGTAATTAAATGCCCAGGCGGCTTTCCAGGGAACCAGAAGCGTCTAGGGCGAAAAGGTCGTCGCAGCCACCGATCAAAGCGTCGTCAATGAAGAGTTCCGGCACCGTCTGACGCCCGGAACGTTGGCGCATCTCCTGCTCCTTGGCGGAATCGTTGGTGACGTCGTATTCGACAAAGGGTACATTCTTGCTCTCCAGTAATTCCTTGGCCCGCTGGCAGTGGGGACAATAGTCTTTGGTGTAGATTTCAACCCGTTTCATGGTAACTCCATATTTGGTTGGCGATCATTGAGGCTTTTTAGTCCAGGCGCCGCAGGGGGTAGAAAATGATGACACGATATGGCCGATTATACGCGATGTTGCTGATGGTTGTCCTGCTTTCTTCTTGTGGCGTGGCGTTGCGCCCAGAAGAGACCATGCTCGAGGCACGGGACGATTTCATCGAGCGATTGCGCTGGCAGGATTGCAATGGGGCCGGCCGCTACCTGGCGCCGGAGCAGAAGGAGGCGTATCTGGAGATCTGCCAGGTCGACGAGGACCTGCATTTTGTTGGCGTTCAGCCTCAGTCGGTGGAATTTAGCGACGATCAACGAAAAGCCGATACCGTGACCCTGGTCGAATATTACCGGCTGCCGTCGGTGGTGGTGAAGAAATACCGCCTGAAGCAGGAGTGGGTCTACCAGCAGGGTGAAGGGATGAAGCAGGGTTTTTGGCAGGTTGTTAGTCGCTTTCCCGAGTTGCCCTGAAATAGATATTTTAGCGGATCGCCTGTTGCTCCCGCTGAATTCAGAGGTTAGGAGAGCACGTATGCTAAGCCCTGTTTTGAGTCTACTGTTTCTGAGATGCGGTAGCATTTTTGATTATTGTTCGGATGGCAAACGCGTGGAAATTAAAGAGAGTTTGATAGGTCAGTTGTCCGACCAGAGGTGGAATGCTATATGCGCCATTAGAGAGTTAAACCGAGACCTGCGTTTTTCTAAAGTTGTCAATTGGAAGATGAAATTATTGATGCAAAAGATGCATGGGGATAGTGCCAGTGATCTATATGACGCCTTGCCTTCAGCCTACAAGACTCGGGAAATGACCAACTTGATGATCATTCAGTATCTAAGGCAGCCAAAGTTTGAGGATGGGAAGTACGATGCAGACCATGGCCCAAGACTCGCATCATCCTATGTTAGGTCGAGGCAGGTTACAAACGAAGACGTTAACCGCTTTGACAATCGACGGATACTGTCCCGAGTACCCACCAAACATAGGTTGCGTTACGGAATCAAAGAATGGAAGAGGGAGGCAGGATAATCCTCCTGATCATCAACTGAACCAAGCCGCTTAACCATTCATTTATATTTTAAGGAGAACTTCAGATGAAACAATTGGCAATTTTAATATTTATTTCGCTTATTACAATCTTACTTTCAGGGTGCGGTATCCCCGATCTTCCTGGCCCTATCGGAATTCCAGGGCTTTAGTAGGGACCACACAAGAGAGCCAGATTTCACCATTGGAGAGAGTGAAAAGAGGGAGGCTTCCAGTATTTCCTGAAATCCACCCTTCCTAAAACAAGAAACGGCCCGCCTGTCATCTCAGGTCGGGCCTTTCTTATTTCTGTCTTGTTGGAGATGCCTTGAGTCAGGAAATTAAGTCCTGACGGATCCGTAAGTCCTTTATTCTCTGCTCGGCTTCTGCGTGGCTCAAGATCACAGAATGGGGCTCAAGGGTGTGTCGATCGTCAAGAAACATCATAACTTCTACCACATGAGTGCCGTGGTTATACAAAGTCACTATCTCGCCAGGGTCGATAAACTCAAAAATCTTTTCCATAAGCTTTTTCCTGTTGGATGCCGGGGCCTCCTGCTTGGGATGCCCCCCCCCCTTATTTTATCGATGCCTGCGGCGGATTTGCTAGCTTCGATATTGTCGCATAATCGTTTATTGATTGCCGGTCTTGTCCTTGTTCTTTTTGGTGGCACCAGAAGAGAGGGCGCCTGCTTGAAACTCGGTCCATGCCGCTAGATTGTCTTGCTGACAGACCTTGAAGTTAGCTAGCAGCCCCTTTAATCGCTGGGCCTGGCTGAGCAGGGTTTCCGCTTGTGAAGTGGCTGGGACCTTGCTGGTAACGGCAATTTCTGAGGCCAGTTCTGTGGCCTGACCAATTCCGGCAACAATCTTGCGCAGCGCAGTGGCCATCTGATCGGTCGATGGGCTGCCCACGCCGGAGGTACCTTCGATGAGTTCTGCCGTATCTTTAGCTGTCCGTGCACTGCGGGCTGCCAGGGTACGTACCTCGTCCGCCACCTCTGCCAGGCTTGCGCAGGACTCGCTGCTACGGGTCGATTCCGACGCGGCGCTGAGGGTCAGCAGGTTGGTCTGAAAGGCGATCTCCTCGATTACTTTGATGATTTGAAAGATCTTGCCAGTGGCGGCGGGATCTTGGTCCGCGCTCGGCTTGGGCAGAACCGTTGGCGCGGTTGCCTCATCCGACATTGCGGCGGCACCCTGGGCCACCTGGTCGGCAATCCCCTGCACTTCTTGAATCAGGTCATTGAGGGCCAGATTGGCTTTGGCCAAAGGCGCGGCCAGCAGGCCCTTGGCCTGGAAGGTGAAGTCCCCTTGAGCCAGTTTTTCAAAGGTGGTCTGAATCTCCTGTTGCAGATCGTCGGCAAAGCTGTCCATGGCGCCGGCGATCTCGCCGATTTCATCGTGCCTGTCGAGGTTCAGTCGTTGGTCGAAACGGCCCTTTTTCAGGCCCTTGATCATCGCAGCGGTTTGTTTGAGCGGTTCGATAATATTGCGGGCCAGAATCAGCCCCGCTATCACCGCCAGCAGCATAACCGCCACGGCGACCGCCACCACAGAGCGGACGATCTCGATCAAGCCTTTGGCCACCGAAGCATGGGCTGTGTCCAGATCGTCTTCGTTAAACACCGCTACCACAACCCAATCCCAAGGCTCATAATAGCTGATGGCGGCTATCCGTCGCCGGGGTTGAGCATCCCCCTCTTGCTGCAAGGTAAAGTGCTCATAAGCCACCGGAATGGCCTGTTCGTCCCGGGTGTGCAATTGTTTGGCTTGGGCAATGATGTCGCGCATCACCAGGCGTTGATTGCTGCTGTCCTGCAAATCCCACAGGCTGTTGCCTCGCAGGGCTGGATCGGGGCTGATCTGCAGTTGACCGAGATGGTCGCCGCTGCCGCCCAATACCTGCACATAGCCGGTTTGGCCTACCGCCATGGTACGGATCCCCAGGCGCAGACTGGGCACGTTCTCCTGCATCTCGCCCACATAGAGCATGCCTACCACTTTTTGACCCGTTGGGTCCCAGATCGGCTCGTAGGCAGTCATGTACCAGGTATTGACAACAAAAGCGCGGCCGAAATAGGTTTCGCCAGCCAGTACCGCAGCGATGACTTCATTGGTCATACCATCCGGTTGGCTCTGGGGGATAAAGGTGCCTATAGCCCGGCTGCCGTCCGCTTGTAGCACGTTGGTCGCCACCCGCAGCATATCCCCGGCTTCATTCATGCGCTGAAAGACCGTTGCCGTGCCCCCCACCAGGGATTTGATTTCATCGACCAGTGGCGTCGGCGAGTCGGCCGTTAGGTTCTGGCCAAGCCAATCATTACCAACCAGCATTTTCGGCAAGCTAAGGTGCATTGTCTGTTGGCTGAACTGATTGACCGCTTGCCAGTCCACCTGTTCCTCGGCGAACTTAATGCCGCCCTGCCGCTGCAGTAGATCATCGGCAACCCGAATATTATGGGAGACAGTTTCCTGGACTTCGGCGCGCATTACCTCGCACATCAGATGGACGTTACGTGCCACCTTGCCGGCTTCTTGCCGAGCCTGTCCCTTGATGATCGCGCTCACCCGTTGGCCGATGCGTTTTTCTTGAAAACGGGTGATGCCGACGATGGCGCCGGTGGTCAGCAGTACCAGTGCCACGCCCAGGGCGGTTATCTTGCCTCGAATGGTCATGTATGCTCCAAAAAAATCTATTTTTCAACCAGATACAACCGACTACCCGCCGACATTAATCAAACGGACTTAGGATGTCAACGCGGAACACGATTTTGTAGTGGAGTGAAAGGCAAAGGGGGGATAAAGGGAAGGATTATAAGGGTAAATAGTGGTGAAAAGTCTCATTTGAAAGAGTGTTTCAGTATAAAAGTTCTTTGTGAATGACTCAAGTCTCTTCTGGCGAAAATAGGACTGAACCCCTGCCTGGTAAAGATAGCGGCAGCTTGCCGGCTTTGTAAAAAGCTGGTGAAATCCGCCAGGGCTTTGGGGCAGCGGCTGTCCAGCATGGCTGCCATGGAGAATACGATGGGGGCGTTGCCCTCAGGCCGATATGGTCGATTTGGCGCAGAGGATCCTGTCCATAGTGCGGAGTAAGGCGTCGATGTCCGCCGCCGTATTGAATAACCCCGGGCTGACTCGAAGGGTGCCGGCAGGTAGGGTGCCGATGCTGCGGTGGGCATCGGGGGCGCAGTGCAGGCCGGTGCGGATACAGATATCGTGTTCGACGTCGAGGAGAAAGCCGATCTCCGAAGGATCCTGGCCCGCGAGGCTGAAAGAGAGCAGGCCGCCCTGGGGCTGAACTTGGCTCGGGCCATGGATTCGAATACCGGGCAGGCGGCTTAAGCCGAAAAACAACTGCTCCAGTAAAGCGCTCTTGTGCCGGCGGATTTGTTCCAGGCCATGGCTGCGGACAAATTCGATGCCGGCCTGCAGGCCGGCCAGGGCTTGGGTGTTAAGGGTGCCGTACTCCAGACGTTCGGGCAATTCCTCTGGCATCAATGGCGAGGCGGAGTTCCCCCCGGTGCCGCCGTAGATGAGTGGTGTTGGCTGCAGGCCTTCGACCAAATAGAGAAAGCCCGTACCCGCTGGGCCGAGCAGACCTTTGTGACCCGCTGCGGCGAGCAGGTCGATGCCCATGCTTTGTACGTCAATGGGCAGCAGGCCAGCGCTCTGGGCGGCATCGACCATGAACAATACACCCTGTTGCCGGCACCAGGGGCCGATCTCCTCGATGGGCTGGATGCTGCCGGTGACGTTGGAACAGTGGCTGAGGACCACCATTCGGGCGATTTTCCCGCCGTTGGTGACGGCTTCGCGGATGGCGGCCGCTGACACCTGTCCGGTGGTGTTGGCAGGCACCCGCTCGATCTCGATGCCGCGACTCTCCAGGACCTGTAGCGGTCGACTGACGGCGTTGTGTTCCATCGTGGTGCTGATCACTCGGTCGCCAGGCCGCAGCAGGCCGAACAGGGCCAGGTTGATGGCCTCGGTGGCGTTGGCGGTGAAGACCACCCGGCTCGGATCGGGGATATTGAAGAATTCGGCCACTGTTTCCCGCACCTCGTAGACCAGGCGTCCCGCCTCCAGGGCCAGGCTGTAGCTGCCACGGCCAGGGCTGATGGCGAGTTGGCGGCCGGTTTGGTCTAGGGCGTGATAAACGCTTTCGGGCTTAGGAAAGGTAGTGGCGGCGTTGTCGAGATAGATGGCCATCTGAGAGTTCTCCGCTATTCGTTTTCGCTGGTTAGTTCCAGGGCGCTCAGAAGTCCCTGATGTTTGCCGTACAGGCGACGGGGTGTCAGATTTGCTGCGGCCAGTTCGTTAAAGATGGCTGTCTGTTCAGTGGCGGCAAAGCGCAAGGCCAGGGCGCAACATTCGGCCACTTGGCGTGGGGCTGGAATCAGCTGGCAGACCAAGCCGGCTTTTCGCAAAAGTTTCTCCGCCTTCATCACCCGGGTTGGAGAGTTGAACAGGACAATGCGGTCACCGTCGGCAATCATCGCTTAGCTTCCAAGGGGACAGAGTCGCGGCAGGTCGAGCAGGGCGGCCACTCCAGAAAGGGTGTTGCCAAAAAAGACCAGAGGCTTGTCGGCAGCCGTAAAACGTTTCAACAGGTCGTTTATCGAGCCGTTGACCACCGATGATCCGGTGGCGACGCCGACTTGGCACCAGTCGATCATCCGCTGCAGATCCTTTTCGCCGTCCCAGATGGTGACGCCGAAGCGCTCTTGGCCGACATTGTCTTGGTTAAGATCTAAAACCCTGATCCGGGAGGTGCCAAAGCCGTCGCCCATGGCCTCGAGAATCGCGGGCTGCAGGCCAATGAGGCCGTAACAGGCCACGCCGAACCGCTCGTACAGTAGGTTGGTAAATTCCTCTCCGCAACGGGTCGGCTCGTCGTTTCGGCAGTGAATGGTACCCGTCGCCAGATCGAGCCGGCGCAACACAGCATTGAGGCCGGAAGTGAAGATCGCCCGCCGACCGGTATCGGTTAAATCCAGGTGCAACAACTCATCGAGACTGCCAAGCCAATCGCTCGGATGGTCAGTGAACGCCTGACCCGTGGCTCCGTCGAAGTCGGCCTCGATGACTCTTTCTTTGCCCTTTTTGATGACAAATTCTTCGGAAGCCTCAGCACCGATCGCCTCGTCGGGAGTCAGACAGCGCACCGTCACCTGTTGGTTCGGATCCAGGTTGTGCTCGGCGCAAATGTTAACCAACTGTTGTTGAGCTTGTTCTAAAACGTCCATATCTATTCTCCTGTTCAGGTCAAACCGAGACGGTCTGTACCCCGCTTTCAGTCAGCGGTTGCTGCCAGGTGGGTTGCAGATTCGGTCGGCCAGCCTCGAGATAAATAACCTGGTCGGCCAGCGCCTCTAGTTCATGGGGGCAATGGGTGACCAGCACAAAGGGGATCTGCCAGGTACGCTGCAACTGTTTCAGTTCTTGCTGCAGTGTTTGGCGAATCTGGTTGTCGAGGGCTGACAGAGGTTCGTCGAGAAGCAGTAACTCAGGCTCCACCATCAGTGCTCGGGCCAGGGCTACCCGCTGCCGCTCTCCACCCGAAAGTTGAGCCGGGTAGCGATCTTGCAGGTGGATGATTTTCAGGGTGTCGAGGGTCTCGCGGACACTCATTCGGTAGCCGCGTTTCTTTTTACAGCGGTGCGGGCCGGGGGGCAGGCCAAACAGCACGTTGTCCTTGACCGTCATATGAGGGAACAGAGCATAGTCCTGAAAGACATAGCCGATGCGCCGGGACCGGGCTGGTACGTTGATTCCCTGTTGCTGGCAGAAGAAGATCCGTTCACCAAGGGTAATGCGTCCTCCAGACGGTTTTCGCAGGCCGGCCAGGCAGTTGAGAATGGTGCTTTTGCCCGAACCGGAGGGGCCGAACAGTACTAGGATACCGTTGTCGAACTGCAGGTCGATATCGATAGCGAAAGCGGGCAGTTCCTTACGAATGGATGCGTTGAGCATTGGAATCGCCTCCTTGTTGCCAAATTTCGATTTTTTTGCGCGACCAGAGGTTTAGCCAGAACAGGGCCGCGATGGACAGGCCGGTGATGACCAGCACCAGGTTGCGGGCCAGAATGTTGTCGCCGGTTTCTACCGCAAAGTAGATGGCCAGAGGAATGGTTTGAGTTTTGCCGGGAATGTTGCCGGCCACCATCAGGGTGGCGCCGAATTCTCCCAGGGCGCGAGCGAAGGACAGCACTAGTCCGGCCAGCAGTCCGGGGTAGGCCAGGGGCAGGGTGACCCGCAGAAAAACTCGCCCTTCGTTGCTGCCTAGGGTGCGGGCGGCCTGTTCCAGGGAAGCGTCGACACTGGCAAAGGCCGCCTTGGCGCTCTGGTACATGAGAGGAAAAGAAACCACCGCGGCGGCGATGATGGCTGCCCACCAGGTGAAGACGATCTGCCAGTCGAACCAGTCAAGTAATAGCCGACCGAGCAGGCCGCGCTTACCGAGCAGTATCAGCAGGCCGTAACCGAGTACCGTTGGCGGCAGCACCATGGGCAAAATGATGCATGATTCAAGCAGGTTCTTGCCGGCAAAGGTGCGCCGGGCCAGCACACGAGCCAACAGGGTGGCCAACACCGCAACGATGGCCACGGCAATCAGAGCCACCTTTAGAGACAGCAGTATCGGTTCGATCATGAATTTGTCCTTTGGAGTCGCGTGATTTCAGTGTGCAAATAGTTGCACCACAGAGCTGAAACTATTCACCTGAGAGGGTGCGAAGAAAACTCTGCAGTATTTCCCCTAATGTCTTGTCCGTCTCTGCAGCTCATGCCTTTAACGGTCTGGTTTTCTACTGAATCATGAAGCTGCTGTTGAGCCGACCTCATACTCCTTTTGTCGCTGCTCGCTCAGGGTTGGTTCTGTAACGGCATGAAACGGTACTTGGCGAACACCTTGCCCGCCTCATCGCTTCGCAGAAAATCAAGAAACTGTTGGGCTTCGGCCGGATGTTTGCCGTCCGCAACCAGAGCTGCGGGGTAGATAATGGGGGCATGACTCTTTATTGGTGCCTCTGCTGCAATCACCGCGCTTTGCAGTTTCAGGGTGTCGGTACGGTAGACCAAGCCCGCGTCTGCATTACCCGAATCGACATAGACCAGCACTGCGCGAACATTCTTAGCCAGCACCAGGCGTTTCTCTAAGGGCTGCCAAAGGTCGAGGCTGACCAAAGTCTGCTTGCCATAACGGCCGGCGGGAACCGATTCAGGGTGGCCGATGGCAAAGTTGTCAGCGTGTTCTTGCAGGTCGCCAAAACCCTTGATTTGCTGTTGCTTCTCTCTGGCTACAACCAGCACCAGGGTATTGCCGAGCAGGTCGCAGCGGCTCTCCTTGACGATCAGGCCCTGGGTCTCCAGCGCGTCCATCTGTTTCTGGCCGGCGGACAGGAAAACCTCAGCCGGAGCTCCTTGCTCGATCTGTTTCTGCAAGGCTCCTGAGGAGGCAAAATTGATCTCCAACTCAATTTTTGGGTGTTGCACTTCGTAAATCTGCTGTAGGGCGGTTACTGCATCCTTCAGGCTCATGGCAGCGCAGATCGGTAGGGTGGTGCGGTTGCCAGCCATGGCGGTGTGGGGTAGGAACGCTACTAAAAGGGTCAGGAGTAGCAGGCTGCGGAAGTATAGGATCGCTAGATTTTTCATCAGAAAATTTCCTAATTGAAAAGGGGGCTCGGTTGGGGGGCCACGGGCAGGTTGATAGCTTTTACTTCCAGCGCGGTCCCACGGCGCTCAATAATGTTGAGGCAGCCGAAGGGCTGCGGCAGAGCGAACAGTTCGTCAAGGGGACGGCCTAACAGGTGGCAGAGGATGGCCCGGTTAACCCCGGCATGGGCAACGAGCACCACCGCTCCCCGCTCCCCGTCGATTAGTTCTAGAAAGGCCGGTACTACCCGAGTCTGCAGGTCGGCGAAGCTCTCACCGCCTGGAGGGCGGAAATAGATCAGGTTCTCGCCCCGTTGACGATACTCCTCGGGGTGGTATTGGCGGATTTTGGCCTGGGGGCGCCCATCCCAATAGCCGAGTTTGATCTCTCGCAACAGCGGCTTGCTACGAATGCCTTTACCTTGCGGTCCGGCGATGATGCGAGCTGTCTCCTGGCAGCGCTTAAGGTCGCTGGCGTAGACTCTCTGAAAGGGGATCTCTGCCATATGCTTGCGCAGGGCTCGGGCCTGGGCGCGCCCCTTGGCGTTGAGGGACAGATCCACTTGGCCAATATAGCGCTTGATCTCATCTCGCCGGCAATCGCCATGACGGATCAGGTAGAGGGTGCAGTGATCCTCTTCAAGCGTTGGTGTGGTCATGGTGATTTATCCTTTCGCTGCGAAGGATGGCAGCGGGTGCAGCATTTGTTCCAGGGCGGTTCCGGTCAGCTGCTCTACTTTTTGCTGTATCTGCCGAGCGGCGGCCAGGCGGCGGCGCATGGCCATGAAGGGACCTGTTTGACCGGCAAAGCATCTGAGCTTCGGTGCGAAGCGTTCTTCCAAGGTGACACAACGGTCACCCGCGGTCAGTTTGTCAGCCAAGTAGAGAATTTCCGTCGCGCTCAGATCAAAATTTGGCTGTGGCACCAGATCCATATGTTGTTGGATCAGTGCGGCAACTTGGGGAAAACCCAGCCGGTGCAGCTCCGCAGCTCCAACTGTGGCGTGATGGGGCTGGTTGCGCCGACAGTCGTGGAGCAGGGCTGCGGCCTGTAACAGCTCCCGGTTCACATCTCCGCCGGATTCGTTGATCGCCGCTGCAACACGATCAGCCACCTGCGCGACTTGTTGACAGTGAGCGATGATCCCCTTGTGGCAGGAAAATTTGTGAATCATTAGATGAGCGCACTCCCGTGGCGAGGGAAGTTGATAGTTGCGCCAGCGGTGACACAGGTAGTCGTAATCGGTCGGGGTGTCCATATCGAGCACGGTATGCTCATCGGCCACCTCAACCTCTAGAATATCTTCCTCATAGGGCAGCAGTAGGGCTTTAAGGCCACCGGTTCCGTCTCCGCTAAGGATGGTTTCTCGGTAGCTAGTACTGATCAGCGGTGGGTGGCCCCGTTTGCCAAAAAACAGCGGATGGATAATACCCCGGTCACTCTCCTGCCGAGCCCGAATGAGCTGTGGCAGGGTTCGATCCCGGACCAGGGGCATGTCGACGGGCTGCAAGAAGAAGGCGTCAATATGATTCGGCATGGCCTGCAGGGCGCATTGTATCGAGGTGAACATCCCCGCTTGATACTTCTGGTTGAAGGTTTCATTGACCTTTAGCTGTTGCAGCAGCGGTTGCAGGTCAGCGGCTCGGTGGCCGGTTACCACCTGCAGATGGGCGACCTTGGCCCGCTGAAACAGACCGACCGTCCTTTCCAGAGCGGCCTTGTCCCCCAGAGGCAGCAACGGCTTGAAATCACCCATGCGCGTCGAACAACCGGCGGCCAGCACGATGGCGGCAATCGATTCAGTCATGCTGCGCCTGATTGTGCGCCCGGGACTGGATCAGTTCGCCGACGATGCTCACCGCGATTTCTTCCGGAGTTTCTGCCTTAATGGGTATCCCGATAGGGGAAAAGACGCGATCGATGGCTTGTTGCCCAATCCCTTCAGCCAGTAAATTGTTGTAGATTTTATCTCGCTTGCCGCGGCTTCCGATCATGCCGATGTAGCCGGCGTCGGTGCGCAGGGCTTGGCGCAACAGATCCTGATCATGACGATGGCCGCGACTCACAATGACCAGGTAGCTGTAGCGATCGATGGCCAGGTCCTGCATGCAGTCGTCGTAGGATGAAACAACAAGAATCTCGCGGGCCTGGGGAAAGCGTTCCCGGTTGGCAAATTCGGCCCGATCATCGAGAACCACGGTGTTAAAACCGACCATGGTCGCCAGCTCCGCGGTGGGTCGACAGACATGACCGGCGCCGAAGAGGTAGAGGGTGGCCGGGACGAAACAGGGTTCAATGTAGAAGCTTCCCTCTGGCAGGTTAACGATGAGAGGGTAGAGGATATTTTTACTCTGCAGCCAGAGGGCTTCGGCGATTTCAGGCGGCAGAGCGCCCGGACCGTCACTGGTGGTGTCAGCCTGCAGCAGACAACGTTGCAGCAATTGTTGGCCATCGGTCCGCTTCAGCGGTGTCACCAGTAAGCACTCGGTGCCACTGTGCAGAGCCTTGTACCAAGCTTGAAACAGGGTCAGGTTGTCCGGGCTGGCTTGAATGTGTTCCAGCAGGACTTCGACCTCGCCGCCGCAGATCATGTCCATGGATGCGGCCTGGGCACCGGTCATATCAAAGACGTAGCTCTGAGAATGACGGCTGGCATAGACTTCTGGCGCGGTCTGTTGAGCACGGGCCTCGATCAGTCCGCCGCCGATGGTGCCAAAGATGTCGCAATTAGCGCGAATGATCATCTTGGTACCGGCGGTTCGCGGTGCCGAGCCACTGCTACTGAGGATGGTAGCAACCACCAGGTCTTCGCCGGTCTCCAGCAACTGGCAAAGGGTCTCAATCAGGTTTCTCAAGGGAGTTGCTCCTTTCTACGATCTATAATGCTGCGTTTGATGGTGGCCGAGACGGGCAGCGGTTTCCCGCAAGAACGGGTCGCTGGCAGGCATAGGGTACCGGCGGCCAGCGCAGTGCTAATCGCGGGCAAGTCCCGCAGGCAACCGTCGACTTCGGCCAGCAGGTCCTGTTGGGCACCGGTAGTGCTTTCTATGCTCAGAGTCAGGCAGTTGATCCCATTCTTAGCGGTCAGAACAGCCTCGTAGTTGAGCAGCTCGGGGAGTGCGAACAGGGCCTCATCTAGTTGCGGGATGCCGAGTTGCTGGCCGGCACCGATATTCATACGCTGGGCGATACGGCCCTGCAGTTTGCTCAGGCGCGGTAGGTTGCTGCCACAGGGGCAAGGCTCGTCGATTAAGGAAGCTAGATCGCCGGTGCGGTAGCGGATCAGCGGCAGGCCCTTGCGGGTCAGGGTGGTGACCACCACCTCACCGGTTTCGCCTGCCGGCAGGGTCCGGCCATTGACCGGGTCGATTACTTCAAAATAGAGGTGAGGCTCCCGCAGGTGATAGCCGTACAGAGCACGACATTCGACCCCGCCGGTCAGGGCCATTTCGGTCATGCCGTAGTGGTTGATGGCCGGGCAGCCCCAGCGTTTGTCGATCTCTTTTACCAAGGCCGACGGAACATAGTCGGAGGTTAGAAAGACCGATTTGATCCGATCTCGGGGGATGGTCAATACATTGGGGTGGCGCAGTACGGACAACACCTGGACCGGAATGCCCACCACGCAGTCGAAGTCCTCCTCCGCCAGCAGGGTCACGCAACGACCGGGGTCGATGACGATTCCTTCGATTTGGCAGTCCACGCCTAGGGGTTGCAGGGCGGTGGCCAGCAGATTGCCGGCACTGGCCGGCAACTCGCCGGGTAGTAGAATCAGAACCCGGTCGCCAGGATCGAGATAGGGACCCATGCCGAGGCGGAAAAATGCCTGGGTGCGAGCCAGTTCTTCGCCGGTGAAATAGAGCCGTTTGGCGGGGCCGGTGGTGCCGGAGCTCTCCAGGGTCACCACACGCTCGATAGCGCTCTGCGACACGCCAAGCATTTGCAGGCCCTGCTGGCGCAGATCATCGGCGCTGGTGAACGGTAGTTCCGTTAATCCCTGCAGCGAATCCAGGGGGCGCCTTTGCCTGTTCTGAAACCGATTTTGGTAGAAGGGGCTGTTGGCGCTGGCGTGAGCCAGGGTGCGGTTCAGGCGTTCGAGTTGCAGGGCTCGCAGGGCTACGAGATCGAGGTCGCTATTAGGGTCCTGGTCCAGCTCGGCAGCTATCCAGGTGTGGAGCGGACTAATCTGCATGTTGACCCCCACGGTAGAGGGCCTTGCCGCTGGCTGCGGTCAGGTTGTAGAGGCAGAAGGGCACCAGCTTCTCTGTGGCGGTCATGACGTGGATGCAGCAGCTGCGCGCCCGTTCCAGATCGATGTTCCAGGCGTCCTGAAAGGCCATGGCCGAAACAGCGAAGGTGTGGCTGCGCACCCGCTCGATAAAGGTGTCAAATTCGTTGCCGGCGGCCGGGGCGGTTTGCGGCTGGGCCGGTGCGGCCCATTGCTGGGAGAGAAACTCCTTTGATTTTTGCGCTCCTTCGGCGGCTGGTGTCGGTTTGTTGCAGCCGCAGTCGTCCGTTTTGGTCAGCGCCCGTAGGCTGCCGTTTTCTTCCACCAAGAAGTTGCCGTGAAAGGAGCAGTGGGAGTGCTCACAGCCTGGTGGAGCAAAATCTTGCAGCCGCATGCGACCGGCGGTTTGCTCTTCGATGCCGCGCATGATCTGCGGAAGGGTCATGCGATCGGCATCGAGTGGCGGTGCAGGAAAGCGGCCAAAGTAGCTGATCGGTTGAAAATGCACTCCCCGCACCCCGGGCGCCCGGGCGAGGGCGAAATCGAGAATGGCGCCGAGATTGTGGCTGTTGATCCCCGGAACCACGGTCGGCACCAGCACCACGCCGAGGCCATTTGCTACGCAGTGCTCGATGGCCAGAACTTTTTCAGCCAACATCTTTCGGCCGCGCAGCTTGAGCAGAATGTCCTCTTCGGTGCCGTCGAATTGCAGAAAAACCGTCGACAGACCGGCCTCTTTAAGCTGGCGGGCGTAGTCCGGTTCCTGGGCCAGGCGCAGGCCGTTACTGTTGAGTTGAATCGATTGGAAGCCCTGCCGACGGCCCAACTCGATGACGGCTGGTAGATCGTCGCGCACCGTCGGTTCGCCACCGGATAGCTGAATAACGATCTGGTGGCCACTGGCCCGGCCGGCCGCCCGGTACCAGCTGTCGATAGTCGCTAGAGAGGGATCGTCCGGCGCAGCTTCGCCGCTGGCGGCAAAGCAGACCGGGCAGCTCAGGTTGCAACGGGCGGTTATCTCTAGTAGCACCGAACATGAATGCTGGCCATGATTTGGGCAGAGCCCGCAATCGTAGGGACAGCCGCCTTCGACCTCGGTATAGCAGACCGGAGGCTGGGAAGGGATCTTCGGCCGGTTCCAGTCGCTGAGCAGGGGCGGGCCGTGCCAGATTAGGGCGCTGAATTCACCGTGCTCCGGGCAGAACTTGAGCAGCTGGACCTGTTCGCCCGCGACCTGACGATGAGCCGGGACGCGTTGCAGGCAGATCGGGCAGAGGCTGGCAGTTTCCGTTGCGAGGGTATGCTGCTTAAGCATCGCGCACCTCCGCCAGGTCGAAGCCGTGTTCCCCGAGCAGCCGTTTCACCTCGTTGTACACGCCGGCTACGATCTGGCCGCAGCGCAGTTGAGGGTCAGGGTCGTCGTCGAGGATGGTGCTGCAGTCGATGCCGCCGTACTCCTCGCCGACGGTTTCGCAAAACCATTCGGCCAGACGCTGGCGCATGGTCATAAAGTCGATGTGTTCCTGTTCCTGATCACAGCCCTTGGCGGCGTAGAAGGCCAGCAAGCAAGTGCCGCCGGTCAATGCGCCGCAGGTCCCTTCGCCAAATCCGGCGCCGTGGGCGAGGCCCGCCATGGTACGGATCAGATCTGGGTTGCTGCGACCGCAGTTGTCGAGGCCGAGGTTGAGCAGGATTTGGCTGCAGTAGTAGCCCTTCTGCACCAGATCCATCATGCGAAATAGTTCATTGCTCATGGCAGTCCCTTGTGATGATGGCAATTGGTTATTTGCTTTGCGGGCCACGAAAGTTTCAGCCCTGTTTGGCGGCGACCACCAGACAGTAGCCGGGCCGCATGGCCTGCACAGCTCGCTGCATGGGTTGGCCGTTGCCGTCTGCTGAGAATTGGCTCCAGAACTCGGTCAGTGAGCCGTTCAGCCAGGCCAGACGGGCCGCTAGTTCAGCCAGCAGGCGAGAGCGGTCTTGCCACAGCTGCACTGTAAAGCCGGCCTTCTGTAGCCAGTCAAGTAACTGCTCGCGGCTGGTCGCCCCCGCCAGGCAGCAGTTTCCCGGTAGTTCCTGATCTGAAATTTCTCTGCGTCGGTAGATGTCGCTTAAAACCAGCTGGCCGTCGGAGGCCAGCACCCGGGAAAACTCCCGCAAAGTGCCGAGGGGATCTTTGACCAGCGACAGCACGCATTCGCAAGTCAGACCCCTCAGTGAGCCGTCGGCGATGGGCAATGTTTCGGCTCGGCTGCGGATCAGGGGCAGTTCTGGATGAGCCGCGGCCCCTTCAGCGAGCAGTTTCTCGGACAAATCGAGGCCCATGGCCTGCAGGTCGTGGGTCTGGCGTAAATAGGTGGCTGTGGCGCCGCTGCCGCAGCCGATATCCAGCACCCGCGATCCTGCTGGCCAACTTACCTGCTGCAAGGCTTCCTTTAGCAGGGACAGTCCTCCGGGCCGCAGGGTGTCACCGGTAGCCCGGCGCAGGGCGTTGGTTTCGTAAAGGCGCGGTGCCGCCAGGGGACAGACGGCACCGCTGGTCTCACTATTTGTCTTCAAGTATGCCTTCTACTTCGGCCATTTTGCCCATGGCCAGCTCTTCGTTAATAAGCACCAGGTCACATTCTGGGCAGGCCGGCAGGTCGACGTGGAAGGTGCCGTTCAGGTAGAGAAATACCACCTCGCGCATTACAAGCGGCTTGTCGCAAGCATCGCAGCTCCATTGCTTGGCTTCTTCAAGGGATATCATTATTTCACTCCGGTAACGTTCATACGATGGCTGTAGGCATTGAATATCTGAAAACCGCCCCCTTGGGGGGCATATTCGACCCAGAAGTTGACCTTGCCGAGTGCCCGGCTGGCCAGGCGCCGGCCATTGTTTTTGTCGATCAAACGTCGACCTTCGGCTTCCGACTGGTCGATTACTTGGCGGATGTCGTCGAGCAGAATCCGCCGTCGGTCAACGCTACGCTGGGTTTCGATGTCGAGATGAAGAATCATTTCCTGATAAGTTTCAGGCAGCTGGGGCTCTTCGCCCCACAGGTGGCGGCCGAGAACTTCTTTGACCCGGGCCCGGTTCTCCCGACGCTCTGACCAGGATAGAAAGCCGCGCTGCCACGGGTCGCCGTTGTCGTTCTCGCCGAATAACAGCTCAATGAGATGGGCGGTCGGTTTACCTGCGGCGGCCATCTGGTCGCGGCACATGGCGCAGTAAGCCAGGTAGTCATGGTCGCTGGCCTTGGCCCGACAGCTGAGCTGTTCCTCGTTGAGGTCGGGGTTGGCGTTAAACACCAAGCCGCCGTAGCCGCAGCATTGGGCTGTTTCGCCACTGTAGTCCAACTCCTCGATGGTTAAACCCAGTTCGGTGACAGCCTGCCGCACTCCCTGCTGAACCTTGGGATTATGGCGTGTGGCGCAGGGATCAATGACCGCCACCGTCTTGGCAGGCAGCGATGCGGCTGGCAGTGCTTTTTTGAGCTTTGGCATTTCTAGTATCTGCCATAGGGACTTGACCGGAATTTCCGGGAGGTGGTCCTGGAACAGTTGCTGACAGGAACTGCAGGCGCTGATGACTTGAGGACCGCCCATTTCCTGCCACTGCTGGCGCAATTCACCAATGATTTCGGTGAACAATTCCTGACGTCCGTCCCAGTAGGCCGGAGCGCCGCAGCAGGCTAACATCAGGCCGACGCCACCCTCGAGATTTTCCCGCAGGAAGCGATAGGATTCCATCACCTCCCCAGGGCTGCTGGAACAGAGCTGGCAGCTCGGGAAGTAGAGGTAGGCGCTTTCTTCGAAACCCGGAGCATGCCGGCAGAGGCTGAAGGCCTCGCTGCGGCTGAATTCAAGGTCCTGCAGGGCGAATTCGTGAGCCGAGTCCGGCATGAAATTCTCCCTCACCATGGTCTGGCGGGATTCGAGGCAGACGTCGCCCATGGACAAGCCGTTGGGACAGACCTGCGCGCAGAGACCGCACAGGCTGCAGGAGTTGACGAATTTGTTGGCGGTGTGGCCGGCTCCGTGCAGGACTTTTTCGTTGTTGAATATCTGGCGGATGTAGGGCTTGGGATGTTTTTTGTATTTTTTCAGATAGTCGCAGTGCTTGACACATTCGAGGCATTCGCACTGCATGCAGCGGCTCGCTTCGGCCCGTACCGCTTCGTCGGTAAGCTGATCCGGCATGGCACGGTTGCTGGCCTCAATGCCTTCTAGATTGGTAGACAGTCGGGTCGGATAGGGGCCTTCGTTCTCCCGATTGTAATCGATGGTCGCTTTCTGCAAAAAGCGTTCAATGGACAGGGCACCTTTGCGCCCGGCATAGGCCTCCATGATCGGGGAGTAGCCCTGGCTCGGATCCGGTTCACCGCCGGCAAAGACACCTTGTTCGGCGGTGGCCGCAGTGAGCGCATCAATCACGATACGCCCGTTGGTCTCCTTTTGCAGGGGTAGGGACCAGCTTGAGGTGGCCTGGCCGTCGACGAATATGGCGTCAAAAGTTTCAACCAGTCCGGTAAAAGTGGCGGTATCGCATTGGGTGCCGAGATGCAAGGTGGCTCGCAGGGCATTCAGAACCGCCAGCTCGGCGTCGATTACTGCGGCCGGCAAGACGTTTTTTGGGTAACTGCGCAGGGCGCTGCCAAGCTGCTGGGCTTGTTCGTAGATGGTGACCTGCAGGCCCTTGTTGAGCATGTCCAGAGCAGCGGTGAGGCCGGCCATGCCGGTGCCGAGCACCGCAACCTTCCATCTCTTGCGCGGCAGAGGTTTGACCGGGTCCGGACCGCCATAGTGTTCCACGCAAAACCGCTCCAGGGCGCCGATGGCCAAAGCCTCGCCGGCCTCTTGGCGCCGGCAGGCAGCTTCGCAGGGGCGGTCGCAGATACGTCCCAGAATGCCCGGAAAGGGCATGGTTTTTTTTAAGGTCTGGTAAGCGGCCTTGTTGTCGCCGTCAGTGAGCTTTTGCATGAACTGGCGAACGTCGATATGCAACGGACATCCGCTGCTACAGGCGGGTGGCTCATCCTGGGTACACTTAGCCTCCCATGCGATGCGTTGTTCCTTTTCCATCGAGTCCCTCTTTCTTCACTACGGATTTTGGGGATTGTATGTTGGGCGAAATCAGTGTGTATCAAATTAATGAATGCTGGAGAGTCACCTGAATGGCGACTCTCCAGCATCACGATCTCCGGTTAGAGGTGGTGGCGGCGACTCCCGGAAAGGATCGCCGCCACCGGCGGAGCATTTGTAGAATTATACTTTTGCAGTTTCCATATCAGCCAGGGCGTTGATTACATCCTCGGGCTTCGGCGGAACCGAATCGACTGCGTCGGAGGTGTAACCAAGGGCAATGGCGTCGGCCACGTCGAAGGCTTTCTTCTTCGAGTTGAGGGCCGCCAGCACCTTCTCCGGATAGGCCGGAAGGTGACGGATACGGGCGCCGCAGGCGTCATCGATGGCGTTGATGATGGCGCAGTGGGGAGAGGTCAGTGGCAGCTCTCCAACCCCGCCGGCACCGGAGGCACCATGCACCCGAGGCTCGCAGACGTAGATGATTTCCAGGTCGTCGGGGATGTCGTTGCAGAACGGGAAGCCTGCGCCGATCATGTTGGAGTGCTTCTTGATGTGCTCGAAGTCCTCGGTTAGAGCCAAGCCGACACCCTGGGCCAAGCCACCGTAGATCTGGCCGTCAACTGCTAGCTGGTTGGTGATGGTGCCGACGTCGGCGACAATGGTCATTTTCAACACGGTAGTCTTACCAGTGGTGATGTCGACCTCGACTTCGGACAGGAACAGACCGTACATGTAGATGCAGAAGGGGTCGCCCTTGCCGGTTTCGACGTCGCACTCGGTGCAGGGGGTGGTCCACTTGCCGAGATACTTGGTGTCGATACCATCGGCCTGCATCTCGTCAAAGGTGCGGTAGCTGCCGTCGGCCTTTTTCATGCCCTCCATAAGCATTTCGCAGGCAACGCGGATAGCATTACCGGTGACGACGTTGTGGCGGCTGCCACCGGAAGGACCGGAGTTGGGAGTCATGCTGGAGTCGTTCATGCACAAATGGATCTGTTCCGGCCGCACACCCAGGGGTGTCAGGGTTTGGTGAGCATGGGTGAGGGTACCGATGTCAGCGCCCTGGCCGTGATCCTGCCAGCTGTTGCCGATCATGAACTCGTTGTTGGGCAGCAGTTCGGCCCAGGCTTCCGAAGTGTCGGGACCGTCGAGGCCGCAGCCGTAGATACCGAGGGAGACGCCGACGCCGCGCTTCTTGGTGGCGGTGCTGTTCTGCTCGGCCAGTTGCTTGGCCCGCTCGTACTTGGGACGCAGGGCTTCGAACTGTTGCGGGAAGATGAATACTTCCGGGATCTGCTGGGTCGGGGTGGTGGAACCTTCGCGGTAGCAGTTCAGTTCGCGCAGATCAAAAGGATCCTTACCCATCTTCTGAGCCAACTCGTCGATCAGCGACTCGGAAGCGAAGAAGGACTGGGGCGAACCGTAGGAGCGGAATGGAGCGCCCCAGCAGTGGTTTGTGCAGACCGTACGGCCTTCACCGCGCATGTTGGGGATGTCGTAGCCAGAGAAGCAGTACTGCATGCCACGGATGGTCAGCAGGTCGCCGAACTCGGAGTAGGGGCCGTGGTCGACGGACCAGTCGGTCTCGACGGCCAGGAACTTGCCGTTTTTGTCGGCAGCCAGGCGTGCCTTGAACCAGAAGGGCGAACGCTTGCCGGTGTAGAACTGCAGCTGGGCCCAGCTGTACTCGAGGTAGACGGGACGACCGGTGGCCATAGTGGCCGCGGCGAGCAGAGCTTCGTTACTGGGGCAGAACTTGTAGCCGAAGGAAGAACCGCAGGGGTTTTGTACAATGACCAGGTTTTCCGGGTCCAAGCCGAGGCCCGGGGCGATCATCGCGATCTGCAGCTGAATTGCGATGGATTTGGAGTTGACGACCACTTTGTCGTCTTCGTTGATGTACGCGAAGCCGATGTCGGACTCGAGGGGCATCTGTGGCTGGCGGCCGAGATAGTACTCGCCCTCGACCACATAGGCGGCTTTTTCCATGATCGGCGCGGTTTCTTCACCTTTTTTCAGGCCCTGGGTGAAGTAGACGTTGGGGGTGCCGGGATGGATTTCGATAGCGTCTTCGGCCATGGCGGCCGGAGCGTTCATGTAGTGGGGTAGCACTTCGAGGTCAAGCTTGACCGCTTTGGCGGCTGCATCGGCCTGGACCTGGGTATCGGCGCAGACGATGGCGATGGCGTCGCCGTACTGGAAGACCTTCTCATCGCACAGGATCGGACGATCCCAGCCGTCACCCTTGTTGGTTGGGAAGGTGATCAGGCCGGTGATGCGGTTCTTGCCCTGGATGTCCTTGGCGGTGACGATCTTGACCACGCCGGGCATCGTTTCGGCTTCGCTGGTGTCGACGCCTTTGATGTTGGCATGGGCCACATCGGCGTAGACCAGAGACAGGAACAGGGTGTTTTCAGGCAGCTGCTCGCGCTTGTCCGCACCGAAATCCCACAGACCGCAGACCTTGGCCACCGAGGTGGGGCGAGGGTAGCGGGATCCGTAAAGTTTGCCGTCGTTGTTGTCTTTGTAGTCGAGCATGGCTTCGTCCATGTCGCCACGCAGCACCTTGGCGGCATCCAGCGCCGCGTCGACGAGGGACATGTAACCGACGCAGCGGCAAGCGTTCTTGTACTTGGTGAACCAGTCGCGCACGTCCTGACGGGTGGGACTGGCGTTTACGTCGAGCAGCGCCTTGATGGAGACGACAAAGCCCGGAGTACAGAATCCGCACTGTAGGGCGCCGTGCTTGATGATGGCCTTCTGCACAGGGTGCAGGTTCTGTGGGGTGCCGAGGCCCTCGACGGTGGTGAGGGTCGACCAATTGTCGATTCGTTTCATGCGGGTGACGCAGGAACGCACCAGCTTGCCGTTCAGGATCACGTTGCAGGCTCCACAGGTGCCGGTGCCGCAACCGACTTTAGTGCCGGTCAGCTGAAACTGCTTGCGGATCACATCGGACAACAGTGCGTCCTGGTCAACGATAACAGCCCGTTCGATGCCGTTGACTTTGAGTATCTTCTTGACCAATCCCATGACTCTGTTCCTCCTTCTAGGGTTGTAGGGGTTCATGCAGACCGACCATTCGGCTGCCCCCCATTTGCAAACATGCAGGGCCGATCCGAGTGGTACCTCGGACCGGCCCTGCAGAACTTGGCTATTTTCCGAAGCCGCAATCGGGATAACGGCACTCTTGGCAGCTGGCACAGATTCCGCCGTGGCCGAGAGCGATAATGTCCTCTCGCGTCACGCTTACGCCGGCCAGCAGGCGAGGGATAATAAGTTCAACGATGGTTGCCTTGTGATACATGGCGCAACCGGGCAGGCCGACCATCGGTACCCCGCGCAGTTCGGCCAGCATAAACATGGCTCCGGGATAGGTGGGGGCGCCGTAGCTGATGACCCGTGCGCCGCTAGCTCGAATTCCAGCCGGGGTCAGGTCGTCCGGGTCGACCGACATGCCACCGGTAAGGACGATCATTTCGGCGCCGTCTCCGAGCAGTTTGTCGATAGCTTCGACGATGTCCGGCACTCGATCGGGCACCAAGTGCTGGCAGAACACCTCGCTGCCCCAGGCTTCGAATTTGGTTTTGACCAAGGGGCCGAAGCTATCGGGTATGCGACCGTAAAAGATTTCGTTACCGGTGGTGATCAAGCCGATTTGCAACGGCCGAAATGGTGTGAGGGTGATCAGGGGGGGGTGGTCTCGACAGATTTCTTCGAGGCGCTGCAGGTGATGTTCTTCGGTAAACAATGGAATAATACGGGTGCCGGCGACCACCTTGCCGGCCGTTACCGGTTGATTGCCATGCAGGGTAGCAATGGTAACGTCCGGCAGGCCATTGAGTTGTTTCAGTAGCCCAACGTCGATCTGCAGCAGCCCCTCAGTTTCAGCTTTGAGTTCGATTTTGCCTTGATTGGGCTCCGCAAAGCAGAGGTTCGGGCCACAGATGGCTTGGGCGATTCGCTGCGCGGCTTCATCCTCATGAATGTAGCCGTCGGGCAGGTTGAGTACATAGATACGTTCCTTGCCGATATCCTTAAGCCTTGGTACGTCGTCAAGGGTGATATGGTGCCCCTTCTTATAGGCGCGGCCCTTGAACTCTCCCGGCACGATGCGGGTGATATCGTGGTACAGCACTCTACCCACTGCTTGTTCGACATCTATGATTTCAACCATGGGTTATCCCTTTGCGCTCTTTGGGCGCCAATAAAAAAACCCGCATCAATACCTGTTGCCAGGGATCAATGCGGGTTTCGTTGGGTCTGCGTGGGGCAGAGGACGAAATAGGCGCCTGATATTAAATTGGATGCCGAGCGATCGTTCTACTTAAACTGCTCGATCTTTTCGATATAGTTGACGCCGCCTTCTTTGAAGGAAATAACCAGTTTGCCGGTGAAGCTTTCGTCGATGAACGCTGTCTTCTGCATGGTGGCGGCAACGATCCGTTTGCGGCTGGAGATCGAAGTCGCAGACAGGTCCGTTTTAGCGGAGCGGCGCCGCCCGGAGGAGGACTTCTCCTTTTGGCGACTTTCTTCCCTCAGTTGCGATTCCACTCTTAGAATTTCCGGAACGGACATGACTGGAGCCTCGCTATTGTACAGGGCATGTCAACGGGTAGTCGGACGTCGAATAAAAAACCCGCACCTAGGCCTCAGAAAGGTTCGCTGCGGGTTTCGTTGGGTCTGCTCTCATGCAGAGGACGAAATGGGCGCCATATTTGAGGCAATTTTCTTGAGACGATTGTCTAGTGTGGTCGTTCTCAAATTAAAACACCATTTGAAGGGTCTCTTTATAGCAAACCCATGACCAAATCTTCAAGATAAAAATAACACCATCGGATGTTATTTACCGTAAACAACCAATAATACCTAAAAATAACCACCATTTGTTATTTGGGGTTTTTGAAACTCAATGGGTGGAGCAGGAATCGCTACTATGATCGGCGCATCCGTTGCCACCTTGAAGGACGCAGTCGCTTGGTTCTTCCTCCTCCTTCTCTTCGTGGTCATGGTCACAGCTGCCCTCTTCTTCATCGCCACAGCGACCCGCATCCTGGCTGTAGAAGGGTTCCATTTCATTTAGTTGTTCCTTTTTAAGCTCCTCAACAAGTTGTTGCAGGTTGCTACTTGTGGCTTCAAAGACCCGGTAACCGCTCATATTCATGGTCTGATGGATGGCATCGCCGATGGCGTCGACCACGATGGCATCCAGGTTTCTGCCTTGGAGGGCCGCAAAGGGGTTGCAGCCTTTTGGTGGGTCCTGGGGGTCGCAGTTGTCGATAGTTTCAACTACGCCACTTTCGCTATCGACGATCACAAACAGAGGGGAAGAGGAAAAATGACTGAAAAGTTGACTGTTGATGCCGTTGTCTACGGCGACGGGAAAGCAGATTTTCATTGGGTATTCTCCTTGTCGTATTGGGCTTAGAAGGGCGGTTTTAGGAACAGAACCGGGCCATACTGGCCAGGGATGGGGTATTCTGGTGGGGCACGTTTCAGCTGCGCTGGAGCAGGGCTTGGCCACCTTGCAGATAGAGGACCTGCAAGTCATGGTTGCCGCAATATTCGTCCACCGCCTGGCGAACCCCGGGGCAGGAAGGGAATCCGTAATCATCGAAAATCATCACCCCGCCAGGACTCAGCCGGGGGTAAAAAAACTGACAACAGGCCAAGGCTGAAGCGTAGATATCGACATCGACATGCACCAGTGAAAAAACTTTATAGGACCAGTGCTCAGGTAGGGTTTCGGGAAATAACCCTGGGTGGAGTTGCACATTTTTATATTCGCCCAGCAGGGCTGAGACGGCTTTGACGGAGGTGTCAGCAAAGTCCCCCGAGCGGTGCATGTCGATAGCGGGATCGCTGTCCGGCATGCCGCAAAAGGTGTCAAAGAGATGCAGTTGCTGGATGCTGCCCTGCAGGGCCTCTGCCATGAGCAGTGCAGTGCCTCCCCGGTAGACCCCTATTTCAGCTAAGTCGCCATTGACCTTCCGTGCTTGGCGGCTGAGTTGATAGAGGGGAGCTAGGCGGTCTTCGCTCACCAGGGTGTGTCTTCGGACCTTGTCCCGTAGAGGGGCAAAGTCTGGCTCAAGATCGCTGTAGTGTAGTGGCCGCGGGGTCGCATCGTAAAAGTGTTGGTCTTCTTCAAGACCTAACCTTTCCAGCAGCTTACGGACCTCCTGGTAGTGGCCACCCACCGCTACCGCGACGGTCGGTGGTCCGTCGTCCAGCGATAGCAGGTAGCCGGGTGGGTATACCGGCAGGCCTTCCACGATCAGGCCCTGCTTGGTTGGATTACTATCGACGAAGCAGAGAACGTCTGCCGAATCAGGGTTTTTTTTTAACAGCCGCATCAGGGCGATCCCCTGGCAGCCAGCACCGTAAATGATAAAGAGTTTCATGGGCATTTCGTAGTTAAGGTGAGTTGTAAAACGAAAAAAACCCACTCCAGTGCCAGGCAGACCATAGGTCCGGCAGTATGGAGCGGGTTTCGTTGGGTCTGCCTTGGGCAGAGGACGAAATAGGCGCTGAGTTATTTGAATGTTTCGGTTTTTTCGACGAAGCTGATGCCGCCATCCTTGAAGGAGATGACCAGCTTGCCGGTAAAGCGTTCAGGGACAATATGCAGTTCCTGAAAAGTATCGCACAGCTGCTTTTTCCAGACGGAGTTTTTGGCTTTAATGTCGGTTACGACCTGCCTTCTGACCTCTCTGTCCTTGTTTGCCATGGTTTCTCGGTAAAAATCCTTTTTTGCGGCCAGAGGAGTAAGCCTTAGAAGCAGAAAGATCTACAAACAAAACATCGTTTGGATGCACCGTGGACTTGCCGTTATATAGCATGGCATACATCGGTATGCAAGAGCTAATGTTTGGGAGAGGAGCGCCTTGTCTAGCAGACGTCGAAAAGGAAAAAGCAGTATAGGAAAACCACAGCCTTAAGGATGTTGCTGAAGGATATTGGTTCAGCTTTCGTGGTAGCCCAGCACCACCAGGAGGCAACTGCCGTCGGCAATAACATTGATGCCGACTTCTTCGCAGCGGCTAACCGCAAGGGAACTTTGGGCACCTGGTTGCATCCAGATATTTTTTATGCCTTGATCGATGGCTTGCTCGACTAATTGTTCAGTTATTTTTGGCGGTGTAATGATGGATAGGCTTTGGACTTCGGTAGGTAGCTCGACCACACTAGTTGCGCAGTTCAAACCTTCGATGGTTGCGGCTCGGGGGTTGACGGGAATGACCCTGCGGTTGTGCTGTTGATAGCAGCGCAGAACTTTGTTGCCGTATTTATCACGATTACTTGAGGCGCCGGCCACCGCAAAGGCTTCGGCGGCCAGAAACTGGATAATTTTTTCTTCTATTGTTTGCTTATCAGCCATGGTAACGCTCCATCAAGGGGTTAATCTGGCAATGAGCTCCAATAAGGGTCCGGGAAATAGTCCGAAAGCCAGGGTCAAAACCAAGCAAAGAGCAATGACGGTATATTCCCCTGCATGACCCTCCACCGCTTCAGCTGATGAGGACGAGGGCATATACATCTGAATGACGGGCTGCAGATAAAAGTAGATGGAGACTACCGATACCAGAATGCCGATTATTGCCAGCAGTGGATAACCGGCGGACAGGGCGGCAGAAAAAATCGCCAACTTGCCCATAAAACCCACCGTCGGTGGCAGACCAGCCAAGGCGAGAAGCAGTACCGTCAGAGCCAGGGCACGCAGAGGCTGGCGACGGGCCAGGCCACGGTAGTCGCTGAGTTGCTGAGGCTCCTTGTCTGCAGAGAAGGAAGTGATAACGGCAAAGATCCCCAGGGTGATGACGCTGTAGCCTACCAGATAGAAGAGTGCGGCAGTACGCCCGGTGTGGTTCCAGCAGAGCAGGCCGGTGAGCACGAAGCCCATATGGACCACCGAGGAGTAAGCCAGCATCCGTTTGACATTGCTCTGGGCCAGCGCGCAGAGGGTGCCGACCACCATGGAGAGCAAGGCCAAGGTTATCAGCACCGGCTCAAAGATTGCGGGAGCTGCGGGTAGGGTTGCGGTCAGGGTCAGCAGCGCTGCAATTACGGCACCCTTGCTGCCACTGGCCAGAAGGCCGGTGACCGGTGCAGGAGCGCCCTGATAAACATCCGGCGTCCAGAAATGAAAGGGAGCCAGAGAAAGTTTGAAAGCAAAGGCGGCCAATAGCAGGGCCATGCCCGCCAGGGCCACCGATTGCATCGGCGCGCCAGACAACAGGGCCGCGGTGGCGGCGGGCAATTGCAGGCTGCCACTTGCGGCGTAGAGCAAAGCCATGCCAAAGGCCAACAGCCCGGCGGCTACCCCACCGGGGACCAGATACTTGAGGCCGGCTTCAGCGCCAAGGGGACAATCTTTGTTAAAGGCGATAAGTACATAAAAGACCAGAGTGAAGGCTTCCAACGCCAGAAAGATCCCGCTTAGAGAGACGGCAGAGGACAGCAGACCCATGCCGGCTGCGGCAAATAGCAGCAGAGCGGTGTATTCTCCGCTGGGCAACTGGCGCCGGGTCAGATAGGCGCTAGAAGAAATCAAGGTAGCTGCGGTGGCTAAGGACCAAAGTGCGATGAAAAAGCGCGCATAAGGTCCAGCAGCATACATGCCGCCTACTTCCATCAGACAGGGGGGCAGCAACAACGCGCTGAGCGCTGCACACAGGGCTACAAGCGCCCCGACAACCAGGGGCCAACTACGGCCGACAGAGCCTCGAGCCAGCAACAGCAGGGCGGTGGCGCCGAGGGCCAGAATCATTAGAGGCAGTAGGGCAATCAGTTCCGTTACCGTCACGGTAATCCTCCACTTAGGCTCAGGGGAGCAGCACCGTTCAGCAACTGCTGAGCCGAGCCGCGTAGCGGTTCAAGAAAGGTTTCCGGGTGAAGGCCAAGCCACAGCACCAGCAGAACCAGGGGGACCAGAAGTAGCCATTCGCTCAAAACCAGATCGGACCAGGATTTCTCATCTTGGGCCGGACCCCAGATTACGCTCTGCAGCAGGCGCAACATGTA
The DNA here is from genome assembly GCA_013619105.1 of Desulfuromonadales bacterium. Classification (GTDB taxonomy): domain Bacteria; phylum Desulfobacterota; class Desulfuromonadia; order Desulfuromonadales; family Syntrophotaleaceae; genus Syntrophotalea_A. The sequence goes on from JABXKU010000004.1 coordinate 34,551, forward strand.
GATAGCGGCAAGCAACAGACCCGCCGCTGCTAGAACCGCCCACAAGGGTTGCACGCTGAAGGTTCCGAGCAGAATCAGAATTTCACCGACAAAATTGTTGAGTCCCGGCAGGCCGAGGGCGGCCAAGGAGAAAAATAGTAGCATGGCCGAGAGCTTGGGTGCCCGGCCCCATAAACCACCTAGCTCTTCAAGCTGCCGAGTACCGGCGCGTTTTTCGATTAAAGCAATAAGAATAAATAGGGCGGCGGTGGTCAAGCCGTGGTTGACCATCTGCAGCAGGGCGCCTTCGACGGCAGTGGTGGTCCAGGCGCTTAGCCCCAAAAGAATAAATCCGAGGTGAGCCAGGGAGGAGTAGGCCACCAGGCGTTTAAGATCCCTCTGGGCGCTGGCAATCCAGCCGCCGTAAAGGATGCTGACCAGGGAAAGAACGGCCAGCAGCGGTAGGGCGGCTTGAGCGGTGTCAGGAAACAGCGGCAGAGCAAATCGTATCAGACCATAAATGCCGGTTTTGGCTAGCACACCGGCCAAGAGCAGGCTGCAGGCCGCCGGAGCGGCGCTGTAGGTGTCGGCCTGCCAGCTGTGCAGGGGCACCAGCGGTACCTTGATCAGGAAGGCCAGAGCAAAGGCGGCAAACAGCCAGGGCTCCAGTCCGGTGGGTACCACGGTGTTTTGCAGGGCGGACAGGGCGAAGCTGTAGTCGCCGCTCTGCTGGCCGTGTAATACATAAAGGCTAATGATAGCCAACAGCATCAACAAGCTGCCGGCTAAGGAGAAGAGGAAGAACTTCATGGCGGCGGCCATGCCGCCCCGTTGGCCCCAGATGCCGATCAAAAAGAACAGGGGAATCAGCATTAGCTCCCAGCTGATGTAGAAAAGCACCAGGTCCAGGGCCATGAACACCCCCAACACACCGGCTTCCACCAACAGCAGTAGAGCGAAATAGGCGGTTGGTCGGTTGTCCTCATTCCAAGAGAGCCCTATTGCCAGCACCGAGAGAAAAGCGGTCAGCAAGATCATCAGCAACGAAAGGCTATCGATGCCGAGGCTGACTTGAATGCCCAAGGCTGGGATCCAGCGGTAGTTTTCCCGCAGCAGCCAGCCAGTCTCGGCAGGTAGCAGCACGAAACAGCCAATGGCGATAAGTAGCACAGCCAGGGTGCCGGCCAGGGCCAAGCTGCGGGCAGCTGCAGGCCGATGCCGACAGGCCAGGCAAAGGGCTGCGGTGCCGACGGGCAGGGTCAGCAGCAGGGTCAGCAAAGGTAAGGGGCAGGTACCAGTCATTATGGTTTCCATGGCAGTGATCGTTTCAGGATTGCAGCAGCTGCAACAGCAGCCAGCCAAGCAGAGCACTCAGGCCCAGGACCATTCCTGTCAGGTAATGGGACAATTGGCCGCTGGTTAGTCGGCGTAGTTGCCGGCCGCTCTGCAAACAGAGTAGAGCCGCCCCCCGATAAAGGCCGCCGAGAAATTCTTCATCAAATTGACGCCAGCCGCAGGCCAGGGTGCGGAAGGGTCGCTGCAGCAGCTCTTCCTGCCAGCGATCGACTTCGCCGCCACGCAAGAAAAAAGCTTCGATGCGGCCAGCCGGGCGCAGGGCCGGGCTTCGCCAGTAGCGGTAACGGCTCCACAGCCAAGCGGTGAGCACCAGCAATGCGGCTGTAGCCGCCATGATAAATTCGGCGCTTAGATGGGGATGCAGAATGACGCTAACGGGTTCAAGCAAGTGCTGTAGGCGCAAGTTTCCGCCCCACATCGGAGGTAGATTGAGCAAGCCGCCGCCAAGGCCAAGCAGGGCCAGAGGCAGGAGCGGCCAGAGCATGCTGATCGGTAGCTTGTGAGAACTTGTCGCGGGTTGATGGGGGCCGCATAACACATAGAGCAGCCGAAAGCTGTACAGGGCCGTGAGCAGGGCCGCCAGTAATCCCATCCCGCCGAGGAGCTGATAGTATCGCCCGCCGGTTGTGAAGGTGGCCATCAAAATGGCATCCTTGGAAAAGAAGCCACCGGTCAAGGGTACTCCCGCCAGGCACAGGCCACCAACTAGCAGAGGCCAGAGCAGCAGGGGCTGACGTCGGGCCACTCCCCGCAAATAGGCGAGTTGTTGTTCGCCGCCCGCCAGATGAATGACGCAGCCGGCAGCCATGAACAACAGGGCCTTGTAGAAGGCGTGAACCAGCAGATGAAACAGGGCGCCGCTGACTGTTCCGGCTCCCACGGCCAGAAACATATAGCCGACTTGACTCATGGTCGAGTAAGCCAGCAGCCGTTTCAGGTCCCGCTGAGCCAGAGCGCAGGCGGCACCATACAGGGCGGTGATGGCGCCGACGGTGGCGATGGCGGCCATCGCTGTTGCAGATAAGCTGAGCAGAGGGAAGAGTCGACAGAGCAGATAGACGCCGGCAGTGACCATGGTTGCAGCATGGATCAAAGCGGAAACCGGGGTCGGCCCGGCCATGGCATCGGGCAGCCAGGTCATGAAGGGTAGCTGAGCCGATTTGCCGCAAGCCCCGGCCAGCAACAGCAAGCCAAGAGCGGTGACGGTGGCCACCGGCAGAGTCGCAGCCTGGGTATTAATGGCTTGCAGATTCAGGGTGCCAGTCAACTTAAACAGCCAGAGGATGGCGACCAGCAAAAACAGGTCGGCACTGCGGGTTACTAGAAAGGCCTTGCGCCCGGCGCTAGCATTGGCGTCCTTCTGATACCAGTAGCCGATCAGAGCGTAGGAGCAGAACCCGACCCCTTCCCAGCCAAGCAACAACAGCAGTAGATTGTCGGCCAGCAACAGGGTCAGCATGGCAAAGACAAAAAGGTTGAGCAGAGCAAAGAAGCGGCTGACCGCCGGTTCCTTATGCAGATAGGCGATAGCGTAGATATGAATGAGGGTCGCCACGCCGGTGACCATGAGGCACATGCAAGCCGCTAGGCGGTCGTAATGGAAGGCGAAGGAAACCTGCAACGGGCCGCTTTGCAGCCAGCTGAAGAGCTCCAGGGTGGTGCCGTCGCCACTTGCCAGAGGCCATGCCAGGGCACTGGCCACAGCTGCCGACGCCACAGCTAGCATCGCCAGCAGTTCGGTAACCCGCCGAGGCCAACTACGGCCGCCGAGCATGATCAGGCCGGCCCCACACAGGGGCAGCAGCACAATAAGGCCAATCAGCAAGTCGCTCATCCCTGCATATCCTTAAAGGTGTTGACGTCGATGGTGCCGGTGCGGCCGTGCAGATAGACCACCATGGCTAGGGCGACAGCTACTTCGGCAGCGGTGACGGCCATGATCAACATGACCATCAGTTGACCGTCCAATTGCTGCCAGAAAGCGGAGCCCGCGACCAGCACCAGGCCGGCAGCGTTCAGCATGATTTCCACGCCGATGAGGATCATGACCAGGTTGCGCCGTACTAGGGTGCAGGACAGGCCCATGAAAAAGAGCGCCGCAGCGACCAATAAAATATGGTTTAAGGGCACGATCATGACGACTCCTCCGCCTGACGGGCTTTGCGGCGCCGGCCCAGGTAGTAAGCGCCAACGGCGGCAAACAACAATTGGAAAGAAACGATTTCCACTGCCAGACCATAGCGGTCAAACAGGGCGGCGCCGAAACTGCGCGGTGAGGCATAGAAGAGCGGCACCGAGGCTTGGCTGGCCGGATCGAAGGTCAGAATCAGGCCGGCGGAGACCAGCAACAGCAAAAACAGCAGCAGCACCGGTGCCCACTGTCCGCGACTCAAGGCAGGCCTTTGCGAGTCGGGGCTAAGGTCCAGAGTCATGATAACGAATAGAAACAGTACCATGATCGCGCCAGCATAGACGATCACCTCCCAGGCGGCGATGAGCGGTGCGCCAAGCAGGTAGAACATCAGCGCCAGAGCGAAAAAGGCATTGATGAGAAAGATGACTGCATGCACCGGGCTTCTGCGGGTGATGCAGAGTAGGGTCGCCAGCAGGGCAGTCGCAGCTAGCAGATAAAAAAGTAGGCTTGCCATAGTTACTTCCTCGCTTAGGGCAAGTTAGTTTTGATGTTGACCGGTGGAAGTTCGTCGTCGTTTCCACCACGGGGAGCCGCAACGCCGATGCCGCTATGGCGGTAAAAGTGGTAGTTGGGGTCTTTGCCGCCGTGATCGACGAGCAGGTCCTCTTTTTCCCAGACCAGTTTTAGTGGGTCGCGATTGCCCAGTTCGTATTCGGGGCTCATTTGGATAGCCATAGTCGGGCAGGCTTCGGCACAGAGTCCGCAATAGATACAGCGGGCGAAGTTGATGCGAAACCAGGCTGCCTGGCGGCGACCGTCCTCCCGCTCGGCGGCCTGCATAGAGATGCAGTCGACGGGGCAGGCGGCGCTGCACAGATGACAGGCCACACAGCGCTCCTCACCTTCCGGATCGCGGGTCAGAATCATCCGCGCCCGGTAGCGAGGTGGCGGAGTGCGTTTCTGCTCCGGATAGGAGATGGTTACCGGTCGCTTGAACAGATAGCGCAGGGTGACCCAGAAGGGTTGAAAGGTGCCTTTGATATCTCGCCAAAGGTTCATGATGCTCCTCCCAGCCAGAGCAGCACGCCACCCGTGACTAGCAGATTGACCAGGGCCAGTGGTACCAGTATTTTCCAGCCAAAGGCCATCAGTTGGTCGTAGCGCAAACGTGGCAAGGTGCCGCGAATCCAGATGAAGACAAAGGCCACAGCCAGCACCTTGCCCAGAAACCAGATGATGGGCGGCAAAAACGGACCGTGCCAGCCACCGAGGAACAGACTGGTGATAATGGCGCCGAGGACCACTAGGTTAAGGTATTCGCCGACGAAAAACAGGCCGAAGCGCATCCCGGAATACTCGGTGTGATAGCCCGCCACTAATTCATTCTCTGCTTCGGGAAGGTCGAAGGGAGTGCGCTTCGACTCGGCTAGGGCACTGATGAAGAAGATGCCGAAGGCCACAGGGTTGCACAGGGCAAAGGGCGCTGATGCTTGAGCCTGCACGATCTCTGTCAGCGAGAAGGAGCGGGCCATGAGAATCACCGGCACAATGGACAGGCCCATGGCCAGCTCGTAGGAGAGCATCTGGCCCATGGCGCGCAGGGCGCCGAGCAAGGCGTATTTAGAATTGGAGGCCCAGCCGCCGAGGGCGACACCGTACACCGCCAGGGAGGAGAGGCCGAAAAAGTAGAGGATGCCTACATTGAGGTCGCAGACCACCATCGGTAGCTGCCGGCCGAATATTTCCAAGGGGGGCGCGAAGGGGACCACGGCAAAGGCCAGCAGGGCAGTGACTGCTGCCAGGCCTGGCGCCAGCATAAATAGCCATTTATCGGCCTGCGCCGGAATAAAATCTTCTTTGGTCAGAAGTTTGATCAGATCCGCCAGGGGCTGCAGCATGCCTCCGAAGCCGACCCGGTTGGGTCCGTAGCGGCGCTGCATGCGGCCCAGAATTTTGCGTTCGGCGAGTACCAGGTAGGCGGCCATGGATAGCAGAACGGCGAGGACCATACCGAGCTTAATCAGTATTAGCAGCCCTGTGAGCAAAAGATCGTTCATAGCGCGCTCACTTTCTCCACCCGGCAGGGTTGGGATGGTTGACCGGGATAGAAACTCTCCAGTTCGGTACGGCGCAGGTGCGGTACGATGACGACCCCCGCCGCCATGCGGTCACTGAGTTGGGCGGGAAGGGTCAGTTGGATTTCGCCAGCGCTAAGTCGTACTAGGTCACCGGCGGCGATGCCCAGTCGGTCTGCGTCGAGCTCATGCAGCAGCAGATAGGGTTGCGGCCGAACCGGATCAAGAGGTGACGAATGAGCACTTAAGACTTCGGAACCGTAGAGGGTTTCACACGCCAGCAGCTGCAGAGCATCGACCTGCTCGGTAATTAGTGCATGAGGTTGGGACAGCGGTTTATCTGCGGATTGAATCCGTTGTCCAGAGCCTTCGGCCAGCAAATCCGGTAGCCCGGCCAGACGTGGTTCTTGCGTTGCCAGTTCCCGGCGAATCTTGGCGAGGTCAACGGGTAGGTCGCAGAGTTTGGCTAGCAGCGCCCAGGCTTGGCAAGGCAAAGCGCCGGGGGTAGTCGTTGAGAAGCTCCGGGGCGGATGATTGCCCTGGCTAGTAATGCGTAGGGGCTGCCCTGGACTGAAGACTGGGGCAAAGGCCTGCATCCGACCCTCGTTGTTGATCAAGGTGCCGGCCCCTTCGGCCAGAGCCGTGGTTGGCAACAGCAGATCGGCTTTAGCGGCGATCAGGCTGGGCAGATGGTCGAAGACAGCTAGAAAGTCTAGCTGCTCTAAACCTTGAAGCAACTGCTGCCGGTCTGGGCAGTCGGTCAGAGGGTCGGCTTCCAGGCAAACTAGGGCTTTGATCCGGCCAGAGGCCATATCTGCCAGCAATTGTTCGAAGTCTGGGCCGTCGGCGGCTAGCAGGGCGGCGCCAAAGCTGTTGGCTTCCGGTAGCAAGACCATAGCCAGACAGGAGCGGTCCTCACTATTTAACTTTTGCGCTGCGGCCAGTAGAGCAGTCGTGCCTTCGGCGCCTAGCAGGTCGCCTCCGCCGATTAATACAGGGCGCTGAGCCAGCTGCAGAGCCTCTACCAAAGGTTGAAGCTTGGTCGGCAGAGTCTCGCCTAGCGATAGGGCGCTGAGCAACTGGAGCAGCTCTTGTGGCTGGCAGGCTAGATATTCTGTGCTGCAGGGCAGTTCAACCGGCCGTGGGTCGCAGATCATCACCCGGCCTCCGTTGCGAACCGCCTGACGAATGGCCAAGGCGAGCATAGGACCTTCAGCCAGCGGATCGGCTCCCGTTAGCAGTATCAGGTCGCTGTTGCGCACATCGGCTAGACTGGCACTTAGTTCTGTGGGCAGAGTGGTTGCAGCGCGAGCGGCTCGATCACGACCGGCATGACTGCCGTAAACGGGGGCGGCGCTGCCGAGCTGTTCGCTCAGGCGCTGCAATAGATAGTTGGCTTCCAAGCTGGCCCGGCCGGAACCTAGCAGGGCGATGGAATCGCTACCGTGACACTCGATTAGTTTTGTCAGGCGCTGTAGCAGAGTCTCAAGGGCCTCGTTCCAGGGGATTTCTTCACCGTGCAACAGGGGAGTCCGTGGGCGGTCGGAGTGGTTGACGTAGTCGTAGCCGAAGCGGCCCCGATCGCAGATGAAGCAGCCGTTGATCTCGGGGTTGTTGCCGGAACGAACGCGTTGCAATTCACGAAAGCGAGCACCGGGGATCGTTGCGCAGCCGAGGGAACAGTGAGGGCAGACCGAGGGAGCTTCCTGTAGATCCCAGAATCGGGAAGTAAAGCGGTAGGGCTTATTGGTCAGCACTCCCGTTGGGCAGAGGTCGATCAGGTTACCGGCAAAGGGGCTCTCCAGAGGCCCATCTTGAAAGCGTCCGAAATAGAGGCGCTGGTTGGAGCCGAGCACGCCGTAATCGGTGCCTCCGCAGTAATCCTGATAGGTGCGAACGCAACGGTAACATTGAATGCAGCGATTCATCTCATGATGGATGAAAGGCCCCAGGTCCTGGTTTAGGTAAGTGCGCTTTTTGCCCGTGTAACGCCGTACGCTGTGTCCGCTGGCCACAGTCATATCTTGCAACTGGCATTCGCCGCCTTCGTCGCAGACCGGGCAGTCGTGGGGGTGGTTAAGCATCAACCACTCGATGACCTGGCCACGATAAGCGACGGCCTCGGGGGCCTCTGTCGATACCACCATGCCGTCTTTGGCTTCGACCATGCACGACATCTGCATGCCCTTGACCGGACCGTCGATAAATAGCATGGCGCACAGCCGGCAGGCACCGACGGCACCCAGGGCCTCATGGTAGCAAAAATGGGGCACGACGATGCCGAGCTGTTGGGCAGCCTCCAGGACGTTGGTCCCTTCAGGCACGGTCACGCTCTGGTTGTCGATGATCAGAGTCGGCATGGCGTTCAGGATTCCTTTAACGAGCTGTTGCGGGGCAAGGGGCAACGACCTTTTTTAACGTGATCGAGCACTTCTTCCTCAAATAGGCGTAGCAAGCCGTCGACCGGGCCCATGGCACCGAGAGCCAGAGCGCAGAAAGAACGCCCGTTGATATGTCCCAGAAGTTCACGCAGCATGGCGACATCGTCGACAGTGCCCTGGCCGCTCTCGATTTTTTCCAAAACCCAGCAGACCATGGGCAGGCCGTCCCGGCAGGGGGTGCACCAGCCGCAGCTTTCCCGGGCGAAAAACCGCATTAGATTGAGGGTTGCCGCCACCATGCAGGTCTGGTCGTCAAAGACCACCAGGCCGCCGGTGCCGAGGCGGGTTTTGACCGCTTCGAGTGGGACGTAATCCATAGCCACATCCAAGTGGGCCGCGGTCAGGTAAGGGGTCGAGGCGCCGCCGGGTAGGCAGGCCTTGAATTTACGCCCTTGCCAGACTCCGCCGCCATGCTCCTCCACCAATTCGCCGATGGTAACGCCCATGGGCAGTTCGACGCAGCCGCGGTTATTGAGATGCCCGGCTAGTCCGTAGAGCTTGGTGCCAGCACCTTCTTCGGTGAGGGCCAGATCTGAAAACCATTGGGCACCACCGTTGACGATATGGGGAATATTGGCCAGGGTCTCGATGTTGTTGAGAACTGTCGGTTTGGCGAACAGGCCCTTAATAGCTGGAAAGGGCGGTTTGGAGCGGGGGTTAGGTCGCTTGCCCTCCAGCCCGTTGAGCAGGGCGGTTTCCTCGCCGCAGATGTAACGACCGGCGCTGCGGTGGACATGCAGTTCAAAGGAAAAGTCGCTGCCGAGGATGTTGCGACCCAGGAGCCCTGCCTGTTTGGCTTCGGCAATGGCCCGCTGCAGGTTAGCGTAGCACTGGTCGTAGGCATAGCGCAGAAAGATGTAGCCGGTGGTGATGTTAAGAGCGTAGGCCGAGAGGACCATCCCCTCCACGAGCTGGTGAGGGTCGGCTTCGAGAAGTGCCCGGTCTTTGAAGGTGCCCGGCTCCATTTCGTCGCCGTTGCAGACCAGATATTTGTCTCCGGGTGCGTCGAAGGGGAAAAAGGACCATTTGAGGCCGGTGGAGAAACCGGCACCGCCGCGGCCACGCAGTCCTGACGCCTTGACCTCGTCACGGATTTGGGCTGGCTGCAGTTCGCGTAGTGCTTTCTCAAGACCCTGATAACCGCCGTTCTGGCGGTATTCATCGAGCAGCACCGTGTGGTTCGGCCGACGGTTCTTGAATAGTAGCTGGCTCATGCTTCAGTCTCCTGACGCTCATCGGCCAGAATAGTATTAACCCGCTCCACGGTCAGTTCACCGTACAATCGGTCGCCGATGCGCATGGCTGGTGACTTGTCGCAGGCACCAAGGCAGCAGGTCGGCAGCAGGGTGAAGCAGCCGTCGCTGGTGGTTTCACCGGGAACGATGCCGAGAACTTGTTGTAGGTGGCGATAGACCAGTTCAGTTCCGCGGGTCCAGCAGCAGATAGAGTCGCAGACGTGGATCACCTTGCGTCCCACCGGACTGCGGTAGATTTTATCGTAAAAGGTAGCGACCTCATCGACTTGCAGAGGCGACAGGCCGAGAAGCTCGGCGGCCAGTTTCACGCCGGCGTCGGGTACCCAGCCGTGACTCTTTTGCACCGCCTGCAGCACCTCGATGATGAGTTCGCGGGGTTCGTGCACGGCAGCTATCTGCCCTTTCAGCTCAATAATCTCTTCTGCAGACAGTAATTCGGCCATATCAGCGATCCACATCAGCCAGGACGAAATCGACCGAGCCGAGGTTGGTGATTAAGTCGGAAATCAGGCCCCCGCGGCTGAGCAGCGGCATGGCCTGAATGTGGGCAAAGGACGGGGTTCTGATGCGCATGCGGTAGGGGATGCTGGTGCCATCGCTGACCGCATAGTAGCCGCACTCGCCCTTGCTCGATTCAACGGCGCGGTAGCATTCGCCGACCGGCGGGGTCGGTCCTCGCGAGACATTAACAAAGTGGTGTATCAGGCTGTCGATATCCTGCAGGCCGTCCTCCCGTTGGGGATAGGAGTAGCGATAGGCATCATTCATCCAACGCCCACCCGGCATCCGTTCGGCTGCCTGGCGGACGATTTTCAGGCTCTGGCGCAATTCTTCAAGGCGCACCCGGTAGCGGGCGTAACAGTCGCCGCCTTTAGCGGTGGCGATGTCGAAGTCGAACTCCTCATAGCCACCATAGGGCATGCTTTGACGCAGATCCCAGGCCAGGCCCGTAGCCCGCAAATTGGGGCCGGTGAAGCCCCAGTCTATAGCGTCTTCCTGGCTGATGACACCAACTCCTTCGGTACGGGCGCGGAAAATCGGACCGTTGCTAAGTAGGCGGTCGAATTCGTCGATATGTTTGTGGAAATCGGTGCTGAAGGCGGCCACTGCTGCTTGCCACCCTTCGGGTAGATCATCGGGTAGTCCACCGATACGGAACCAGGCCGGGTGCATGCGGCCGCCGGTAATCAATTCAACAATATCGAAAATCCGCTCGCGGATCTCAAAGGCGTAGAACACTGGAGTCATGGCGCCGACATCGTGAGCGAAGGAACCGAGCCACACCAAGTGACTGGAAATGCGGAACAGTTCGCCCAGCAGAATGCGCACGTAGCGGGCACGGGGTGGCACCTCCACTCCGAGCATGGTTTCGACGCTCTGCAGGTAGGCCAGGTTGTTGAGCGAGCCGGCCAGGTAATCGATGCGGTCGGTATAGGGCATAAACTGGGCCCAGTGCTGGCGTTCAGCGATCTTCTCGGCGCCCCGGTGGTGGTAGCCGAGATCGGCTTCGAGATCGACCACCTCTTCGCCGGCTAGCTGCAGGATCAGGCGTAACACGCCGTGAGTACCCGGATGCTGCGGGCCGAGGTTGAGGAGCATGGTCTTCTCACCGTCGACTAGCATCCGGCCCTTGAAGTAGTCCTCGGCCGGGCGAGGCTCAAGGGCAGCGATGTCCTCCCGAGTAAAAGGGGCCATCTCCGTAGCGCGGAAGGGCTGATCCTTGCGCAGCGGGTGACCCGACCAGTTGTCTGGCATGAGGATACGACGCAGATCAGGGTGGCCGTTAAAGCGGATGCCGAACATGTCGTAGGCTTCTCGCTCGTACCAGTTGGCCGATGGCCACAGCTCGGTGATGGAGGGAGCTTCAGGTTCCTCCCCGGTCAGCGGTACCTTGACCCGTAGATACCCGGGCTGGTCAAAGGACAATAGATGGTAAACCAGGGTGTAGTCATGCTCAGGTCGCTGGCGCCGAGCACTTTCATCGACGGCGGTCAGATCTTCCAGGCGTTTATAGGGTTGCGGCGCGTCGTGTTTCAGGTAACGCAGCAGTTCTGGCGCATGCTCCGCGGCCACCTGCAGGGTCGGCATGTCCTTGGCCTGATCATCGATCTTTACCTGCTCGCCGAAGCGTTCTGCCACCTGTTGTTGCAGGTTGTCGCTGCCCGCGGGAAAGGTCACTTTCGGTTGGCTGGGGCGCCACATGCCGTCGCTGCGTTGCTGCCAGAAGTTCGGCTGTTGCATGGAACTTCCGCGCAGCGGGGTGTTGCCATAGCCTGGCCCCCGTGGGTCGCGGCTCTTGCTTAAGCCATCGACCAGCCATGGGCCGCTGGTTCCCTCAGTGCCACCCTGTAGGCCGAGCACCGGGCGGGCCGGTCGCTCATTCCTGGCGATCTTGTCCTGCAGTAGCTGCAGACCCTGAATGAAGGCCTCTGGCCTTGGTGGGCAGCCGGGGATGTAGACATCGACGGGTAGGATTTGGTTGATACCCTGCATGACGCTGTAAACATCGTACATGCCGCCGGAATTGGCGCAGCTACCCATGGCGATGACCCATTTGGGGTTAGCCATCTGCTCGTAGACCCGCAGGATGGCCGGGGCCATCTTCTTAAAGGGGGTGCCGGCAATCACCATCAGGTCCGCTTCACGGGGCGATCCACGCATGACCTCGGCGCCAAAGCGGGCCAGGTCGAAACGGGGTGTCATGCTGGTCATCATTTCAACAAAGCAGCAGGAGAGACCAAAAAACATCGGCCAGAGGCTGTTTTTGCGGCCCCAGTTGATGGCGTCATCGAGGGTAGTGAGAAGAATGTTGTCGGGTAGGTCGCTGCTCATCGGCCCTCCTTGGTTGCGTTGAGCCTTTGACGGGACGGACTCCAGTCAAGGGCCCCTTCGGCCCACAGGTAGATCAGGCCGAGAAAGAGGATGACGATAAAGAACAGGATCTGCAGAAAGCCGCTCCAGCCGAGCAGGTCGTAGGCCACCGCCCAAGAAGAGATAAAAACAACCTCTACATCGAAGACGATAAAGAAAATTGCCACCAGATAGAAGGGGACCGGCCGGCCCGGTTGTGCTGGACCTGTGGGCTCAACACCCGATTCGTAGGGCTGGTCCTTGAGCTTTGAGTGGGTTTTTTGGCCGATCAGACGGCAGGCGATCAGCAGAAAAGCGATCAGTCCGACCGCCATGGCAACGTACAGGCCTAGAGACAGTAAGTTCTCGGGGGCCGGCATCAGTTGGCTGCTTGAGGTAGCGGCGGACGATATGGGGAAAGCCTCCAGAGGCATGGGCCACTCACTGCGGTGCGAGAAATAAAATGCCGGAACGCTGCCGGCGACAGTCGGTTACTTGTCATGGCGGTCACAGGGACAAGCCTTTGAAAAGACACCGTTAAGGGTAAAACAATAGCATAAATTATTGGCAGAGCCAAGGGGGGCATGAATAACAGGGGCAGGGCGGCTTGGTGTTAGCTTCGACCTACGGTGATGGCATCGCGGGCCAGTTCGTCGCATCGTTCGTTTTCCGGATGGCCGTTGTGGCCGCGAACCCAGCACCACTCAACCTTATGGGGAGCGCAGGACGCTTGCAGTCGTTCCCAAAGATCGCGATTGGCGACCGGTTCCTTTTTAGAGTTCTTCCAGCCCTTCTTGATCCAGTTGTGGATCCATTCGGTGATGCCTTTATGGACATACTGGGAGTCGGTGGTAAGGCGGACCCGGCAGGGTCGCTTCAGAGCTTCGAGGCCGACGATAGCCGCCAGCATCTCCATGCGGTTGTTGGTGGTGTCGGGATCGTATCCCGACAGTTCTCTGGTCTGGTCACCCGAGCGCAACAGGGTACCGTAGCCCCCGGGGCCAGGGTTGCCCGAACAGGCGCCGTCACTGAAGATTTCTATCAGGTTGTTGTCTGTCGACATGGCTGGGCTCTCGGAAAAGTTTGGCTGGATTGATTGATCAGAAAAAGCAACAGCCCCATTACCGTGGGTAATGGGGCTGTCAGTTGTTGGCGTCCCCAGGGGGATTCGAACCCCCGTCGCCGCCGTGAAAGGGCGGTGTCCTGGGCCAGGCTAGACGATAGGGACTTATCTGGTGAGCCGCGTAGGGATCGAACCTACGACCATCTGATTAAAAGTCAGATGCTCTACCAACTGAGCTAGCGGCTCTTGCTCACAACGGAATGCAGTTATACTGAATCGGCCAAAAAGAGTCAACCCCTTTTTTTATATTTTTTCAGATCTTGGAGCATTTTAACAGCATGGCCTGTAAATACTAGCTGTGGTTAATTGTTAGGCAGCAATTGTTCGGTTGTGCTTCAAGCCTGAAAAGGGTTGCTCAGCTGGATGGTCTGATCACGTCGGGGTCCGACTGAGATCAGGACAACCGGGCAGCCGCTGACCTCCTCCAGTTTCTTCAGGTAGTCCTTTGCCTTCTCCGGCAGTTCCTCGTAGCTGGTAGCGCCGCAGAGGTCGCTCTGCCAGCCATCCACTTCCTCATAAACCGGCGTGCATTCCTTGAGAATTTCGAGGTCGTTGGGAAATTCTTCCAGCAGTTCGCCGCGGTATTCATAGGCGGTACAGAGCTTGATCGTTTCTAGCTCATTGAGCACGTCCATCTTGGTAATGGCCAAGCCGGTCATGCCGCTGGCTCGCACCGCATAGCGCAGTGCTACGGCATCGAACCATCCGCAGCGCCGGGGGCGACCAGTGGTGGAGCCGAACTCGTTGCCTGCTTCGCGTAGTTTTTGACCCATTTCGTCGTGCAGTTCGGTGGGAAAGGGGCCTTCGCCAACTCGGGTGACATAGGCTTTGGAGATACCGACCACCTGGTCGAGGAAGCGTGGCCCGACGCCGGCACCGATGCAGGCGCTGCCCGATATGGTGGAGGAGGACGTGACGTAGGGGTAGGTGCCGTGGTCGATGTCAAGCAGGCAGCCCTGGGCCCCTTCGAAAAGGACCTTGCTGCCCTCTTTGATGCTGTTGTTGACCAGCAGAGAGGTGTTGCCCAGGTACTTGATCAGGGCTTGGCCGTAGGCATTGTATTCCTCGAGGATGGCGGCTTCGTCGAGGGGGGCCTCGTTAAGGTACTGCTCAAGCAGAAAATTCTTCTCCGGCAGAAACTCTTTGACCTTGCGGGCAAAGATCTCGGGATTCACCAAGTCGGCTACGCGAATGCCGCGTCGGCCGATCTTGTCTTCGTAGGTCGGGCCGATGCCGCGACCGGTGGTGCCGATCTTGCGAGCTCCCGACTTCTTTTCCCGGGCGATATCGATAGCCTTGTGGTAAGGCATGATGATGTGGGCGTTGCCGTCGATGACCAGTTGGGAGTCATCCTGCAGATAGCCCTTTTCTTTCAATTGCTTGATTTCTTGTAAAAAGACTTGGGGGTCGAGGACCACGCCGTTGCCGATCAGGCACCGCTTGCCTTTGTGCAGAATGCCGGAGGGGATCAGGTGCAGAACGGTCTTCTCGTCGCCTACCACCAGAGTGTGGCCTGCATTATTGCCGCCCTGAAAACGGACTACCTGGTCGGCATACTCAGTGTAAATATCAACGACCTTGCCTTTGCCTTCATCGCCCCATTGGGAGCCTACGATCACTACATTAGCCATATCTTTTAAAATCTCCTGATCAAAATTACAGGCAAAAGCCCTCGGCCAACAGGGACCGATAGGGGATTTGTTGCTCACTCTCGTCGGCCAGTCGGATCAGTCGAACTGTATCGTCCGGTCCGCCGATCACCATGACAAAGCGGTAATTCATTTTATGGGCATACTGAATGCTGTCTTCCAGCTGTCTTTCGATGATGTCGCGAGCGACGGAGTAGCCTTGCTGGCGCAGGGCTTGGGCGGCCAATTGGGCCGGCTGCTTGTTGCTGCCCCCCTGAAAGATGAGCACGTCAGTATATTTTGCCGAGCTCTTTTCCAGTTGTTTATCGAACGCGCACAGCAGGTGCAGCAGGTTGAAGGCAAAGCCCGTTGCCGGAGCCGGCAACCCGTAGCGGGCGGTCAGGTTATCGTAGCGACCGCCGGAGCAGACCGCTTGACCCAGGCCGCTGAGAAAGCCCTGAAAGGTGATGCCGGTGTGGTAATCGACGCCGCGCAGTTCGCCGAGGTCAAAGGTGATGTGTTTTTCTACTCCATAGACTTCCAGTACTTCCAGGACCTGCCTGAGATTATCAAGGGCTTTTCGGGAGCGGTCGTTGACAACCGCCTTTTCCGCCCGGTCCAGAACCTCCCGGCCGCCAAACAGCCGAGGCAGGGCCAGAATCGCTTGCCGATCCCGCTCCTCGAGGTTGAGTCCCTTAAGTAGTTCCGCCAGGCCAGAATTGTCCTTGCGACCGATGGCGCATTGTACCTGTTGGGCCTGTTCGGTTGACAGGGGCAGGTCGGCCATTACTCCGCGAAAAAATTCGACTTGGCCGATATCGATGGTGAATTCTTCGGCACCGAGAGCCCGCAGGCATTCGACGGCCATGGCGATCATTTCCGCATCGGCTTCAGGGCCACCCAGGCCGATGAGCTCGACCCCGGTCTGAAAAATCTCGCGATCCTTGCCGGCTTGCTGCTCGGCGTGGCGCAGGACCTGGCCGCTGTAACAGAGACGCTGGGGCAGCGGCGCTTGCTGCATGCGGGTTGCGACGATGCGTGCCACCTGCGGCGTAATGTCCGGTGAAAAGGCCACCAGCTTACCGTCTTGACGATCATCGAAACGGAAAGTCTTTTCCCGCAGCCCTTCTCCCATGCCTTTTTCCAGCACGTGCAGAAATTCTAGGGAAGGAGGGATGACAGGCCGAAAGGCCCAGCTTTGAAAGACCCCGTGTAGGGTCTGTTTCAGCTGTTCAATCTTGGCCGCCTTATTCGGCAGGAAGTCCTTTACCCCTTTGGGCAGCATGGCTTCCGAAATGGTCTGCTGAGTAACGGTCAATGGTTTATCTTCCTTTGAAATTTATTCCGCAATGAGCGAGCGGTGTTTTCTGTTATTTGGTCGCTTGTATGGTTACCGTTGGCGAATTAGAGACTGACCTGGACTGCCGAGATGATATGTGGGTTGGCTCGAAGGCGCTGTAGAACCTCTTCTGGGATCTTGCTGTCCACCGTAATCAGGGAGATGGCCCGGCCCTGAATTTTGCGACGTGACAACCCCATCATGGCGATGTTAACGCCAGACTCCCCCAGAACCTGTCCGATGAAGCCGATCACCCCTGTGCAATCTTCATTGTGCATGATCAGGATGTGGCCATCGGGAACCGCTTCCACGTGGTGGTCGTTGACCCGAACAATACGGTAGTCCTGGTCGCCGAACAGGGCGCCACTCACTGAGCTTTCACCGTTGTTGCCGGAAACGGTCAGTCGGATCAGGTTGGTGAATTCCTGGCTCATGTCGCAGCTGCGTTCCTCGATCTGGATGCCCCGTTCCCGGGCCAGATGAGGAGCGTTGACATGGTTGACCATGGGGCCGACAATCGGCTCCAGAAGGCCTTTGAGTAGTGCGTTGGTCAGGGGGCGGGACGGATGTTCGGTCACGCTGCCGGAATACTCAATGGTGATCTTTTCTAGAGCTTTAACTCCGCGCTGGGCCTGGAATTTGCCGAGGCGCTCGGCCAGTTCCATATAGGGGCGGATTTCGCTAAGACGCTCGGCGCTGATCGAGGGCATGTTTAGCGCATTGGTGACGATGCCTTTTTGTAGAAAATCGACAATCTGCTGGGCTATCTGAACGGTCACGTTGATCTGGGCATCGACGGTGGCGGTGCGCAGATGCGGGGTGCAGATGACCTGTTCCATGGCCAGCAGTGGATTGTCGGCTTTGGGAGGCTCATCGAGAAAGGCGTCTAGGGCGGCACCGGCCACCTGCCCCAGCTTAATGGCGGCGGCCAAGGCGGTTTCGTCGATCAGGCCACCCACTGCGCAATTGACGATTCGGCAGCCCGGCTTGACTCGTGCCAGTGCTTCTTCGTCAAGTAGGTTGGCGGTTTCCGAGGTCAGCGGAGCGTGCAGAGAGATAAAGTCGGAGCGGCTCAGCAGGGTCTCAAAATCGACCACTTCAGCACCCTTTTTAAGAATCACCTCTTCGGCCAGATAGGGGTCGTATACGATGACTCGCATCTTTAAGCCCAGCGCTCGTTCAATGACCAGGCCGCCGATTTTGCCGGCGCCAATTACGCCGAGGGTCTTGCCGTTGATCTCGACGCCTAGAAAGCGCTGATTTTCCCAATGACCGTCCTTGGTGGAGCGGTTCGCCGCAGGAATCTGGCGGCTGAGGGCCAGTAGCATGGCAATGGAATGTTCCGCGGCGGTCGTAGTGCTGCCAAAGGGGGTGTTCATCACGATGACCCCTTTGCGATTGGCCATCTCTAGATCGAGGTTTTCGATGCCGATGCCGGCCCGCCCCACGACTCGCAAGTCTGGTGCTGCGTCGAATACTTCGGCGGTGATATGGGTGCCGCCCCGCACCACCAGAGCATCGACCTCTTGTACCGCCTGCAACAGTTCCTCGGAAGAGATGCCTGGACGGTAATCGAGTACGATGCCGGCGGTCTCTTCGAACACCGCCAGTCCTTCGGCGGGAAATATGTCAGAGACCAGAACTTTCATGGGAAAGTAGCCTGTATTCAGGTTAGTTGTTGCCTAGCTTCCAGTAAAGAGCCAAGCATTATGAAGAAAGTTGACGGACAAACAAACAGTACAAAGTAGCAACAGCCCCTGAGGATGTCAAGGACTTGGGGGCCCCAGATCATCGACAGGTCTGCACCAAGTTAGTTTTCATCCGGAAACGTTGGATGGACACTCGTTGGGCTGGGCTAGGTGCTGGCTTAGATGTTCGATCAGCAAGCGTACGCCGAATCCGGTGCCTCCGGCGGGCCGATAGTCGGAGCCTTTTTCCTGCCAGGCCGTGCCCGCGATATCCAAGTGAGCCCAACGAAAGTCTTTGGCAAAATGCTGCAGAAAGGCGGCGGCGGTAATGGTGCCGGCAGAGCGGCCGCCGATGTTCTTTAGATCAGCAACGTCACTTTTGATTTGCTCGGCGTATTCATCCCATAGGGGCAGCTGCCAGCAGCGCTCGCCGCTTGCTTCACCCGCTCGCTGTAATTGACGCAGCAGGCCGTTGTGGTTGCCGAGGAGGGCCGCCGCATGGTGGCCCAGGGCGATAATGCAAGCGCCGGTCAGAGTCGCCACATCGATAACCTCCCGCGGGTTAAAACGTTTGGCGTAGGTCAGGGCATCGGCCAGGATGAGCCTCCCCTCGGCATCGGTATTAAGCACTTCGATGGTGCTACCGGCCAGTGAGGTCAGTATGTCGCCAGGTCGAATGGCGCTGCCCGAAGGTAGATTCTCCACCGCTGGAATGATGCCGGTCAGGTTGATCGGCAATTTCAGCAGTGCGGCGGCCAGCATCGTACCGAGTACGGTCGCGCCGCCGGCCATGTCCATCTTCATCTGGCCCATATTTTCGCCGGGTTTCAGGGAAATGCCGCCTGAGTCGAAGACCACGCCCTTGCCGACCAGGGCAACGGGGCGTTCCTCGCCAGCGCCTTGGTAGTGCAACACGATCAGGCGTGGTTCCCGAATACTGCCTTGAGCCACGCCGAGCAGGGCACCGAAGCCTTCCTGCTCGAGAGCTGGCTGGTCCAGTATCGTGCATTGCAGGCCGACCTCTGCCGCGATGGCCTGCGCTTGCTCGGCCAGAAAGACTGGTGACTTAACATTGCCCGGCTCGTTGACCAGATCTCGGGCCAGCAGCACGCCGCGGCACAGTTTCTCGGCTCTCTGGACCGCTGCGTTGATGACCGGTAGGTTGCCTTTGCGGTCCGTCACTACATTCAACTGCTTTAGTGCAGGGGTTCGCTTCGGATCGGCACTGAGGTAGCGTTCGAAGCGGTAGTCGGCCAGGATCAGTCCCTCGATCCAGGCACTGGCCATGGCCTCGGGTGGCAGGCCGTGCAGGGGGCTGTCCGTCGGGGTCCATGTGAAATTCGTCAGTCGCCGCTGCCGCAGTTGCTCTGCTGCTGTGGCTCCCGCTTTGCGCAGGGTTTCCAGGGTAATGGCCTTTTCCTTGCCGAGGCCGATGAGTAGAATGCGCTCGGCTACCAGCTGGCTACTGCCGTGCAGCAGCAGAGTTTGTTGGGCGTTGCCGGAAAATTCCTGAGCCGTGACTGCGCGAGTAAGGGCTCCATCGAGAGCCTTGTCGATCTTTTTCAATAGCGGCGTGGCCAACTGATTAGCCACAACCCCTATCAGTAGACAAGGGGTGGCCTGTTTCAGAGTGGCGCCGTGAGTGACGTTAATGTCCATGGAGCGATTCCTTTCTGCGTGAGAAAAGTGGGCGACGGACGGTTTGCCCGACCTATTGTAGCTTCTTCCTGGGTCTGTTTCAATGTTTTAGCCGCAGATAATTATTTGCCAGAATCTGTGTAATAATGCTATTTTGGCGCAGGTTGAATCGGTTTCAAAAGACTAGGAGCGTAGCATGGAAGCAGCCTGTATGGAGGTCACCATACTTGGATCGGGCACCAGCACCGGGGTGCCGATGCTCGGCTGTTCCTGCGACGTCTGTCGTTCAACCGATCCCCACAACTGCCGCACTCGCTGCAGTGCTCTGATCAGCTATCGCGGCCAGCAAATCGTCATTGATACCGGCACCGACTTTCGCCAGCAAGCCTTGCGTGAGGGCATCGGCCAGATCGATGCGGTGCTCTACACCCATGCTCATGCCGACCATGTGCACGGCATTGATGATCTGCGTGCTTTCAATATGGCCTCCGGTGGCGCCGCCATTCCCATCTACGGCTTGCCGTCCACCATGGATTTGATTCGGCGTAATTTCCGTTATATTTTTGGTGACGAAGTGGCATCCAAGTTTCGACCGCGGCTGGTTCCCTGGGACCTGGGAGGCAACTTCTCTCTCTGCGGTCTGCCCGTCGAGCCTCTACTGTTGCAGCATGGCCCCGGCAGTTCCTGTGGCTATCGCATCGGGTCCTTTGCCTATGTGACCGACTGCAACGGTATTTCCGAATCGACCATGTCCCGTCTGCAGCAACTCGAACTGTTGGTTATCGACGGCCTACGTTTTCGTTCCCACCCCACCCACTTTAGTATCGATGAAGCCATTGCCGTGTCCGCTCGGCTCGGTGCCCGGCGCACCGTTTTAACCCATATCTGTCATGAAGTCGAACATCAGCGGGGTACCGCCAAACTGCCCAGCGGGGTGGAATTTGCTTACGACGGCCAGCGTTTCACGCTGCCTTTGCCGCCCAACCATTCTCTGCAAGAATAGATAGTCGCTCATTTGTTTGATTTCTTTCTGGAGGTGACAGGACATGGAACATCCGCCCCTGCATGCCATCCGAAATATCGGAATCATTTCTCATATTGATGCCGGCAAGACCACTGTCTCTGAACGGGTACTCTACTATACCGGCAAGAGCCACAAGATGGGCGAGGTGCATGACGGGGCGGCGGTCATGGACTGGATGGAGCAGGAGCAGGAGCGGGGTATCACCATAACCGCCACTACCACCAGTTGTCGCTGGCGGGACTACTGGATCAATCTCATCGATACCCCCGGTCATATCGATTTCACCATTGAGGTCGAACGCTCTCTGCGGGTGCTCGACGGCGCCGTGACCGTCTTTAGTGCGGTGGAGGGGGTGCAATCGCAGAGCGAGTCGGTCTGGCATCAGGCTGATCGCTATCGTGTGCCGCGCCTCTGTTTGATCAACAAGATGGATCGCATCGGCGCCGACTATCGCCGGGTGCTGGAGCAGATTGCCCAGCGCTTCGATGCACGGCCCGTATTGCTGCAGTTGCCCCTGGGGGAAGAGGGCGGCTTTGCCGGAGTGATCGATCTCATCGCCGAGCAATGTCTGCTCTTTAGTGAGGATGATCAGGGGGCGACGGTGACTGCCGAGGCGGTGCCTGCTGGGCGTCTCGACGAAATGCGCCAGGCCCGCGAGGTTCTTGTGGAGACGGCCGCTGATTTTGACGACCAGATCCTTGACGATTTTCTCGAAGGCCGCAGCATCGAGGCCCCTCGCCTGCAGGCTGCGCTGCGGCGCGGGGTGCTGGAATGCCGGCTGTTTCCGGTATTGCTCGGTTCGGCCTTGCGCAACAAGGGTATTCAGCCGCTGCTTGATGCCGTAGGCACCTTTCTGCCTTCACCGCTGGATGCGCCACCGGTGCGAGCCTTGGTCGAAGGGGACGGTCTGCAGGAGCGGTTTTTGAGTTGCGACCCCTCCGGACCCCTCTGTGTGCTGGCGTTCAAGGTGCTCTCCGATGCCGGGCGCAAGCTGACCTATCTGCGAGTCTACTCCGGTACGGTGCATGCCGGCGACGAACTGTTCAACGGTGCGCGCGGGCAGAAAGAAAAACTCTCCCGCTTGTTTCGTATGCACGCGCATAAGCGGGAGCGGATCGAAGAGGCTCGAGCCGGTGATATTGCCTGCGTAGTTGGCCTCAAAGAAGTCTTGACCGGTGATACGCTGAGCGCCGAACAGGAGCCGTTGCTGCTGGAAGGCTTGACTGTCCCCGAGCCCGTCGTCTCGCTGGCGGTGGAACCCAAACGCATTGACGACCGGGAGAAATTGTTGCCGGCGTTGGAGAAGCTGCAGTGGGAAGATCCGACCTTCCTGGTGCGTGAGGATGCGGGGACCGGTCAGCTGATTCTTGCCGGCATGGGCCAATTGCATCTGGATATTTTGACCCAGCGGCTGTCCCGAGAATTTGGTGTCGAGGTGATTACCGGTCGGCCCCAGGTGGTTTATCGGGAGACACTGCGCCAGCCTGTGGAACATCGGGAAATATTTCACCGTGAAGCCGAGGGCAAGCTGCAGTGCGGCGAAATCTTGCTGTGTCTGAAGCCTTTGCCGCGGGGCGAAGGTCTGTTTGTGATTCTGCCACCAGAAGCAGAGACTGAGCTGCCTCTGGAATGGCGCCCCGCTCTGTTGGCTAGTCTTGAGCAGGGCTGCGCCGCCGGGGTTCAGGCTGGCTATCCCCTGACCGATCTGCAGGTTACAGTGGTCGAGTTGCCCTACGAGGCAGGTGTCACCACCCAAGCCGGTTTGTTGGCCGCCGCCCAGCGGGGGCTGGCCGTGGCTACCCGGCAGGGTCGACCGACCCTGCTCGAGCCGATCATGGCCCTGGAGTTGATGGTGCCGAGAGAAAGCGCCGGCAAGGTCCTTGGCACCCTGCAGCAGAAGCGCGGTCGCATCGGCGGCATGGAAAGCCGAGGAGAGATGGAAATCATTCAGGCTCAAGTGCCGCTGACAGAGATGTTCGATTATATGACCGAATTACGCAGCGCCACCAAGGGACGCGGCACCTTCAGTATGGAATTTTCCCAGTACGACCAAGCGCCGGACGAAGTCTTGCAGAAATTCAGTATGAAGTAGTTTTCATCCGGAAACGGCCCTTTTCCCCAATCTCTGCGTCAAGCTGCCCACTTGCTTGTGACTCGGGCCATCCCTGGCCCTCGCCCTTCGGGCAACCAGAGGCTGTCCCATTCCGCTGTCCTGCGGAATGGTGCGGCGTAAACAGCTACGCCTCCGCGCAAGTGATTGATTTCCTTGACCTTGGAAAAAATTGCTCGTTTCCCATATAAAAACTGCGCTGTGTCCATCCATAGTTCCCGGATGGACACGAACTAGTACCTTGTAACTCATAAGATGTCGTGATCTTGCGCAGGAGTTTGGTGGGTCAACAAGGCATGATCAATGCTGCCTAACCGGTGCTAGTCAGCGTTGGTCGTAACGCAGTTGACGCGACAAAGAACCAGCAAGATGCGATAGATGATGGTTTACTGGGTACTAGCCGGTTCCAGGCCGCGGCGGGATAACTCCAGACGAACCTGGTTGCGCCGCTGTTGCAGGGCTTCCGTTGTATATTCCCGCTCCGGCCCCTTGCTGGCGCCGAGACCCACCGAACTGTTACTGCCCAGTCCGATTCCGATCCCCAGCCCGAAGCCGAAACCGCCCCCTCCCGAGTTGGGCTCTTCAATCCCTTCGACCAATTGTTGATAGTGGCTAAGTAGCTCAGCATCCGTCATCTGAATGTAATCCTCTTGCAGCAGTTGCTTGGTGGTTGGCTGCGTCGATTGGCAGCCGACGTTCATCAAGAGTGTGCTTAGCAACAGGATCATCAGTCGGGCGATTTTTCGATTCATCTGGTCCTCCCTGTTTGCGGTCAACAGTCTGGCGCTGACGGTTCATTGTGCGTTCCTTTATTATATAACAACAACGCCAAACCGTTCGATTGTCACAAAAATGACAATTTCTCATATTTTTACTTGCCAGCCGCTATTCCCTTTGCTATACAACGAAGGTCCAAGATTTAATTAAGATGGGCTTCGCAGCCCGCTGACATAAAAGTCCACTCCGATTTAAGGCCGGCTAAGGCAATAGCTAAGCTACCTTGAACGATGGGTGTCCCTGGAAACGGTGGCGCCTCCCGCATTTGGAAAGGAGTCGACCTGCGAACGCGTATTCCAAGGTATATGGTGCGCTGGCGGGGTGACCCGTCAGCGCATTTTTTTATGTGCTGTATTGATAGGTACACATTTGATGGACATTTTTTTTCTTCAGGAGGAATTTCATGAACACAAGATTATTTACACCGCTGGTCTGGGTGTGCTTGTTGGCTTTGCTGCCGGCAATGCCAAGTTTTGCAGCTGACAGCGAAGTATTTTCCCTCGGCGAGGTTATCGTTACCGGTGAACAGCAGGTGGTCAATCTGGCTACTACCGTGACCGAGGTGACTGCCGAGGATATCGAGCAGCGCGGTGCGCGAAATGTCGCTGAGGCCTTGGAGCAACTGCCCGGTGTTGATGTGCAGAAGGGCGGCAAAGGTCAGAGCTATGTCAGTATTCGTGGTTTTGAGCAGGGCGATCTGAAAATATTGATCGACGGCGTGCCGGTCTACGAGCAGTATTTTCGTAGTATCGACCTTGACCAGCTTCCGGTCGATTCCATTGCCAAGATCACCGTGACCAAGGGAGCTTCTTCGGTACTGTACGGGGCCAACACCATGGGTGGGGTCATCAATATTATCACCAAAAAAGCCGGCTCCAAGCCGAGCGCCACGGTGTCCGGTGCCTGGGGGGATTACGACACCCAACACTACGGCGTCAGTTTCAGCGCGCCCGCCGGCCCCTTCAATTACCGGCTGGGATACACCTATCGCCATTCCAATGGCTGGCGCCTGTCCAGCGACTACGATGAGGACCACTGGGCGGCACAGTACAGTTCCTATACCCAGGATGACGGTGGCGCAATGGATGACACCGGTTATCTTATGCACAACTTTAATGCCAAGTTTGGTTTCGAGCCCTCAGACAATACTAAGCTGTACCTGACTCTCGACGTGAACGACAACGAAAAGGGTATCCCCTCCAGAAACTGGTATTTCGAAGACTGGAAGCAATGGCAGGTGAGTCTGGTCGGGGAGCAGCGCATTAACGATGTTCTGCGGGTCAAGGCCCGGGCCTATTATGTCGACCACGAGGATACCCTGCGTGATACCGACTGGACCGATCGGTCCTGGTTCTATAAGTCCGCTTACGATAACTATACCATTGGCGGCGAAGCCCAGGCGTTTATGGATTTCAGCGACTTAAGTTTCCTGAAGGTCGGGTTCAGCTTCTTGCGGGATAATTGTCAGCAAGAAGAAATGGAGGCTCCCGGAGCTTCCTGGGAAGATACCGGCGAGTACGAATCTGACACCTACTCGCTCGGTGTGGAAGACGAGATCAAGGTCAATGACTGGTTGGCCTTCACCGTCGGCGCTAGCTACGATTACTTTGACCCTCGTGAGTCAGATGATCAGCCAGTGCCCGATAGCATCGGTTCCTTCAACCCCCAGGCCGGGGTGGTCGTAACCCTGTCGGACAGCACCTTGCTGCACGGATCCGTCGGTAAAAAGATTCGCTTCCCCCATCTGAAAGAGTTGTACAGTGAGGCAACGGGTGGCAACCCCGACCTTGATCCCCAGGAGACCATCGCCTATGAAGTCGGTGTGACCCAGCAATTCTCGGATGCCGTCAACGGTTCGGTAGCCATTTTCTACAACGATATCAAGGACCTGATCGTGAAGGGCGAAGTCGCCGGTTACGATGACGATATTTATTACAATGTAGGTAACGCCAACATCTTCGGTGTCGAAGCCACTCTTGGGGCCGATATCACCGACCGTTTCTGGGTCGGTATCAACTATACCTACCTCAATACCGAAGACGAAGAGACGAATAAAGAACTGGAAGAGCGGCCCCGCCATCGGGCTAACCTCGACGCCCGCTATCGGTTCCCCTTCGGTCTCTCGATTTCGAGTCAACTCTCGATTACCGACCGCCAGTTTTATTCTAAGGAAGTCGCTCGCAGAAACTACGAGTGGACCGAGAATGATGATTTTGTGTTGCTGAATGCACGGGTTGAGCAGAGTCTTGAAGCCTGGAAAATTACTGGCAAAGCTTTCCTCGAGGTGAACAACATCACCGACCGTGACTACACCGAAGGCGGTGACCTGATGCCCGGCCGTAACTTCATGGCTGGTTTGAACTTCACTTATTAATCATTTGCTTTGGGCTGTCCTAGACCTAAATCTGTTGTCTAGGACAGCCCATTTAGTTTCCCTCCGCAAGGGGATTTAAGCATGACAGTAACAACTGCCTCCTCTGTGTTATTTAATGTGGCTGCCGGTACCTATGCCGGCAGCCTTTTCTTCCATTTGCTGAAACGCCACCGCTTTAGCTGTTGGCTGCTGGGACTCGGTTTTGCCCTGCACACGGCCAGTCAGGTGAGTCGCTGCTGGCGCTGGGGTGTCTTCTCCCTCGACGGGGTGTTCAATGGCGCCCTGTTTCTGCCCTGGTGCCTGGCTTTTTTGGCCCTGTTCTGTCTGTGGCGGGGCCGACAGCAGGATGCGGCTTCGATGAGCTGGTTGGTCGCCCCGGCGATGTTCATCACCTTGCTCCTGCCAATCCAAATTCCTGCTCCCGGTCCCTTTACGGCCACTTGGTCGTCGCCCATGTTTTTCTGCTTGGAGGTGCTGGCTATCGCTTGCTTTCTGGCCAGTGGCTGGTTCGCCTGGCGTCAGCTGCGTCGCCGCGATGACGATCAGCTCTTTAACCAGTTGGCCATCTGGGGTTTTATCCTCTACAGCTTGGCTCAGGTGGTCGGGGCTGTCTGGAGTTATCTCGGCTGGGCCAGCCTTTTCCACTGGGGCGAGCGGCATCTGCAATCGGCGGCCATCTGGTGCCTTTATTGCGGTTATCTTCATACCCAATTCGACCGCTCTTTCGATATGCGCAAAAAGGCCCGCTGGGCTTTGACCAGTGCGCTGGTCGTGTTGCTCGTCGCCTATGCTCTGCAGGTAGCGGCTCATCTCACCGTGCTCAATCCGGCTAAGGTTTCTGGCAAAGGATCTGGTAGAGGTGAGGCCCGAGTGACCGCTCAGGAGCAGGTGCACGTTGCCCTGCCCCATGGCGCCGTGCCAGGAGCCTGCCGTGATCCAAAACTGGCGGAGGAAAGCCATGATTAAGTGTCTCTGGAAGGCTCTGGCCAGCATTCGCCTGACCCTATGGTTGCTCGTCTTGCTCACTCTGAATCTGTTTGTCGGCAGCTTCTACGCTAAATTCATGCCGGTGTTCGGCGAATTGAACACCAAGCTCTTCCCCGTCTGGCTGATGACGCGCAGTGACATCCACAGCTGGTGGATCTTCACTTTATTTGGCCTGCTAGCTCTGCTCTTTGCCAACACCTTGGCCTGTACCCTGGACCGGGTCCATTTTTTGTGGGGCAAGCGTCAACATCATCGCCGCAGCATCTTTTTTTTACTGCTGGCGCCTTCGATCATGCATTTCTGTTTTTTGTTTATCATCGGAGGACATGCCCTGACCGAATTTACCGGCAGCAAGGAGCGGCTGCTGGCTGTGGTTGGCGAACAGGTTAGTTTCGATGATCTGCAAGTCACCATGCTGGATCGGCACTACGATTACTGGCAGGCACCGGCACTTGAGGGGAAAATGCAGCAATGCACCGCAACCCTGGAGCTGAAAAGCGGCTCTAACGTCGAGCAGCGCCCAATCGCCATCCTCGAGCCCCTCTATTGGCAAGGCTACACCCTGCACCTCGGCATGGCTGGCAAACCCGGTATCGACGAACTGCCCCCGTTACAAATTACCGTTAAAAAGGATCCTGGGCTGTTGTTGATTTTGATCGGCAACACGGTGCTGTGTCTGCTGATGCTCTGGTACTTTCCGCAAATCCGTAAGATTCGCAACGGAGGACAAAAGCAATGAGACGATTCGCCCAGCTGTTCAGTACGATGCTGGCCTGGCTGCTGCTCTGCAGCACTGCCCTGGCCATGACCAACCATGGCCCGCCTGCCGAACCGGTACTGACCATTACCGGCAAGGTGACTAACCCTCTCAAGCTGACCGTTGCCGACCTGGCGCGTTTTCAGTCGGTGGAGATTCAGCTCAACGAGGTCGACCGTGATCGTCAATTCCACGGTATCTACCTTCATCAGGCCGTGCCCCTGCGCACCCTACTGGATATGGCTGAAATCACCACGCAGAACCAACCGACTAAAAAGGGCATCGAGTTAGCCATTCGGGTGACCGGTGTTTCTGGTAAGCAGGTGGTTCTCTCCTGGGGTGAAATCTATTACAGCAATGCAGCTGAATATGCGATTGCTTTTGCTGCGGCCCCCGTTAAGCCGATGATGACCGAGGCACGCTGCCTGAAATGCCACGGACCTGAAATCTATCAGTCGGCACTTGATCAGTATGAGCGGCCAGCACTGATGCCCAAATTGCTGATTCGTGGCGACTTCTATACCGATCGGTGTGTGGAAGGTGTCACCCGTATCGAGGTTATCGACATTTACCCAAAGCTCAAGAGCGATCGGTCACTCAAGCTTGAATCGAGCGAATTTCAAGTCACAGGTTTGGTCACCAAGGAGCTAAAGCTCTCCAGTCTCAAAGACTATCCTCAAATGTCCATGTGGAAGAAGGTCGTGGGCCTGCATATGGGTTATCACGGTCTGCATCTTTATAAGGGGGTGTCCCTGGCTAAGGTGCTGGAAGCAGCCGGAGTCGGCGATGATCTGACCAAGGCGGTGATGATCTCCGCGCCGGATGGCTACCGGGCGCTCTTCTCCTTTGGCGAGCTGTTTCAGTCTTTTAAAGGGCGGCGCATCATGTTGGCCGAAAGTGTTGATGGAAAGCCCCTTAAAGGGCAGCGCGGTGGAAAATACCGGATTATCGTTCCCGAAGAACTGGTTGATGATCGGGACGTATTGGCTGTCGATCGCATCGAAATTATCGACTTAAAACCTAAGGCGAAAATTTCGATTATTGGCGTCGGCCCTGGCGATACCGATCTTCTCACCCTGGAGGCCCTTAGCGCCCTGGCTCGTGCCGATGTGCTGGTGGCCCCAGAGGATATTGCCAAACGCTTTGCCCCTTACCTCGGCAACAAGCCGAACCTGTTTGACCCGTTGCAGCTGATTAAGCACATCTACCGCAAGGCCCATCCGGACCTTAGCGCAGAGGAGTTGTCGGAGCAGGTCACGGTTGAACGGGACGCCGGTGTACAGAAGATTCGTCAGGCTCTCGATGAAGGCAAGAACGTGGCCTTTCTCGATTGGGGCGATTCCCTCATCTACGGCAGCTCTCGCTGGATTCGTCATTACTTCAGCGACGATGAACTGGAGACGGTGGCGGCCCTGAGTTCCTTTAATGTCGCCAATGCCATGATTCAGCGCGATATCGGTGCCGGGGGATCTATTGTGATCACCATGCCAAGCGGACTGAAAGAACATCCCCAGTTGCTTGAAGCGGTGGCCAAGAGCGGTGATACCCTGGCTATCTTTATGGGTTTGAAAGAATTTCAGGAACTGAAACCCCAATTCGATAACTACTATGCCGCCGATACCCCGGTGGCTCTGGTCTTCAGTGCCGGTGTGGCCGGCAGCGAACGGCTGGTGCGCACCACCTTGGAGCAGGCAGTGGAAGAGCTGATGGCCGATTCGGAAAAATTCCTCGGTCTGATCTACATGGGACCGCGTCTCAATCAGCGTTCCAGCGAATGTCAGTAACACTGGTTTGATGCAATGCGTTGAACTCGTGGCGCGTTGGTAAGATGGATACAAAGGGGCAGACTCGCAGTGGTGATGGAATTGTGCGAGTCTGCCCCTCTTTTTTGAAGGGAAAGAGCTTGTGATGACACCTTGGTGGTATATGCGAAGCTTATTCTGTCTATTGGCCCTATGTCTCATCGTTTCAGGCCAGGCGTCGGCTGAGTCGGTAGTTACGGTGACAGGGCTGGTCAAGCATCACCAGCGTCTGACGCTGGAGGATCTGGCCAACTATCGATGTGAGGCGGTGCGTAGCACAGAGGTCCGCAGTGATGGCACCTTTCAGGGTGTTTTTGCCTAATAGGGGGTGCCGCTACAGCACGCCTTGCCTATGACGCAGATAAAGGGAGCGGTTAACGTGGCCCAGGTTGCCATGAGCGGCCTGTATGGCCCGGCTGTAGCCGGTTTGGTGTCGATACCGATCATGCTGGCCATTGCCGCTGGTATCAACGCCACGATCCTTACAGGGGCGCGGGTTTCCTTCGCTATGGGTGAGGACGGAGTCTTCTGGGCTCCCCTTAAGAGGGTTCATGCATCTTACGGTACTCCGGCTTGCGCCGTGCTTTGTCAGGCGTTGTTGGCCTGCTTTCTGGTCGGGATTGGCACCTTCAACCAGTTGCTCGGTTACGTGGTCTTCGTCATGCTGCTTTCCAGTATCGCCAGCGTTTTGGCATTGTTTGTTTTACGTTGGCGGTGTCCGGAACTTGATCGCCCTTATCGTACCTGGGGCTATCCGCTGGTGCCGCTACTCTTTGGCGCCGCCTATTTGTGGATTGCGGTACAGATCGGCTGGGCCAATCCCCGGACATCTCTGCTGGGCATCTTGATTGCTTTGACCAGTTTGCCCTTTTATCTTTGCAGCCGAAGGAAGGTCCAAATTAAGGCTCTTCTGGCCGATTTTTTGAAATGGAGTCTGTAGGAATGGATGTGCTGAAAATAGGCGCTTGGATGCTGCTCCTGTTGTTGTGGTTGGCAGGCCCCGTTAGTGCCCAATCGACTGAGGTGTTGTGGTGGGAGTTGGAAAACCCCGACCGATATGTCAATGGCTACAACGATCCCGATCGGGATATCTGGGAGGTGCGCAACGAGGCAGAGTTGCTGCGCCGGCGTCTCGGTCAGCCCAAGCGTTTGCTGCTGCACCAAGGCTCCTTTCCTGTTGCAGACGGGCAGGATGAGCGGAGCGCTGGTAAGCTGCGGCAGGTTCGCGCCTGTCTCATAGGGCCGGACGGCAGTCGCCAGGCTGTCCCGTTGCAGAAGGTTGGTGAGAGCATTGCCGTTGAAGTGCCGGAGGCAGACGCGGCCAGCGGGATCTATCTGCTCGGTGGTCATTTTGCTGCCGGTGCGCAGGATGTCGATGGAGACGGAGTGAGCGAACAGGTTCACTACTACGGCAAATTTCTGCTTCGGCATGGCAGCAATGACGTAAGCAACGGTGGTGAGCGGCAGGTATTTATTCATGCTGAGGACATGCCTTTAGAGATCGGTCCTATTCAATCGAGCCGTTACAGCGGTACCATCCAGATCGCTCATCGCCCCCATACGATGGCAGTATTCTATCGGAGCCAGCCCTTGGCAGGTGCCGAGGTGACCATTTTCACCGAGCGTGGTTGGCAAAAGACTCTGTTAACCGATGATGAGGGTCGATTTGTGGTCGTGCCGACAGAGAGTCGTAGCGCTGAGCGCAACTGCGAACACTACCTCTATGTGGTGCAGTATCACGACCGGCAGCGGGGCGAATATCACTGTGCCAGTATGCCGATGATTATAGATCCACCTTGGCCCGAGTGGTCTCATTATAATAGTACCTTCACTATCTGGATCTTGGTTGGCACCCTATTCGCCGCTCTGTTGGCTCTGTTGTTGATCAGTCGTCAGCGCCGCCGCAAACAGGCGCGCCTAGCCCGTTTTCGGGGGGCATCATGCGCGTAACTCGGTTGCGCTGGCTGGTGCTGGCCGTTTGTTTTGTCCTGCTGACCTTTGGCGGCCGGATGGGGGTCCACCTTGGCGCCTATCTGCCGACCTTTGCCTGCTATTTCACCGGTTTCGACAGTTATGGCGGTGCCTGTTTTTTGGCCCCCCTTCAGTTCGCTCTGGCCGCCGGCAGCGTAGACGGACTGCTCAAAGCTCTGCTTTATGTGGTGATCGCGATCCTGTTGATCATTCCTCTTGGTAGTGCCTGGTGTGGCTGGGTCTGCCCCTTTGCCTTTGTCCAGGATGTCCTCGATCTAATACGCCGTAAACTCGGTCTCGGTTATCTGCGTTTTCCCGAGGGTCTGCGAGAAGGTTTGCGTCCGGCCAAGTGGGTTTTTCTGTTTATCATGCTGCTGCTGCCCTTGTGGGCCGCCTTTCCGATTCTTGTGCCATCAGTGGCCCGTCACCTGAATATCCCCTTCTGCGAGCTCTGTCCGGTACGTTACATCATGCCGATGTTGACCGGTCGGGCGAGCTACATGGGGGTGGATCTGGAGAATGCCACCACCATTATTTTGAGCGGTCTGGGAGTGTTTTTCGCCATTTTGACTCTGGTGTTGAGCCTGTTCAAACGGAGATTTTGGTGTGCGTATTGCCCGATGGTGCTGGTCCTGTCTTTTTTTCGCCGAATCAGCCTGCCAAAACTGAAAAAGGATGTGCAGAAGTGCACCCGT
This sequence comes from Desulfuromonadales bacterium, assembly GCA_013619105.1. GTDB lineage: Bacteria > Desulfobacterota > Desulfuromonadia > Desulfuromonadales > Syntrophotaleaceae > Syntrophotalea_A. The sequence goes on from JABXKU010000004.1 coordinate 66,555, forward strand.
TGCGAGATCTGCTACAACGTCTGCCCGATGGATGTCGAGCAAGTATTTAAGGAGCGGGAAAAGGAGAATGTGACTTTTCCCGACTGCGTACTCTGTCTGGCCTGCATCGAACACTGTCCCGAAGATGACGCTCTTCGGGCCACCTGGGCCGGAAAAACCTTTTTTCGTTCGACCCGCAAGGGTTTTTCTCGGCGTCGAAAGATCGGTGTTGATCGTCATAAGAACAAGGATAATTAGCTATGGGAAAACGTAAACAGCGCCTGCTACGCGCTCTTGGCCGTTCGGCGGAGGGTGTATTGCGGGGTTTGGAAGAGGCTGCCGACCGACCGAAGCAGCTCGATTACTTTATCGAGGTGATGCGCGCCGCCTATGTTGACGATTGTTTGGCCGAGCGACTGGAGCTAAGTGAGCCTCGGCCCAAGGTGGTCGGTATCTATTGTGTCATGGCCCCCGAGGAGCTGGTCTACGCCGCCGGTGCGATTCCCCTGCGCCTGTGCGGTGGCAGTCACGAGGCTTCCTGTGCCGGCGACGAACTGGCGCCACGGGATGCCTGCCCGGTGGTCAAATCCGCTCTCGGCAGCACCGCTCTCGGTGCGCCCTCCCTCTATGAATTGTGCGATGTGGTGGTGGTGCCCACCACCTGTGACGCCAAACGAAAAATGGGTGAGGAGTTAGCGCAGCATACCGAGGTCTGGGTTTTGGACGTCCCCCATGTTAAGGAGAGCGAGGGGGCCAGACGCCAGTGGCTGGAAGAATTGCACGGTTTCAAGAGAGACTTGGAGCGATTGACCGGTAATCGTATCAAGCGGCGCGCCCTTAAGGAGGCCATCGCCATGCTCGGTCGCGCCCAACACCAGGCGCGCCGTCTCTATCAACTGCGTCAGGCTCCGGTCCCTGTGGTGCGTGGCAGCGAAGCAGCCCTGGCCCTGCACGCCTTTGCCTTTGACCGGGCCGATAGTTGGACCGAGGCCATGACCCGCTTAAACGATGAGTTGGAAGAGCGTACTCGCCATCAACAGCCCTCTCAGGGCGCACAACGTCCTCGCCTTATGCTGGCCGGGGCTCCGTCAATTTTTCCTAACTGGAAACTACCGAACCTCATTGAAGAGATGGGTGGCGCTCTGGTAACTGACGAGTCCTGTGTGGGCGACCGCTATCTGTACGATCCGGTTGGGGCGGTGGAAAACACCATGGAGGACATGATGGTGGCCCTGGGCTCTCGGTATCTGATGCCCTGTACCTGTCCGTCTTTTGCGCCCAATGACGATCGCCTGTTCCGATTGCGCCAGGCGGTGGAAGATTTTCAACTAGATGGCGTGCTTTACCTCGTCCTCAAGGGTTGCGTCATCTACGATTTTGAACTGCAGCGGGTAGAAAAGCTGATGCGAGAATTGGGCCTTCCAGTGCTGCGCATCGAAACAGACTACAACCCGGAAGACGTGGAGCAGTTGCGTACCCGAGTTGAGGCTTTTATTGAAATGATTCAGGAAAATACACAACTGGAGGTCGGCGCATGAGGGTTTTTGCCGGGATCGATGCCGGTTCCACCTATCTTAAAGCAGCGTTGGTAGACGACAAGCGCCAGTTGCTCGGTGTCAAGACGGCGCCAACGGGAATCGATGCTCGGGAAACGGCCAAGGAAGTGCTCGACGCTCTCTGCCTTCAGGTCGGGGTCGAGCCAATGGCCCTGGCGGCCATCACCGCCACCGGTTACAGTCGGCGCCAGATCGATCTGGCTGGAGACAACGTCACCGAGATCAAGGCCCATGCTGCCGGAGCCCGCTGGGCTCTCGGAGCCGATAGTGAGGTACGGACTCTGATTGACGTCGGTGGACAGGACAGTAAGGTGATTGTTTTTGATGATAACGGAGCGGTGAAAAATTTTGTCATGAACGACAAGTGCGCTGCCGGCACCGGCCGTTTTCTTGAAGCCCTGGCCCGGGTGCTGGATGTGTCGGTGAAAGAAATCGGCCCTATGGCCCTGCAGTCGAAACTGCCCTGTGAGATTAATAGCATGTGCGTGGTGTTTGCCGAATCGGAGGTAATCTCTCTGTTGGCCCGTCGCCATGATCCCGTCGATATCGTCGCCGGTATCCATGTCTCCATGGCCAAGAGAATCGCAGTTATGGCTCGCAAGGCGGGGTTGAGCGGCGAAGTACTGCTCACGGGCGGCGGCGGGCTCAATCCCGGCCTGGTGGCGGCTTTTGAGGATGAACTGTTGTGTGATGTGCACATCGCTGAGCATCCTCAGCTTAACGGTGCCATCGGCGCGGCCCTGCTCGCGGGCCGTCTGGCTGCGGCGGCTTGAGGTCATATCATGGTTATTGACTCCCTGACAGTATACGGCTCTGCCCTGACCATCGGTCTGCTGGCCGGTGCCACCCATTGCACCCTGGTCTGTACGCCCCTGATGACTACAATGGTCCTGGGACGAGGAGAGGGGGCTCGTGATGGTCTACTGGCCTGGCTGTGGTTAGGTTGCGGTCGTATTATCGGTTGTAGTCTGCTGGGGGCGATCAGCTACGGCTGCGGTCAGTTGCTGGGTGAATTTGGGGTTTCTCTCTGGTGGCGGCACGGGGCGGTTGGCGGTCTGCTGCTGGTTCTGGCTCTGATGATGTTCCGTTCAGCCAATGCCGTTGCTAGTGGCCATCAAGGCTGCGGCAAACACAAGCAACGAGCAGCGACTACCGGGTTGCGCTGGCCGATGCTCTTAGCCGGTGGGGTATTGGCCACGGTCCCCTGTCCGCCGCTGCTGGGGGTGCTGGGCCTCGGCCTGAACAGCCCGTCGGCATGGCAGGGTGCGTTGCTGCTTGCCATGTTCGGCCTCGGTTCTACCCTGTCTCCGATGCTGGTATTGTGCGCCGGGGCTGGCTGGTTCGGGCGGCGCTTGCACCGAGCGGCTCCCCACTATCGGCCACTGTTTCGCCGCACTGCCGGTACGGTGCTGCTGCTGCTCGGCCTCGGCTGGCTGCTAGCCGGGCTGCTGGCGGCTTAAACCGGGCCTGGGCTACCGTTGCTGTGGGGTGCTCCCTGTCTGGCGACAATTCGACCTGGCCCGAAGGACCGCCGTGGCAGGCCATAGAATGTCCCTCGTCTGATCCCCGTCAGGCGTATTGACGGGCCAGCAGGGCGGCTACGTCGGGATCGAGCAGGTCCCGGCGTCGTACACGATCAAAGGCGTTGAGCAGATCGGCGACGCGGACGCTGGCCTTGCGCTGGGCGCCGTACTGCTCGATGATCCGGCCCTGGTGCATCATGACGATGTGATCGGGCAACTGTACCGCCTGCTGCATGGAGTGGGTCACCATCAGGGCGGTGAGGTTTTCCCGCTCGATGATCTCCTTGGTCAGGGCGGCCACCTGGGCGGCACTTTTTGGATCGAGGGCCGCGGTGTGCTCGTCCAGCAGCAGCAGCTTGGGACGCTGCCAGGTGGCCATCAACAGGGTCAGGGCCTGGCGTTGCCCCCCGGAGAGGGTGCCGATGGGGTTATCTAGGCGATCTTCGAGTCCCATATTGAGCGTTCGCACCCGGGCGCGAATCTCCTCTCGCGCTTTGCGGCTGACTGCCCTGCGCAAGCCCTGCCGCTGGCCGCGCCGCATGGCGAGCACGATATTCTCCGCGATACTCATGCCGGCGGCGGTGCCGGCGAAGGGATTCTGGAACACCCGACCGATCTGCCCGGCTCGCCGGTACTCCGGCTGGCCGGTGATATCGACCCCGGCTAGTTCGATCGATCCGGCATCCGCCTGGAACGCCCCGGCGACGGCGTTGAGCAGAGTACTTTTGCCGGAGCCGTTGGTGCCGATGATGGCGGCGAAGCAGCCGTCCTCGATGTCTAGATCGATATCGCGCAAGGCGGTGACTTCGTTGGCCGTGCCGGGGAAAAAGGTTTTGGCAAGATTTCTTATTTTAAGCATAGTGGCGTCCTCCCAGCATTTTTCGGACCAGCTGCTTGCCGTAGCGGGGCAACACCAGCGCGGCGAAGACGAAGGCGGCCGTCACCAGTTTGAGATCGTTGGGATCGAGCCCCCAGCGCAGGGCGATGGCCACCAGTAGACGAAACAGCACCGTGCCCATCATGGCGCCGACGATGGCCAAACCGACCCCCGTCTTGCCGACCAGCGCTTCGCCAATGATAATGCTGGCCAACCCCCAGACGATCATACCGATACCCATCTGCACATCAGCGAACCCCTGGTATTGCGCCAGCAACGCTCCAGCCATGCCGACCAGGCCGTTGGAGCAGGCCAGACCGAAAACCAGCATGTTCTGGTTGTTGATCCCTTGGGCCCGGACCATCTGCGGATTTTCTCCGGTGGCGCGCATGGCGGTGCCGAACTGGGTCAGCAAAAAGCGGTGCAGCAACCAGGCAACCGCAGCCGTCACCAGAAACGCGGTCAGCAGCATGGCCATGTCCTGCACGGGAACCCGCCAGCCCGCCAGATGTAGCGCCTCGCCGTCTTCGACCAGGGTTGCCAGCACGCCAGCCAGCGGGGCGGCAATATCCCGGGTATCTAGCAACGGCACGTTGCTGCGCCCCATGACCCGCAGATTGACCGAATATAGAGCAGTCATGACCAGAATTCCGGACAGGATTTCCTGGATGCGAAACCGGGTGTGCAGGATACCGGTGACGAAACCGGCTAGGGCACCGGCGGCGGTGGCAGCCAGGGTGGCGACCCAGGGGGCATGCCCCTGTACCAGCAGCACCGCCGCGACGGACGCCCCCAGGGTGATGGTACCGTCGACGGTAATATCGCAGAAGCGCAGAATGCGAAAACTGATGAAAACCCCGATGGACAATAAGGACAGGATCAAACCGATGGTGAATGAGCCGATTACCAGTGTCATGCTTCCGTAACCTCCTTGTCATCCAGGGCCGCACACCAGCAAGCCCCCCGTACAAAAGCGCTCTGGCCCAGCCCCAGAGCGGGCCGATCATCTTCCAGTAAATGCATAATCGCCTTGGGCCCCCCTGACTCGAAGAGCTTCCTCACCCACTGCTGCGGATCGATCTTTCCTTGGGGCAAAGGGCTAAAGGGAAAGACCGCGGCGTGGGCATGGCAGTGTAAACCTGCTTGCGAGGGCACCGGGGGTAGCCACTGGGCCACGGGATGATCAGGCTGCCGGCAGGCCACCCCGACCACCAGCGCCTGCTCGGTGCTGTGCGCCCGTTCCCCGCTGAAGGTGAGCCAGTCGCGTATGTCAGGGAATCGGCCCGCCTCCGTGTCGGCCTCGATCAAACCCGGCGAACGGGAAAGAGCGGCACCGACCAGACCATCGATTTCGGCGATCATTAAAAATCCCATGGTGTCGGTTTGCAGCTGATCCATGGCGCAGGCCGTCAAGCGGCTTAGCGGCAAGCAGGCGCCCGGCTGTTGCGGTCCGAAGCGCAGCAGGTGGGAAAACTCTCCATCGCAGATCAAGGCGTCGAGCAGCCCCAGCTTGGGTACGAACTGCTGCGCGCCGAGCAGGTAGTCCGGCGCTTCAAAGCCGTCGCCCGGCAAATAGGCGACACAGCCTGCGGCAGCGACGAATTCTCCCAAGCGCTGCCGCAAGCCATCGGTTTCGCTGCCCGGCGCGCCGATGCCCAGGGCAAAGCGCGATCCGGGAAACGCCATTTCCTGGCAGCACCCCGCAGCCACCGGCTGCCAGGGTTGCCAGCCGCCCACCCGGCGCAGTGCAAGTTTGGCGGTGGGTGACAACAGCAGGGTTTCGATGGCCATCCCCTCCTGTATATCGACCTGAGCCGATGCGGCGTCAGGTAACGGTCGCCCGTGGTCGCCGGTTGCGGTCTCTTCGGTGTCCAGCAACTGGCCGAAACCGGACATCCTCAAGGCTTCGCTGACAAAGGGGACCGCGCGCTGGACTTTGAAGGAACCGTCTACGGCGGTCAATTCCCGATGGATTTGCAGCAACGAACGAATCCCCGCGGAACTCAGATATTCCAGCGCCGCCGCATCCATGCGGATATGATGTTGGCCGTCGCGCAGAATATTGCGCAAAGCGTCGAGAAACGGCTCAGCCCAGGTGGCGTCGAGACGCCCTGCAACGGTCACCTCCATAAAATGATCACAAGGATTAAAGGAGATCTTCATAGTAACCTCTTCCGTTCATATAAAAGATGCAGTGGCCGAGATTCACGAACCCGCCTGTGAAGTTGAGATGACCTGCGCCTCCTGCAAAAGATCTTCGGGCACAACCAGCCCGAAACGTCTGGCCGCTTCGATATTGATTATGAATTTTTCGGTGCGGGTATTGGTAAAGGGAATATCCGCGGGGTTGGCACCGCGCAGCACCCGTGCCGCCATGTCTGCGCTTTCCAGCCCGGCGTTGTAATAGTCGCGGGCCAGGATCACCGTCGCCCCCTCCCGAGCGGCGCCACTGTCGAAGCAGAATACCGGCAGCCCCCTGGTCGCCGCCTGCCGGGCGATCTGGCCGAACCCGGGTCGGGTGGCGTTGTCGGCGATCTGGCACACGGCTTGGATGTCCTCGCGCAACAAAGCTGCCGCCCCAAGGGCCGTTTCCGCCGTGGACATGACGGGAATGGCGACCAGCTCGATACCCTGAGGCCGTAGCGCCTCAGCCAACCAGTCTTTGTACAGTACGCTGTTGATTTCGGACGGGGTGAAGAGAGTGCCGACCCGTCGGACGCCGGGCAACATTCGGGGCAGCAGGCGCGCCATGCCTTCAAAGGGTGAACGGGTGGTGATCCCGGTGACATGGGGTCGATGGTCGGTGACCGACTTGCCCGCACCGGCTCGCACCCCGTCGGCTACACAGGTAAAGACGATGGGTGAATCCCCGCCCTGACGCAGGGCCGCCTGCAACACCGGGGTGGAAATAGCCATCAGCAGATCGACCTGTTCGGCGCGGATCGAGGTCATGATGCTGGACAGGGTGGCGATGTCGCCCTGGGCATTGAACTGACGCACCTCGAAGTCGCGCCCCTCCACTAGCCCCTGTTCTTTCAAGCCATCCAGAATGCCGTCGCGCCCGGCTTCGGCGAAATGCGCATCGTTAAAAGCCACGATCCGCACCTGCTGCGGCTGATTCGCCAGCGGAACCTTTTGCTCCGCTTTTTCCCCTAACCAGGGGGCGACCGTGCGCTGCACGCGGGTCTTTTCGATGGGCAAGGCGCTCGGCGGCACCCCGGCCAGCACCCGCGCGGCCAACCGTCCCGATTGGGCTCCCCAGGCCTGATAGTCGTCGCCGATGGCGCCGGTTGCCCCCTGCTCCACCAATGCCGGTTCGGTGACGAACAGCGGCACCGCGGCTGACCGGGCAGCGCGGACGATCGCCGCAAAGCCGGTGAACACCAGGTTGTCCGCCGACAGCAGGATAGCGTCGGCCCCCTGCTGGAGGACAGCCTGAACCGCGGCCGGCAGATCGGATACGTTCGAAACGGCGGCTTCAGCCAAACCGATGCCCCGTTGTCGGCAGGCGCTGCGTAGTTTGGAGACCGAAATCAAGGCATTGGACTGGGCGGGATCGTAGAGAATGCCGACCTTTTTCAGGTGGGGATTGTGACGATGGGCCATGTTGAGTAGGGCCCCCAACGGTGGATCGTCATGCACGCCGGTGATGTTGGCGGGACGGCCCTGCTCGAAAAGCCCCAGATGCTCCGGGTCGCTGGCCACTGTAAAGACGATGGGGATATCGACGATCTTGCGGGCGGCGGCCATCAGAACCGGCGTCGAAACCGTGACGATCAGATCGGGGTCTTTGCTTTTGGCGGCATCCAGCAGTTGCGGTAGCTGCCCCATATCGCCCTGGGCATTGAGGCGTTGGACGGTAAAATCCCGGCCTTCCTGCAAACCCGCCGCCACCAGTCCCTGCACCACCCCGCGATCCGCCGCCTGCAAGCCGGAATTGTCCGCCACGGTCAGCGTCACGACCCGCAGCGGGCGGCCGTATCGTTCATGCAGATTCAAAAAAACATCGGCCTTGTGCAGCAGCTCCGCCGGCAAGGTTACACCGAGATGCGCGGCCGCGGCCAGATCCACCACCGTCTCGCTTCCCCGGCTTGGCTCGAAAGGTATGTCCACCGGCGCCGCACCGAGCAATACCCGGGTCGCCATCTGCGCCACATGGCGACCCTCGATGACGGGGCTGGCGCCCACCGAGAGCAGCGCACCGCTGCCCATGAGACTTCGATCATCGGCAATCAGCGGTATACGATGTTTGCGACAGGCAGCGGCGACGGCGCTGAAGGAGCTGACCACCGTATTGTCCGCCATACCGAAAACCGCATCGACACCGGTGGATAGTAGCGATTGTAGGGCCTGGCTTATCTCGCTGGAATTGCCGATGGTGCGCGTTTCGGCCGTCATGCCAAGAGTGGCCAGCATCTTGCGGGTTATTTCAAGTTCGCGGCGCGAATTGGCTTCCGATGCATTGTAAATGATCCCTACTCGGCGACAGTCGGGATAGAGTTTCTTCAGCCACACAAAGGCGTCTCTATGCGGAGCGGTCCAGACAGCACCGGTAACGTTGGGCCGGTGCCGCTCGAAATCGTCTCCTGCACCGGCTTCGATGGGAGCGGAAACCACCCCGAAGACCACCGGGAGATCCTTCACCAGCGCGCAAACACTCGCCAGGCAGGGCGTGGACAAGGGAATAATCAGATCGCATCCGGAGTGCGCTAAGTCGCGTGTCACCTGGGGCAGCAAAGACATGTCACCGTTGGGATGCACCTGCTTCAGCTCGAGATTCTTCCCGACGATAAAACCGGCCTCGGCAAGTCCCGCGACGATCCCCTCGGTAGCCGTTTCAAAAATAGGGTCGGGGCCAAAGGCCAATATCCCCACCTTATAGGTTCGGCCCGCTTGCGGGCGAGCGGGAAGATCAGCCGGTACAACGGCCGACGCCGCGGCCATGCGCCGCACCTCGTCCGGCACCGTCCAGCCGTTCTTGAGGTTGTCGGCCAGCGCTTCATTCAGGGTCAGAACCTGCGGCGCGAGGTCTTCGATGCGGTACTGCGCCGGGCTTGTACCGCGCAGGATCTCCGCTGCCATGGTTCCGCAGGTCTCGCCGACGACACGGTAGGACGCGCCGATGGCAAACAGGGCGCCAAGGGACGTATCGTTGGGGTCGTTGGTAAAGACCGGCACATTGGCTGTTGCTGCGGCCGAAAGAACGGCAGCGATGGCGCTCATGGCCACTGTGTCGCCACCGACCCAGACCGCTTGAGCACCCCGAGCCAGAACGGAACGGACCGCGTCGGCTGCCTCCGAAGTGTTGCCGGCATTGGCTTCGATCAATTGTATGCCCAGTCGTTGGCAGACGGCTCGGGCCTTGAGCACACAAGCCTCGGAGTTGTGTTCGCCTGGATTCCAGATGGTCCCGACCCTGACCAGCTCTGGAAACATTTTACGGGCGGTCTCAAAAGACGCCGCTACCGGTTGAAAGGTGCCGACCCCGGCCAGGTGGGGGGGGTGCTGACTCGGCTCGGGACCGGTAATGCCTACCCCGGAACCGTAGGGGTCGGTGACCGCACCGAACACATGGGGGATTTTGCTGTCGCGGTTAACCTTGGCCATGACCTGCAGGGCCGGGGTGCTGGCCGTCATGATCAGATCAAAGCCGCCGCTGGCGATATCCCGCGCCATGGTATTGGCGGTGGCGTAATCGCCGGAGGCATTGAACACCTTGAGCTGTACGTTGCGGCCCTCCTCCAATCCGGCATTGCGCAAGCCCTGGCGCATGCCCTGAACCGTATCGTCCAGCAACGAGGTGGCGGCGAATTGCATGAGGGCGATGCGCGGTATGCGGCGCTCCCGCGAAGCGCTGCCGCTGCGGTGATTGAGATCGGAAAACAGCAGCACAGCCGAGGCGGCTGCGATCAGGCCCACCCCCAGCGCAAGGTGCTTGAATATTTTCAGCATGAACCCTCTTCTCCTGTCGATTCTGCTTCGCGCCGCAGTAGAGACAGGGTAACGATATTGCGGTTCTGCTCGCGACGGTAGTTGAAGTCGTCCATGGTCTGGCGGATGAAATGGATACCCAGGCCTCCGACCTGACGATCTTCCAGCGCCGCGCCGGTATCGACTTCACCCCGGGCGGTGGGATCGAAGGGCTGGCCGTCGTCTTCCACCTCGATACGCAGTCGTTGCGCATCGGCCCACAGCCGCAGGTTGATGAGATGTTCGTGATCGTCGCAGTAGCCGTAGGAGATGATATTGACCAGCCATTCCTCCAGGGCCAGGTTGAGATGCATGGCAGCCTGCGCGGGCAGGCCGAAGGCCTGCGCCTGTTCTTTGACCCAGCCCGTCAGTCGCGCCAGTTCCGGCAGGCGGTTAAGCAAGCTCAATACGGCAACGGGAGGATCGGCACCCGCCTCGCCGGCAACGACCGCCCGGCCGGATTCGACTCGATAGCGAACGGCCAGCAGGGTGAGATCATCGGATTGGTCGGCGCTACCAGCATGCTGGCGCACCGCAGCGTCCACCGCTTCGATCAGCGATCGCGCCGGGACGTCCCGGTGGCCGCGGGCCGTCTGCAGCAGCCGCTCGTCACCGAACAGCTTGTGTTCCGGGTCCATCGCTTCGGTCACGCCGTCGGTATAGAGCAGCAACAGATCGTCGCCGGCCAGCTGCATGCTGCAGGATTCATAGCAGCCGCCCGCCATGGCCCCCAGAGCCGGTCCGGGCGGCGCCTCCAGCATGGTCACGTCCTGGCCGCTCCGTAGCAGCAGCGGCGGGTTATGGCCGGCATTGGCGTAAATAAGATCGCCACTTTGCAGATTCAGAATGCCGCAGAATGCGGTGATGAACATGCAGGAATCGTTATCCTCGGCCAGCTCGTCATTGACCTGCTTCAGTGCTTGGGCCGGGTCGCGAACCGTCTGTATAACCGACTTGAGCAGGGTTTTCCCTACCGCCATCATCAGCGACGCCGGCACTCCCTTGCCCGAAACGTCACCAATGGCGATATAGAGGTGGTTATCGTCCAATAGGGTGAAATCGTAAAAATCGCCGCCGACCTCCAGGGCGGGAACCAGCCTAGCGTACAGGTCCAGATCGGAACGGTTGGGGAAAGCCGGGAACAATTTGGGTACGATCCCGAGCTGAATTTCGCGGGCGATGGCCAGCTCGCTGGCGATCTTTTCCTTGGCCGCCGTGGTGGCCGTCAACTCCGTGATGTATCGCCGCAGATCGACGCGCATCCGCGCGAAGGAGTCGTTCAGCCGGCCGACCTCGTCTCGGCTACGAATGGCGGGCAGGGGCGCGTCAAAATCCCCCTGGGCTAACCGATCGGCTGCCGTCGCCAGCTTTTTGAGGGGCCTAGCTACGGACCAGCCAACCCCCAGGGCGGCTATCAGTAGCAGGCTCATGCCGCCCAGGCCGACCAGGCCGTTGATACGGTTCAGCCGGAGGGTGGTCGCAATAACTTGCTGTTCGGGAATCACCACCCCCAGCGCCCAACCGGAAGAGGGCACGGGACGGTAATGCAGAAACGCCGGCCGATCATCCAGCGGGCGGCGGTAGGATAGCTGCCCCGGTTGCCCAAGCAACATGCGCCGGCCGATGTCCGCCATGGATTTGCGGGCTGCGGGCGTCGCTAGCGATTCGGCGAGGCTGAATACGGTTTCGCGCATTTCCAGCTCACGCACCGGGTGCGAAATATAATGCCCCCGTCGGGACAACAGAATGGCCAGCCCCCCCGCTCCCAGGGGCAGTTCGTCCAACATGTTGCGGATCCACTCCAGGGAGATGTCACCGCTGACGACCGCCCACACCTGCCCCTGTCTCAGTATCGGCACGGCATAGGTGACCATCGTCGCCTCTGTCTGGTTATCGTAATACGGTTCGGTCCAGACCGGGCGTTGCAGATAGTAAGGAAGATAGAACCAGTCCTGCTGAAAGCTGTTGCCGGGCAGATCGTCCTGCCGCAGCAAGATGGCCGAATCCCTCCGCCAACCGCTGAACATGCGATGGTCCGACCGGGGTGCGCCGCTGGGCGCTAGGGCGATGGTCATGCCAGAAAGACCGGTGTGGTCTGCCAGCGAGGCGCGGATCAACGCCTGGGCTTGATCACGGCCTTCGGCCAGCAGCGCAAACGCCGCGGCAGCCTCGCGTACGGTGGCTTCGGCACGCCCCATCCGACTTTCGATACGATTGACCGCCGACCGGGTCAGGATATCCCCCCGCTCATGAACCTGTTGCACAAAGAGCCGACGAAGGGAGACATGACTGAAGGTGAGAACGACCAGCAGCACCAGCCCGGCCCCCAGCACGATCAGTATGGCGAGGCGCACGGCCAGAGATTGCTTAAAGTGGCCCATTCAGCGCCTCCGTCCTGACAAAGTCTTGGTAGGCCGGCGGTGAATCGATACGCCCCTGGCGCTGTAAAAGCTGGGTCGTTTCCCGATAGGACTGACGGCTGAGAACCCCGAAGGTCCAGGGGTCATCGTTGGTGGGGAAAATGGATTTCAGGATTTCATCGAGCATCCACGCCATATGCGGCCGGTTGGTGGGTAGCTTTTCCTGCTCGATATAGCGCATGACCACCTCCAGGGTTTCCTGGCGATGGTCCCGCGCATACCTCCAGCCTTCCAGCGTCGCCCGCACGAACCGGCGAGAGGCTTCCGGGCGCCGCCGCCAGGTATCCGCCAGGGCATACAGCCCGTCCTCCGGCAGGTTGATACCCAGCTCCCAGAGATTGAAAACGGTCAGTTCATCCGCCGAAACACCATTTTGCAGCAGAGTATGGTACCCGTTGTAGCGCATGGTGGAGCAGGCCACCACGCCCCGATGCAAAAACAGCGACAGGGAATAGTATTGCGGCAGGATCTCGGGCCGCGCCCCCCAGCCCCTGAACAAGGCCAGGTAGGGGGAGCGAAAGTCCTGCTCCCAGACCGTAACCCGGCGGCCGCTCAAATCGGCCGGCTGAACAACGGGGGTGCCGTCGCTGCCGTCGGGATGCTTCCAGGCCACCAGCTGAAAATTACCGCGATTGACCAACTGGGCCAGCAAAACCAGTGGCAAGCCGTCTCTTCTCATCTCCAGCGCGGTGGGCAACATGGCACTGATGAAATCGGCCCGCCCTTCGGCCAGGAGCCGATCGGGACGAACATCGGAACCGCCCCGGATGATCGTGACCTCCAGTCCGGCGTCCTTGTACAAGCCCTTTTCCAAAGCCATATAGTAACCGGCGAACTGGGATTGATGATGCCATTGCAAAACCAGGGTCAAGGCATCCGGGTTATCATCCCCCGCCGCGCCTGCTGGGTTAACGGTCACGGCGAGAGAACAGCACAAAACGAGCGTCACCAGCAACGGCCAGCGTTTCGAAACGGACCACAGCAGCACTATTCTCCTCCTAAGGTTGAATTTCGGTACCAAAATCCGGAATCGAATCGGTCAGTTCCAAGATGGCATCAAATCCGGCCATTTTAAAAACCTCGGCAACTTCCGGTTTCATGCAGGCCAACATCAGGCGACTGCCGAGGGCCCGTTGGCTCTTGGTGAGCAGCAGCATCACCCTTAACCCGGCACTGGAGATATAGACCGTATCCGAGAAATCGCAGACCAGCATTTCCGTCCCCTGCGCTACTATGTCCCGCAGGTCCTGCTCGACCTGCGGCGTGCTGACCGCGTCCATTCTGGACGGCATACTCCGCACCGTCCCCTTTGATCTGCCCGTATCGCCCATGAAAACCCCTTCTTGCATAATAAAATAGGTCATTCAATAGAATGACCTATGTATAAAAAACCGGCGAAATAATCTATATGGTCCCTCCCATTGCAACACTTCATATGGTCCCTCCAATTACAACACTCACAAATCGCGCAAATTTTTGCACCTGGAGTCATTCATGTCAATCATTTTAGACCGCAGTGTCCGGGGTGGAAGTTGCACGGGCGCCGATATACAGATCAATGATGTCTGGTGGTGGCTCCAGCCTGGGAAGTCCTTGGCAAGGGGAAACTTTGCGGTGGCCTGGTTCTGGAGATGTTGGTAGCCATGTACCATCTGCTCCAGGCCCCGCGAATGGATTGCCCTGAAGAAGGCATTTTTCTGGATGCCACCGCATCCCGGCTGTTTGCCAGGTAAAAATTGGCATAGAATGCCGCTTTGTATATTGTTTTTGGCAACTCATCGAACTGCAAAAACCTAACCGGACACGACTGGGCTGAAAAAGTGGCTACGAAGAGCCGTGCATTAAGTTGAATTGAACGGAATGGAGGGCTCTAGCTGCCGGGGTGAGGTCGGAGCAGGCCCTTATTATCCGGGTTTAGGGGAACTTATTGGCCGTAGATCGGGGGCCGGGCACAGGATCTTTTTCATTGTCGACCTAATAAAGGGGTGGTAATGTACTTCACTGCTGATGCGGGCGGCACTGGCCCTTGTTTGCAGGCGCCTGCAGGGCATAGATTTGTGAAGATTTTGAGGCGGTCGCCGGGATGGCGGGCCGCGATGCAAGCGGAATAAGGAGAGTCGGGCATGCAGATGGTTCAGGAGCAGCGGGGAGACAGTACGTTGATTACCCTTGGGGGCAGGCTGGATGTGACCACGGCGCCCGAGTTCCAGAAGATGTGCGTCGGGTTGGCCGATTCGGGGGGTACCGATGTGGTGGTCGATATGAGTGACCTGGAGTATATCAGTTCCGCCGGACTCCGCAGCGTGTTGTTCTCGGCCAAGAAGCTGCGCGGTAAGGGCGGCGACTTGCGGTTCTGCGGGATGTCGGGCATGGTCGAGGATGTGTTCCGCGTATCGGGGTTCCAGGGCCTGTTCACCATTTTCCCCACCGTGGAGGGCCTGCTGGGCTGATTTAGGTAGGGGTGATCCGGGCCGGGTTCATGTCCGTTGAATGTTGCCGTGCCGGCGATCACCTCCCCGGCTCTTGCCGTTTGCAACGCTTGGCTTTCCTTAACCGGTTCCGCTTTTCAGGCGGCCACCGGTCTGCTCGCCCCCCCCCCCCCCCCCTTTTGGCCATCGTGGTCCTGTGTCTGACTTTCCATTCCGCGTGGGCGGCAGAGTCCACGGGTCGCCAGATCATGGAACGGCAAAAAGAGTTGCACGAGGCGGCTAGTGAGCGTTCGTCGCTGGTGATGGTCCTGGTGGACCGCAAGGGCGGCAAGAAGACGCGCGTGGTGCGAAGCTTCAAGAAGACCCTGGGCAGCGGCCTGGCGCGTTCGCTGATGGTGTTCACCGAGCCTGCGGACCTGGACGGCACCAGCATCCTTTCGGTGGAGACCGAACCGGGCAAGGGCTCGCAGTGGATCTATCTGCCCGCCTCCAAGAAGCTGCATCGCCTCGCCTCGCGCGCCAAGACGGACTATTTCATGGGTACGGACCTGACCTACGAAGATATGGAGACCGACGACCTGGAGAGCTTCGAGCTGAAGCTCACGGGTTCGAGCCAGGTGGACGGCCAGGACTGCTGGGTTGTCGAGGCCGTTCCCGCCACGGACGCCAAGCGCAAGAAGAGCGGCTATTCCAAACGCATCTTTCACGTGCGCAAGGACATCACGTTCACCCTGAAGGTGGAATTCTTCGACCGGCGCGGACGCCCGGTGAAGACGCAGACCAGCCACGCCCTGGAGAAGGTGCGCGGCAACATGTGGGTGGCCAGGAAGGTGCTCGTCGACAACAGCCGCTCCAAACACAAGACCCTGCTGGGCCTTGCGACGTTCGAGGTGGACGTGGATCTGCCCGACGAGATCTTTACCGAGCGGTTCGTTGCCGCAGGCCGCAGGCCGCAGGCCGTAGTAGGCGCGGGGGCTCCCGGTATCCATGCGCCATAAATCCATCCATATCTCTTCGCTCCGGAGGCGCCCATGCAGTGGTTGATGCGCTTCGCCTACCGCAACCCCTGGATTGTGCTGGTGGTTTTGGCACTAGTTACGGCCTTAGCCGTGCCCCTGGCCAAGGACATCCGCATCGAGGCGTCGGTGCAGGGCATGATGACCGACGATCCCCTGGCGCGGCGCATCTACGAGCAGACCATCGAGGCCTACGGCACGGACCAGGTGACGGTCATCTATCTGGAGAGCGCGGAGCTGTTCACGCCGGACAGGCTGGCCGACGTCGAGGATCTGGCGTATCGGCTTGAGGAATTGCCGGGCGTGGTGCGGGTGGAGAGCCTGTATTCGGTTCCGGACTTCAGGGGCGAGGACGGCATGCTGCGCTCCGGGCCGCTCTTGCAGTGGCCGCCGGAATACCAGGACGAGGCCGACGAGGTGCGCCGGCGCGCCCTGGCCAACAGCATGATCGCCGGGCATCTGATCGCCGGAGACGGCACGGCCACGGCCATCAACGTCTTCGTGGAGCCCGACCCCGACGATCCGGACTACTACGCCAACCTCGCGGCGCAGATCGAGCAACTCGTTGCGCCGCTTCAGGGCAGGTTCGACAAGGCCTTCCAGCTGGGCAACCCGTTCTTTCGCATCGCCATTGCCGACACCATGATGCAGGACCAGTTGCGGCTGGTGCCGCTGTCCGTGCTGGTGTTGGTGTTGACGCTGCTGGTCATGACGCGCTCGGTCTCCGGCGCGGTACTGCCGCTGCTCACGGCGGGCACCAGCGTCGTCTGGACGGCCGGGTTCATGGTCCTGGCGGGCATCCCGCTGAACATCCTCACGGTCATCGTCCCCTCGCTGATAATCGTCATCGGTTCCACCGAGGACATCCACCTGTTGAGCGAATATCTTGAGGGCGTGAATGAAAAGGGCACGCGCGAGCTGGCTATCGAGTTCATGATCTCCAAAATGGGCATCGTGATCCTCATCACCGCCCTGACCACTTTCCTCGGCTTCGCCTCCATCAGCATAAACAAGATCTCCATTCTGCGCCAGTTCGGCATGGCTGCGGCCTTTGGGCTGTTCGTGAACCCGCTGATCACGGCGCTGCTGGTGCCCGTCTACCTGCGCTTCTTCGGCCCTCTCAAGGGCGTGGACAAGGGCGTGGACGCGGATGCCGAAGGGGCCGAGGCTCCCAAGGCCGCTCCCTTCACGTTCGACTCCCTGGCCACCGTTATTACCCGCCTGGTCAACGCCCACCGGAAAAAGCTCATCATCGGCCTCATGGGCGGCGCTCTGCTCATCGGCCTAGCCGGGCCCTCCGTGCGCCTTGACAACGATATCCTGGGCGTATTCAAAAAGTCCTCGCAAATCCGCCAACGCACGGACATGGTGGCCGAAAAGCTCCCCGGCGTGCAGACCTTTTACATCCGCATCACCGGAGGCCATGCCGACGCCTTCCGTGAACCCGAAAACCTGCGCCAGATAGCGGCGGTGCAGGACTATATCGCCGAGTCGGGCGTGTTCGACACCTCCTACTCGCTGGTGGACACCCTGCGCTATGTCAATCGCGAGATGAACCAGGGCGACCCCAAGGCCTATGCAGTGCCCGACACCCCGGAGCTGGTGTCGCAGTACCTGCTCTTCATGCATGACGACGATGTTGGGCGCTACGTGAAGAGCGACTTCTCCGAGGTCAACATCCTCGTGCGCCACAACATGAGCTCCAGCCAGGAACAGCAGCGCGCGCTGGACGACCTGGGAGCGTTCATGGACCGCACCCTGAACCCGCACTTCATTCGCCACTTCACGGGCGAAGGCATTCTGATGCTCAAGGGCGCCGACTCCATCGCCGAGGGTCAGGCCAAGTCCATCGGGCTGCTGCTGATCATCATCTTCCTGATCATGAGCCTGCTGTTCGTGAACTTCAAGGCGGGCTTGCTGTCGCTCATCCCCAACGTCTTCCCGGTACTGATCCTGTTCGGGACCATGGGGCTGTTCAACATCCCGCTGAACATCGGCACAGCCATGGTCGCGGCTATTGCCATCGGTATCTCGGTGGACGACACCCTGCATTTCATGATCCGCTACAACAAGGAGATGTTGCGGCTGAAGGACCAGGAGCGGGCCATGGAGGTCTGCATTCAGGCCGAGCTGCGTCCCGTGGTCTCCACGTCTCTGGCGCTGTCCCTGGGCTTCGGGGTGCTAGCCTTCTCGCAGTTCACCACCATCGCCCAATTCGGTCTGCTTTCCGTGCTGGTCATGGCCGCCGCGCTGGTGGGCGATCTGTTCCTCACCGGACCGCTCATGGCCACCACCAAGCTGCTCACCCTCTGGGACATGCTCTCGCTGCACGTGGACCCCAAGATCATCGAGCAGTCGGAGTTCTTCCGCGACCTGCGGGTCTGGCAGATCAAGCGAATCATCCTCATGGGTCGCATCCTCGAATTCAACGATGGGGAGACCTTCTTCGAGGAATGGGACGAGGGTGACAGCATGTTCCTGGTGCTCGACGGCACCGTCAACGGGCTCAGCGTGGACGAGGCCACGGGCAAGGAGGTCGAGTACGCCGTGTTCGGCGTGGGCGACGTGGTGGACCCCACCACCATGCTCGATCCCGGAATGCGTCCCTTCACCGCCCGCGCCGCCTCGGACATCCACCTGGTGGAACTCTCCCAGGATGACTTCCGTCGTCTGCAGCGACTGCACCCGCGGTTGTCGGCTAAAGCCCACAAGAACCTCGCGTGCATCCTCGGCCACCAGTTGGTCATCGCCAACATCATGTACCGGCAACAGGCCTGGCAGGCCTCGGAGTAGATCTCATGAACAAACCTATCACCATCGTAGTGGCGCTCGCCTTCCTGCTGCTGGTCGTGTCCGCAACGCACGCCTCAGACGACATGGACCTGCTTCAGGCCCTGGATGTCGCCATGGAGGCCGAACAGGAGAAGGTCGCCCAGGAGGAGGACCGCTCCTTCATGGTCCAGGCCGTGCGCAACAGTGAATCGTCCGTGCGCCTGCGCGGCTACCACACGTTCCGGGGCGCGCAAGGTCCCGACGCAACCGCGGGCCTTGACTCCGACCTGTCCTACGATACTAAGGACGACTACGGCGAGATCAAGGTCTCTTTCGGCACCAGCTATGAGAACGATCTCGTACGCATGGCCGCGGCAGGCTGGCTGGAGCACGGCAACCAGGACGACACCTACCGCGGCAACGTGGGACTGTGGCAGGACGCGGACCGCCGCCGTAATTTCCTGGAGATCAACGAACTCTACGTGACGCTCCTGGGTGACAAGGCGGATCTGACGCTGGGCAAGCGCCTCATTGACAACAGCATTTCCCCGACGTTCTCCCCCGGCGACCGCTACAGTTCTTTTGACCTCAACGATCCGCTGGACCCGCGCCGCCTCGGCACCTGGCAGGTCGCGCTGGAAGGTGACGCCATGGACGTGTCCTGGGTGGTGGCCGTGCTGCCGGTGTTCCAGGCCCCCAGAACCCCCAGCCCCGCATCACACTGGACCGCCAACGGCGCCGCGAGCGAGGAACTCTTTTTTTTCGAGCCGCTCATCTACGGCGGATCCGGTTTCAGCGACTGGCTCATCGGCATCTTGGACGATCTCTTTGACTGGCCTTCCGCGCAAGTTCCGCAGGTGACGGTGGAGTACGACGTGCCCGAGCCCGGCAGCATCGAAGCCACCGGCGTCTTCGGCCAGGCCAAGATCAGTGTTGCCGATTTCGACGTCCTGGTGTCTGTCTACCGCGGCCCTAGCCTGTATCCCGTGCTGCGGGTCGATTTCGACCGCGCCACCCCCGCCGCGCATCTGGTGGTGGAACATCCCACGGTCAATCAGTTCACCGGCGGCGTCTCCACCCCCTGGAAGGGCGTCACCTGGCACGCTGAGGCCATTTACAGCCACAGCGAGGCGGGCAAGGACGACAGTTACGTGCAGTACGCCGTGGGCGCGACCCGCAGCGAAGAGGCCTTGGCCCAGGCTGTCGGTCTGTGGCGCATCGACGTGGGGCTGCAATACGCCGGGGAGTGGGTCACCGACACCCAGGATGCGGCCGGCTACGCCATCAGTTCCAACGAGCTGCGCGTGGGCAAGAACGATCTCATGTCTGCGGTTACGGTCCATTGCACCGAGGACGTACGTCTGCATTATCTCGCGATCCTGCAGCTCGACCATGGCGCGGCCATGAACCGCGTCGGCGTGGAGTGGGACGTCACGGAACATCTGGCGAGCGACGTGTCGCTGGAGTTTTTCGACGGGCCGTTGGATTCGTATTTCGGCTGGTGGAGGGATCGGGACCGGGTTGTCGCCACGTTGACCTATACGTTTTAGCAGACCGTTGAAAACCGCCTTCCGCTTAGGAGGGAAAGCGCACGCCCGAGCTGTCATCGGCGCTTCTCATCGAATGGGCCGGCCAGGCCCTGTATCGGGCCAAGCAGCAGGGACGCAACCGGGTGGACGCTGTCGCCCCGGTATGCGAGCTGGGCGATGGTCCCCATTTCCCGCGCATCTCTAGATTCCCCTCCCATGACCGGGCAGTGCTCGAACCGTTTTCCTCCCCCCTTTTAAAAGCCTGGTTCCCGTCTAGAATTAAATA
Organism: Desulfuromonadales bacterium; assembly: GCA_013619105.1. GTDB lineage: Bacteria > Desulfobacterota > Desulfuromonadia > Desulfuromonadales > Syntrophotaleaceae > Syntrophotalea_A. The sequence continues at coordinate 86,912 of JABXKU010000004.1, forward strand.
GTGGTACCATTTTGCGAATGCCCCCGGTTGCGGAGAAGTGCATGCTCGCTCCTGTTTTTATACCCGATGTGTTGCGGACTGTAGGGTTGTTGCTGATCCTGGCACTTTTAGCAGTTTCTTGTCCCGTTCTGGCCGCCGAGCCGTTGCGTTTTGAAATTGAAGGTGTGGACGGCAAGCTGCAGAAGGATCTTAACGACAGCCTGGTCGTGCCCCCCGGCCTACTACGAAATGATGAAATCGATCAGCGCTGGTTGCAGCGTTTTGTCGACCAGGTGCCGACGACGCTGCGCAAGGCCCTTCAACCCTTTGGTTATTACCGGCCGACTATTGAAACAGAGTTAAAAGAAATCGATGCGGCCAGTTATGTGCTCATAATCCGCATCGAGCGGGGCTCAGCCATTCGATTGAAAAGTCTGCAGCTCGACTTGGCGGGCAGTGGCGCGCAATATGACAAGCTTAAGTCCTTGCTAGCGGAGTTTCCCTTGCAGCAGGGCGATGTGCTCCATCAAGGACTCTACGAGGGAGGCAAGGCTGCCCTTAAGCGAAAGGCGCAGGATCTGGGCTACCTCGATGCTGACTATGTTGTGCATGAAATTCGTATTGATGTTGATCGGGCTACGGCTGCTATTGAACTGCTGTTGCAGACCGGTCCTCGTTACCGGTTTGGCGAGGTAACCTTTTCGGGGGCGGATCAATATCCCGAGTCCTTCTTGCGCCGTTACCTGTTTTTCGACTCCGGAGATGTCTTCTCCTACGCCCGTCTTGGCGAGACCCAACTCAATCTTCTCGATGCCGATCGTTTCGAAGAGATTCGCCTAATTCCCGATCGAGCGATGGTGGTTGCTGAGCAGATCCCCGTCGAAGTGGCCCTGACTCCCGCACCGACTAAACGGCTACGGCCAGGCATCGGTTATGGTACCGACACCGGTGCTCGTTTTTCCCTGCAGTTCGATCATCTCAATATGGTCGAACGAGGCCATCATCTGACTTTGCAACTCAACCTCTCTCAGGTGCGGCAATCGGCGGTGGCGTCCTATACCATGCCTGTTACCAAGAACCTGAACAGTGCCAATGTTCTTCGTGCCGGATACGAGCGCGAAGAGGTCGATAGCTTCGATACGGAGAAGCTGACTGTCGAGGTAGAGCGAATGCAGGACTTTGGTCGTGGCCGCAAGGGGTCTCTTTATGTGCAGTTCTTCCAGGAAAAATACACTGTTGGCGATGTGACCGATATCGCGAGGATGATTGTGCCGGGGGTGCGTTACTCTCGCCGTCGGTATCGTGATCTGGTGCGCCCCCGAAAAGGCCATCAATACTCTCTGGAGATGCGCGGCGCCCATCAGTGGCTCGGTTCCGATACCGGTCTGTTTCAGGTGCTGGCTGCCGGCAATCTGTTGAAGCCCCTACCGGGGCGCCTGACCCTCTTTACCCGGGTCGAAGGGGCGTTCACGGCCCAGAACGAGCCCTTTGCGGATATCCCCGCCTCGTTGCGTTTTTTTGCCGGTGGCGATCAAAGTGTGCGGGGCTACGCCTACCAGTCTCTGGGCCCGGAAGACGACGATGGTGAGGTGATCGGTGGCAAGCATCAGCTGGTAGGCAGTATCGAGCTGGAGCGGGCTCTGGGCGAAAAGTGGGGGGTGGCGCTGTTTTATGATGTCGGTAATGCCTTCAATGACTTTAACTCGATGGATTTGCAGCAGGGGGCGGGGCTCGGTATTCGTCGTTATACCCCTATTGGCCCGGTGCGGGTCGATTTGGCTCGCCAGTTTGGCGTGAATAACCCCGGGTTTCGGGTTCATTTCAGTATAGGTTTCGGATGGTAACGCGTCGCTGGAAATATATTCTTGCCGGTTTGCTGCTGGTGCTTGGTTTGGCTGTGCTGGCCAGCTATTGGCTGCTGGCTACGACTGCCGGGGCTCGCTGGGTGAGCGCTGAACTGGTCCGGCGCAGTTCCTTGCCGTTAGTGGTGGGGAAGGTTGAGGGTCGCCTGTGCGACGAGTTGCGTCTGGAAGAGGTGCGAGTCGAGTGGCCAAGTGGATCGCTTACCACCGAGTCATTCAGTTTTGCCTGGCGGCCGACCGCATTGCTGCGTGGCAAGCTGCTGGTTACGGCGCTGACAGCGCAGGGAGCAACGTTGAGCACCGTTGCCGGAGTCGAACCGCCCATTGAACCGGCACAGACTTTGTCCCTGTGCTGGCCGGAACGGCCCGGTTGGCTGAAATGGCTGCGGGTTGAGTTGCGCCAGCTGCGGTTGGAGGCGGTGCAGTGGCAGCGGCCTGAACAGCCACCGCTGGAATTGGATCGATTCACGGGCCGCCTGCGCTGGACGGGCCGTCGTTTGAAACTGACTGCCTTAGAACTGATCGCGCCGCAAGGTACCTTGAACGCGAGCCTAGAGGCTCGCTGGGGGCGTCCTGCTTTGACACTGGAGGCCACTGCCGAAATCGCTGAGCTGGCAGGCGAGAAGGCCCGTTTGCAGCTGGCTCTGCAAGTAAAGCCTGGTGAGGCCCCAGAATCCCTACAGGGAAAGTTGAACCTGACGGCCAATAGTGCTCCGACCGGTAAGCTGACGCTGGCCAGTGGGCTGCATCTGGATGCCGAAACCCTCGATTTGACTGCCTTCCAACTGGCTCAGGCAGATCTGGCGGGCCGGGTGAACGGCAGCGCCAAACTGCATTATGCAGCCGAGGCGCCGCAGCTTGAATGTAAGGCGGCCATGACTCGCTGGGATCTGGCCCAAATAGCAGGGACGGCCAGCGATCTCAACGGCACGGTGCAACTGGCCGGCGGCTTGGATGACTATCGCGGCGTCTTTGATCTCAATAACCAGGGCCCGGGTTGGCAGGCGTTGCAATTGGCCAGTCCCTTTGCCGGCAACCTTCAGCAGATCGCTTTCACGCAACTGCAGGCGCAGGCTTTTAAGGGCAAGATTAGCGGCGATCTGACCGTTGGCTGGCAACCGTTGCTAGAGGTGAGCGGTAGCCTGGTTGCCGAAGGTCTAGATCCGGCGATGATTCAACCGGATTGGCCGGGCTCTATTGGTTTGCAGGCGGAAGGCTCTTGGCGGCAGCCGGCAACGGGGCCTTTCGAAGCGGCCCTCCGTGGCCGATTGTTAGATAGCACTCTGCGCGGTTACAGTCTACGCGGCACCGTTGACGGTCATTTGTTGGGCGCCGATTTGGAGTTGGCCGCTCTCGAATTACAGGGGCAGGGCGTGTCTTTGAGCGCCAAGGGAGAGCTGGGCAAACGACTTAATGTTCGCTTTGAGTCCAGTGATTTAGCCCGCTTGTTGCCCGGTGCGGCGGGGGCGCTGCAGGGCAGTGGTTGGTTGCGTTGGCGTGATCAGCAGCTGGCTGGGGCCATGAGTGGCCGCGGCAGTCGATTGCGCTACGGTGAGCATCGGTTGGCGGGCGCTGATTTTAACTTGTCTCGGCCAACCGGGGGGGATGATGCAACCCTGTCTCTCGACCTGCGTAGACTGCAAAGCGCTGGAGTGCCCCTTGTCGATGCAACTTTTCAGGGGACAGGCTTGCCTGAAAGGCACCGCCTTGCGGGGTCCTTGCAGCTTGATTCTAGAGCACAGCTCGAATTGGCCATCGCGGGCGGATACAGCGAAGGAGGCTGGCAGGGAACCTTGCAGAGGTTGATGATAAAAGACGCCATTGGTCCCTTGAAACTGGTTAAGCCGGTGCCCTTGGTTCTGTCGGGTGACATGGTGCAGGTGCAGGATCTGATGTTTCAGGGAGCTGGAAGCGAAGAGCTGCAGGCAGCGGCTGATCTGCGATTGCAACCCTTTTCCGGCCAGTTGGATGCCGACTGGCGAGAGTTTAATCTGGCCCGGGCCAATCTCTGGCTGAAGGGTATCCATATGACAGGCCGCTCCTCTGGCAGTACAGCAATAAAGTGGCCGGTTGACGGGCAGCGTGATGTCGTCGCTCAACTGGAGTTGTCCGGAAGCTTGAAGCAGGATGAAACAACGGTTGAGCTGCGCCATTTGAACAGTCAGTTGACCTGGAACCGCAGCGGCCTACAAGGCGATGTAGAGGTTGAGTTGGCTGGGGGTGGGCGGTTCCAGGGCAGTGTCCGGTCGGTTGAGGGGCCTTCATTGGCTCTGCCGCAAGGGGGCGATTGGCAATTGACCTGGGGGGATCTTGAATTGCAGCCGTGGCTGGTCGATCTTCTGCCCGGATTGATTGTTGAAGGTCGGGCGTCGGGTCACAGCAAAGGGAGCTGGGCTCCTGATGGCCAGATGGCGGTCACCGGTCAGAGTAGCATCGCTGGCGGCCGCTTGGCGGGGAAGGCCCACGATGGCCTGCTCTCCTTTGTGCTGAAATCGGCTACGGCTTCTTGGGATTGGCACGGTGAGCAGTTAAGGGGTGAAACGTCTTTGGTGTTGGAAGAATACGGCCGTCTCGATGGCAACTTTCGCCTGCCGGTGCCAGCCCGACTGCCCCTTGCGCCCAAGCCGGGCGGTCAACTCTTCGGGCGGCTTACCGGCCAGATGCAAGAACGGGGACTGGTGGCCCTGTTGCTGCCGGGAGTGGTGCAGGAGAGTCACGGTAGCCTGGTTGTCGATTTGATTGCCGGTGGAGAATGGCAACAGCCGTCTTTGACAGGACGGCTGAAGCTGGCCGAAGCGGGGGCTTATCTGCCCGCTGCCGGCATCGAACTTAAAGATCTGGGGGTCACGGCTGACTTTAGCGATGATCGAATGCAATTTTCTGAGCTGGTTGTGCATTCCGGTCCGGGCCAACTGCGGGGCAGTGGCTTCATTGGCCTGAAAGATTGGCGTATCGCTGATTATCAGGCCAAGTTTGTCGGCGAGAAGTTTCAAGCCGTCGATTTGCTGGAATTGCAGGCACAGATCGATCCCGACTTGACGTTGGCGGGTACCCCCTCTGAATTACGTGTGGACGGACGGGTTAGCATAAATGAATTTTTGTTACGGAAATTGGACACTTCCTCGACGCTTAAAGTGAGTGAAGACGTCGTGCTGGTGGGTAGCGAAGGCGAAACCGCTGAACCTGCGATTCCTCTGGCGGTAAACGCCAATATCGACCTGATCCTTGGCGAGCATGTGTTGGTGAAAGCTGCAGGCCTTGATGCGCGCTTAGAAGGGAAGATGAAACTTAACGTGGCTCCAGGAAAAGATCCGACCGGTACCGGCCGAATTAGCGTCGCAGAAGGTGCCTACAGCGCCTATGGCGCCAAGCTAAATATCGAGCGGGGCCATTTGCTGTTCAGTGGTGGTCCGGTGCAGGAGCCGACCTTTGATATCCTCGCATTGCGTACCGTGGGCAAGGTTAAAGCTGGCGTGCGGGTCGCTGGCACCCCTCGCGCGCCCAGGCTCGAACTCTATTCAGAGCCGCCCATGGGCAACAACGACCGGCTGGCTTATATCGTCCTTGGTCGTCCCGTCGCCAGCACCAGTGGCGACGCCGATTTGCTCATGACAGCGGCAGGCGCTCTTCTGTCGCAGGGGGAATCGGTGGTGCTGCAGGATCAGATCAAGCGACAACTCGGCGTCGACGTGCTCGGTTTCGAGGCTGGGGACGACGATGTGTCACCCTCAATGTTGACCGTAGGCAAATATCTGAGCCCCGCCCTTTATGTGAGTTACGGCAAGTCGCTGTTTGCCGAAACCAGCGAATTTCGTATGCGCTATAGTCTCGGTGAACACTTGGAGCTGGAATCGAAGACCGGTACGGAGAGCGGTGTTGATCTCTACTACAAGGTTGAGTTTCGCTAGCCTGGTTTAAGCCTTTGGATAAAAGTGTTGGCTCAAGAAGGTTCATCGAGGGCAACGAGCAAGCCGCTGGATTTTTTGCTTTCTGAATTTGTTGCAGGTCGGAAGCGAACTTAATCCAACTTCAGCAGGCAGCATTGAAGGACCTGGCCCTTGCGGAGCATAATGATACGGCTATCGTCAGCGCACAAAACATCAGTCGATCACTGTGATCTTTTCAATGATGACCGGTTCTTGCGGCACATCGTCGTAATCTGCGGAACTGCCGGTAGCCACCTGTTCGATGGTATAGACGACGTCCATGCCGTCAACTACCTCGCCGAAAACCGCATAGCCGTAGATCTCCGGTTTAGATCCAGCATGGTCCAAAGATTTGTTGTCAGCGGTGTTGATGAAGAACTGGGCTCGGGCGCTGTTAACCTCGACAGTGCGGGCCATGGCAATGGTGCCAGTTTTGTTTCTGAGCTTGTTAGGCGCTTCGTTTTTGATCGATTCAACCGTCGGCTTTTCTGCCAGATCCGGGGTCAGGCCACCTCCCTGGATCATAAAGTCTTTAATCACCCGGTGAAAGATGGTGCCATCGTAATGGCCGGCTCGAGCGTAGGCGATAAAGTTAGCTACGGTAACAGGGGCTTTGGCCGCGTTGAGTTCAAAAATGATTTCGCCCAGGGATGTTTCCACCTGGATCATGGGATTAGAGGCGCTCACGGTAATACTCCTTGTCGAATTCAATAAATGTGACAGATGTTTATAGCGGCGATCAACAGGTCGAGAAATTATAGAGATCGTGGGGAATTCAGGCAAGGGAGAAGTGAGCTCGTTCAGAGCATGCCAGGGCCACTGGCGTTGGTTGTTGTGATTCGATCAGAGACTATAGCGAGACGCAAAAAAAATGGCGTGCCGCTTAGGAGGGAAAGCAGCACGCCGAAAGTGTGGAAGGGGGTTTTGTCTTCTGTACTATTCAGATCGACTCAATGACGAAAAAGCTTTAGAGTTGATTGGTTAGCTCCTCTGAACAGCTGTGGTGCAATTACAGGCAGAACCGGTCGATCATCTCTACCAGTTCCGGTATCTGCGGTTTGCTGATCGAGCCGTTTGCTCCTACCGAGGTGCACTTGGCGGCCATCTGGTCGGTAATCAGTGAGGAGAACATGATGATCTTGAGATTTTTCAGACCAAGCTCCTCGCGAACTTTGCGGCACAGGGTCAGGCCGTCCATCTTCGGCATTTCGATGTCGGTAATCAGTATGTTCAGCTGTTGCAGGAACTCTTCTTCTGAGTCGACCTGCTCATGGATTTTTTTCAGAGCCTGGTAGCAGTCGTCTCCGTCAATGAAAGTGGTTAGCTGAGTGTATCCAGAGTTGGTCAATACTCGCTCAATACCGGTGCGAATAATGGCCGAATCTTCGGCCATCATAAGTTTGATCTGTTGGCGCTGTTCAGTTTTGCTCAGGCCTTCTGCCGAAGTGTCCTGTTTCTCAACCGCCGATCCTGCAAAAACCTTACTCAACTCAGGGTCGAGTTCGGTGAGAATATGTTCCAGGTCAACGAGCAGGATTTCTTTGCTGCCGACATTAATGCTGCCGGTGAAGCGGGGTTTGAACTTATCGATAAAGGGAGCCATCGGCCGGACATCCTCCCAGCTGACGCGGTGAATCTGATTGACGTCGTCCACCAGAAAGCCCGTCACCTTGCGGTTGAACTGGCAGACTAGCACCACGGGTCGTTCTGGGCCATCGTCGTTAGGCTGCTGGGGGTTGAGATGTTTGTTCAAGTCGATTAAGGATATGGATTGACCCCGCACCAGATAGGTTCCCAGCACCGATGGTTCACTCTGCGGCAGGGTGGTGGTTTTTTCGGGTTCGTATTGAATGATCTCTCGTAGCTTCTGGACGTTGATACCAAAGGACTGCTCTCCCAGATAAAATTCCAGGATCTCCATTTCATTGGTGCCGCTTTCCAGCAAAATCTCTTGGCTGGGTCTGTCTTCCATCATTGCTTTCGCTCCGTATAAAAGATAAAAACTGCACTATTTCAATTCAAAGTCGATAAACGGGTCATTATCCTGACGCAAAACAAAGGTGCAATAGTACGTTGCGTCAAAATATTGGTTGCTGTCCAAACGTCTGCACGGTGTCAGGTATTTGCTATGAGAGTACTGCACAAACTGTGACAATGTCTGCTCAAGGCAGAAGTAAAAATGTGAAATGTCTGAAAAATTGAGTCCACGGAGGGGCTGGCGAGGGCATGGATAGTCTATGTCAGCCTGTGTCGCCGCGCCTAGATCTTTAGAATGACTTGGTTTTTCATGCTTTGAGTCGGTCTCTCTCGATTTTTCCATCATCCTGAAGATTGAGAGTGTTTTTCACTATAGTGAAGACCTCTTTCAGTCAATAAGTCCCCCGATTATAAATGTATTTTTACCTCATTGTGTTGCCTTGAAAGCCCCATGTGCCCCACTTGTGAGGCGTATTCTGCCACACCTGTGACCCGGTTTTTGGTTGCCACGACGAATAATCACGATTATCTTTTGTTTTTGGAAAAAATCTTTGGGAAAGAGTTTGCTCGATTCGGGCGCCTTATTTGAAAAGGTGGAGTCGATCGGCAAGTTGTTCTTGACTGGTAAACAGCCGCGTCACCCTGACGGCCGACGGACCTGTGCTGAAAAGGGTCAAGGCCAACCGACAGGTAACCGCCGATATCTGATTCTATAATCGTAAAAGTACCGTAGAGAGATTGACAATGGACTCAGTCATTCGAGTAGAAAAGGTCATTCAAGACTTCTGGACAACTTCTCCAAGTAACAGTCTGCATCTTGGAACCGGCGAGAAGGCTTGGGCAATGCCGCATGTCGCGATAGCTCGGGGGGATGACCCTCTGTTCCTCCGTAACAAAGAGATGATCGGCCCTTTCCTCTGGACGCCTGAAGAGGCCTACGCTCTTGCCTTCCCCGAGACCCCGGCGCCAGCCTGCGAACTGCGGGTCATCAGCTATGTGCTGCCGCAGACCCCGGAAACCCGTGCCGATCAACGTCTGGAGAAGACCATGCCAACCGAACGCTGGGCGCGTTCGCGATTTCATGGCGAAGAGTTTAACTGCGACCTGCGTCTCCACCTAGCCGAGACACTCAACCGGGCCGGGCATCCTTCTGTGGCGCCCGAGCGTTTACCCGATTTTGGTTGGCAGCAATCTGAACGATTCGGCTTTGCCTCCAACTGGTCGGAACGACATGCGGCCTTCGTCGCCGGCCATGGCACCTTCAGCCTCTCCGATGCACTGATCACCCCCTGGGGGCAGGCCGTGCGCTTGGGCTCAGTGGTGTCGCGCATCGACTTGCCGGTTACAGGGCGCGTTTACGGCGATGACCATCACGCTTGGTGCCTCTGGTACGCCAAGGGGATCTGCGGCGCCTGTGCAACACGCTGCCCGGCTGACGCCATCACCACCGGCGAGGGGCACGACAAGCAGGCCTGTATGACTTATATCCTGGACACAACCGCGCCTCACGCCACCAAGACCTACGGCACAGGCGCTACACCCTGCGGGCTGTGTCAGGTCAAGGTGCCCTGCGAAGCCCAGGTGCCACAAGAGTTGCTTTAAAAACGTTACGCCAGGCTCTGGCGCAACCATTCATAGTATGGGGAGAAGTCATGCATGTTCCGTTAAGCGAATTGCAGCAGCGGCTGAACTGTTTCCGTAACCAGATGGATCGCACCGATCCCGAATGGCAGGCAGCGGTCATCTTCGGCAAGGTCAATCAGTACTATTTTACCGGCACCATGCAGGACGGCTTGTTGTGGGTTCCCCGCCGAAACGAAGCGACCTATTGGGTGCGCAAGAGTATCGAACGGGCCAAGGATGAATCACTGTTTCCACGCATCGAGCCTATGAATAGCTTTCGTGATGTCGCTGCGACAGTCGGAAAACTACCTGCCTGTCTTCACCTTGAGTGCGAGCTGGTGCCCCTGGCTATGCTGCGTCGCTTCCAGAAACACTTTCCCGTCAACGATATCCGCTCCCTCGATGGGACCATGGCGGCTGTTCGGGCGGTTAAGAGCGAATACGAGTTGAATATTATGGAACGTTCCGGAGAGATACATCGCCGCATTTTGGAGGAGAGGGTGCCGGCCATGCTCAGGGAGGGTATGAGCGAAGCGGAGTTTGCCGCAGCGCTCTATCCTGTGATGGTCGAAGAGGGCCATCACGGTGTGGCCCGATTCGGCATGTTCCAGACCGAAATGGCCCTGGGCAATATCTGCTTTGGCGAAAGTTCGATCTATCCCAACTACTTCGACGGCCCGGGTGGAAGTTACGGCCTGCATCCGGCCGTGCCCCTGCTTGGCAGTCGCACCTGCAAGCTGGCTAAAGGCGATTTGGTCTTTGTAGATATTGGTTGTGGGGTGGACGGTTACCATACCGACAAAACTCAAACCTATATGTTTGGCGGGCCGATTGCCGACAAGGCGATTGCCGCCCATCACGAATGCGTGGCGATTCAGAATAGAATCGCCGAGCAGCTTCGTCCAGGCGCTATCCCTTCGGAAATTTACAAGCAGCTTATCGATAGCCTGAGCGACGATTTTCTGCAAAATTTTATGGGATATGGCGCCCGCCCGGCCCGTTTTCTCGGCCACAGCATCGGTTTACAAATTGACGAGGCTCCGGTCATCGCCAAGGGATTCGATGAACCGTTGCAGGAAGGAATGGTGCTGGCTCTGGAACCTAAAAAGGGCGTCGAAGGGATAGGTATGGTTGGTATCGAAAATACGTTCATTGTGACCGCTGAAGGGGGGCGCTCTATCACCGGGACACATCCAGGATTGATGAAAATATATTGATCGTCTAGCTAGTGTCCATCTGGAAACTTTGGATGGACACAGTGCAGTTTTCATATGGGAAACGAGCAATTTTTCCCAAGGTCAAGGAAATCAAGTGCTTGCACGGAGGCGTAGCTGTTTACGCCGCACACGCAAGGGCGCGGATTGACATCGAGATTGGGGAAAAGAGCCGTTTCCGGATGAAAACTAGGTAAGCTTTACGTGACGCTTGTTCGAATTGAAGGTGCTGGCCATGAAGCGTAGTGCGTAACTGAAAATCGAGGCGATATAATTGGCCAAGCCGGAATGGCGGCAAAAAGTACCGCCCGGGCAATGACACAGGAATTGCACACAAAAAGAAAAAGGGGTTACGTCTATTGACGTAACCCCTTGATTTCTTTGGTGCCCAGGGACAGAATCGAACTGCCGACACGAGGATTTTCAGTCCTCTGCTCTACCGACTGAGCTACCTGGGCAAGTTGAGCTCCGTTTATAGATGAAATTCCCCGTGTCTGTCAAGCAAAAATCAACAGCCTGTCCGAGTTGGGTCGGCCATCGCTTTTGTCTATTTGAAGCCATGTGTTATTCTTACACATATTGAAATCTACATTGGTTTTCCGGATGACCCACCGCATCAGGAGTATAACCATGAGCGAAAGTACAGTCGATCCCGTTGAGGCTATCCCCTTTGCCGTGCGTGATTGCGCCCTGATTTCCCTGGCTACGGGTCTCAAGGCACAGAATCTACGGGAGTTTTGCGATATCCTCCAACGTGTCCCGCTGGAGAGTATTGAGCATCATTTATGGGGGCGCCTGTTGCAGCCCCGCTTCGATGAGCCGGAATATAACAACGATTTTGCTTCCTGGGCCTATCACGGTTTGCACGATAAGACTTTGGCCGAACGGCTGAGTATGGTGGTTCCCACCGATTTTGCCGATCAGGAGGCCCTGCGCCAAGAGCTGATCGAAGTTCTTGAGGAGCGCCTTGACCAGTGTGAAATGGTGCCCTGGGCGAAAAAGGATCAGCAGTTCCATTTCTTGCGTTCGCAGATCGTTGTCTTTGACAGTGGCCTGCGTTTCTCCCGCCCTGTCGACTTGATCCCTTATCTGGCACACCTGTCCACGGGTAGCGTCTATTACCATTTTATCGATGCTCGCAACCGCACGACCGATCGCTGCGACGATTTCAGTGCCTGGCTGGCCGGTTGTGGCCCTGCTTATCAGCCTCTGCGCGAGAGGCTGTGTGGTGTCGACCCCTATTTTTCCTCGCTGCAGAACCTTCGCCAGATTGTCACCGCCCTTTTTCAAAGTTTTTTCGAGGAGGCGGCCCAATGAGTTGTACTGACACCAATGGCAGCCTATTGCTCGATCGCTACGCCGAGGTGACCGGCCGTGAGGTTATTCATCACCTGCAGCAGTTGGCGGCGCCCCTTAAGGGGGCCAAGGTGGTGCATGTCAATTCGACCCGCGAAGGGGGCGGGGTGGCGGAAATCCTGCAAAAGCTGATTCCTCTCAAAAGGGCTCTTGGTATCGATGCCAGCTGGGAGGTCATTCAGGGCAGTCCGATGTTTTACGAATGCACCAAGGGCTTTCATAACGGTCTGCAGGGCATGGGCAGTCCGATTCCGAAACAGTTGTTGGCCGAGTATGAAAAGGTCAACGCCGAAAATGCCGAGGGGTTACGCAGCACTCTGGAAGAGGCCGACTTCGTGGTTATTCACGACCCGCAGCCGGCGCCGTTGCTGAGTCACTGCCCTGAGCGTCGCGGGCGCTGGCTGTGGCGTTGTCACATTGACGCCAGTCATCCCTATCGTCCGGTGTGGAAATATCTGAGGCAGTGGGTCATTCCCTACGACGCCAGTATCTTTTCCATTCCCCAGTTTGCTCAGCCGCTGCCCCATCCTCAGTACATTGTTGCGCCAAGCATCGATCCGTTGAGCGAAAAAAATCGCGATTTACCTTTGGATGAGCTGCAGGGCGTCCGCGAGCGTTTTAAGCTTGATCCGGATCTGCCGATGATGTTGCAGGTCTCCCGTTACGATCGTTTCAAGGATCCATTGGGGGTGGTGCAAGCCTGCCAGTTGGCGGGAAAGCTGACCCCTTTGCAGCTGGTGCTTGCCGGTGGGGGGGCCAGTGACGACCCCGAAGGCGAGGCGGTGTTGGAGGAGGTACGTCAGGCCGCAGCTGGGGATTCGCGCATTCAGGTTCTGTTGTTGCCGGCAGATGCCCACCATACGATCAACGCCTTGCAGCGGACCGCCGATATTGTGCTGCAGAAGTCGATTCGCGAGGGCTTCGGTCTGACTGTGGCCGAAGCCATGTGGAAGGGAAAGCCGGTGATCGGCGGTGACACCGGCGGCATTCGCCTGCAGGTCTTCGACCACTACACCGGTTTTCTGGTGCGCACCCCGGAGGGAGCGGCACTGCGTATCCGTTATCTGCTCCATCGCCGTGAACTGCTCAAGGAAATGGGGCGGCGGGCGCAGCGCTTTGTCGGCGAGAATTTTCTTATTACCCGCCATCTGCGGGAGTATCTGACCATGTTGCTGGGGCTGCAAAGCGGAACCCAAGGCCGCATGGAACTCGGTCTGTAGTTCATGCCCATACAATTTTGGCGAGACAGGAGACAATAGTATGTCCCAAGAGCAAAAAAGGCGTTTGCTGGTAGTGTCCAATCGTCTGCCGGCGGTTGTTGAGTCTCGGGGGGAAGAATGGCACATCACCCCCGGAAGCGGCGGGCTGGTGACGGCCCTGGCTCCGGTTATGCGGCAGCAGCAGGGGTTGTGGATCGGTTGGCCGGGTTGCGGCGATGAGGCTCCACTGGGTCAGCTGTTGACCGGTTTTGCTCAGGACCATGGCTATTCTCTGGCGGCGGTGCCTCTTTCGGCCGATGAGGTGGAAAAGTATTATCGAGGATTTTCCAACGAGGCCTTATGGCCGCTGTTTCACGATCTTCTCGGCTTCTGTCGTTTTTCTTACGACAATTGGCAGGTTTATCTCGATGTCAACCGCCGGTTCGCCCAGGTCGTGACCGAGCATGCCAAGGCTGATGACCTGATCTGGGTTCACGACTATCAGTTGATCGGAGTGGGAGATCAGTTGCGGGCTCTGCAGATGCCCCAACCTCTCGGCTACTTTCTGCACATCCCCTTTCCGGCTCCGGACCTCTTTCGCCGCCTGCCGTGGAAGGACCAGTTAATTCGTTCGCTTCTGGCTTACGACCTGCTCGGTTTTCAGACCCTGCGGGATCGGCGTAATTTTGTTAACACCGCGATCTCCCTGCTAACCGAGGTCGAGGTGGTCAGTCGCAAACGGCAGTACGATTTATTACGCTTCGAAGGACGTACGGTGCGAGTTGGGCATTTTCCGATCAGTATCGATTTTGACGAATTTGATAGCGGCGCACGGTCCAAAGAGGTGGAGGACGCTGCCTGGTATCTGCATGAGAACCTGCATGGCCGGCAACTGATGCTGGGGGTCGACCGGCTTGACTATACCAAGGGGATACCTGAGCGATTTTTGGCCTTTGAGCGGGCGTTGGAGAAATACCCCGAGCTTATTACCAAGATCAGCCTGATGCAATTGGTGGTACCGAGCCGTACCCTGGTGCCTGACTATCAGAATCTCAAAGAGACCCTAGATCAGCTGGCTGGCCGCATTAATGCCCGTTTCGGTGAGTCGATGTGGAACCCTATTTATTATGTTTTTCGCAGCCTCGATCGCACCCAGCTGCTGGCTCGTTATCGGACCTCGGAGATTGCCCTCATCACCCCACTGCGAGACGGCATGAATTTGGTGGCCAAAGAATATTGTGCCAGTTCGGTGGAGAACAACGGCGTGCTGATTCTCAGCGAGTTTGCCGGAGCGGCGGATCAGCTCGGCAAGGGGGCACTGCTGGTCAATCCTTATGATATTGAAAGTACCGCCGACGCTATTTATCAGGCTTATGTCATGGCTCCGGACGAACGCCGCAGACGGATGAAGCTGTTGCGTAACGAAATTCGGAGAAATGATGTGCATCGCTGGCTGGATAGCTTTACTCAAGCCCTATATTCCAGTTAGCGCTCATCCACAGACCCCGGGGCCTGCGGTGCCTCTGGCTCAGGCTCAGGCAGAGACCGTGCGGTCCTTGCTATTCGACAGTAATTCTGCTAGAAGAAAAGAGTATGTAAATTCACGGAGTGTTGACGATGCAGTTTTGTTGCGAGTTTTTTAACGGTTTTTCCTTTTGGCGCGGCTTCTTTTTTAGGCCGTCTGCCCAGGGTGAAGGTCCGTTGACGTAACTGACAGTCGTCAATCAACCGATTAACACAAACCACGGGCAGACCAAACTTCGGCCCCGTGGTTTTCTTTTTGTTTTTTATCGGCGAAAAGGGTGCGGCTGGGGCGAATGGAAAGCCACAACTCGCGTCTCGAAGTCAGACCGCTTGGCTTGAAGGCGCCGTCAGAAGGAGACAAAGATGATCATTGTTATGAAGCAGGGGGCCAGCCAAGAGCAGTTGCTGGAGATCAAACAGCGCATATGCGATCTTGGCTATAAACCCCACGTGATTCACGGAGCGACCCGCAATGTCATTGGTGCCATAGGGGATGAACGGGGCAAAGCGGTCCTGCAGTCTATCGAGTCGATGGAGGGTGTCGAAAATGTGATGCCGATTCTGCAGCCCTACAAATTGGCCAGCCGCGAAGTCTGCCCTGAGCCGAGTATCATCGAGCTGGCGCCCGGTCTAACCATCGGCGGCGAGCAGCTGATAGTGATGGCGGGTCCCTGTTCCGTGGAAGGGGAAGAGCAGCTGATCGAGACCGCCCGCGCAGTCAAAGCGGCCGGGGCTACGGTACTGCGGGGCGGCGCGTTCAAGCCTCGTACCAGCCCCTATGCTTTTCAAGGCCTAGAAGAAGAAGGGCTGCGACTGCTCGACCTGGCTCGGCAGGAAACTGGCCTGCCCATTATTACCGAGGTGGTCAACCCGCGGGATGTAGAACTGGTAGCCCGCTATGCCGATATTCTGCAGGTCGGGGCGCGCAACGTGCAGAACTTTCCGCTGCTCAAGCTGCTGGGGCAGCAAGACAAACCGGTGCTTCTCAAGCGCGGTATGGCGACCACCATCAAGGAATTTCTGATGAGCGCTGAGTATATCCTGTCCGAAGGCAATCGGCGGGTCATTCTCTGCGAACGAGGTATTCGTACCTTCGAAACGGCGACCCGCAACACCCTCGACATCTCCGCCGTGCCGGTGCTTAAAGAGCAGACCCACCTGCCGGTGGTGATCGATCCATCCCATTCCACCGGACACGCCAGTTTGGTGCCGTCCATGTGTTATGCGGCGGTGGCGGCCGGTTGTGATGGGTTGCTGGTCGAAGTCCACAACAGCCCCGAAACCGCCTCCTGCGATGGACCCCAGTCGCTGCGTCCGTCAGAATTTGACGCTACCATGGACAAACTGCGCAAATTCGCCGCGGCTGCCGATCGAAAGCTTTAGGACCTGCAGAAAGCGGCCGTTTGAGCATAAAATGCTGTATTGCCCTTCGCAAGAAAATACCGGGGGAAGGCTGCTATGTTGTCAGCTGCTTCCTGTTAATTATCATTCGTCATATACGTCAGAAGCATATTGCTACAGGAGTCAGTAGATGTTTTTTCTTCCCTTAAATCAGCCGGAAAGCGTTGCCCTGGTCATTCATTCGTTGCGGGTGGCCGGCGGCGAAGCCGATTGCTCCACTTGCCCGGTGCGGCGGGTCTGTATGAAACAGTGCCTGACCATTGCAAATTCTCTGCAGCAGATGATCGATGAAGGTAACTTGCCCTCTTTGGAAGAAGATTCCCTGCCTGAAGAGGCCCCAGTGGAAGCGGCCCCAGTGGAAGCGGCCGCCGAATTATCTGAAGCTCCGCAACCGCCTCAAAAGGGCAGCCACCTAAAAATCATCAAATAGTTCGGCTGCGCCCTTCGGTTCAACATATTGAACACAAACACAAAAAGCTGTCCCGCAAGGACCGCCTCAGAATGTTGACAAAGTCCTCGCCTTCGGGCGGGGATTTTGTGCTATTTGTAGGGGAGACTTCAGGTTTTGCACTTTGCGTTGAGGATGAATTCCCATGACTATTGATATCACCACTCCGGCCCTGTTGTTCCCGGCTATTTCGTTGCTGTTGCTTGCCTATACCAATCGGTTTTTGGCGGTTGCACAGGTCATTCGATCCTTGGCCGGGCGATTAGCCGAGAGTGAAGACCTTGATGTGCGCCGACAGGTCAATAACTTGCGGCTGCGCGTTCGGCTTATCAAATGGATGCAGGGGGCTGGAATTATAAGTATTCTGCTCTGCATGGTGTCGATGGTCTGTCTGTTTGTTGATCAGGAATACTGGGCACGTTTTGCCTTCGTCATCAGTCTGGCATTGATGATATGTTCCCTGTTACTCTCCTTCTGGGAAACCCTGCTTTCCGGTGAAGCGCTGAAATACGAGCTGCATCGCTGCGAACGTCTGCAGCGTTTGCACCGACTGCAGCAGCGCCAGCAACGTAAGGCAGAGAAGTCTTAGTTGTTACGCTGGGTCTTTAGCAAACCAAAGACGCTGGAGCAGATCCTTTGCCGCAGAGAAAAGAAAACGCTTAAGGAGTGGTTGCCCCTGCTTATGCGGTGAAGAATTTTGGCTATTTAGATAGGGGGCTTTGGCGTCTACTTGCGCCATGAGATGCTCTGCGTGTCAAAAAAAACCTTGACAGACTAGACGACCGGTCTAATAATGAAAGCTATGGAAAAACGCGATACGCGAAATGACATTATCAAGGTCGGCATGGAACTGATCTCCACTCAGGGGTACAGTGCCACCGGAATCGGTGCCGTGCTGCAGCTGGCCAAGGTCCCTAAGGGGTCCTTTTATCATTACTTTCCCAGCAAGGAAGCATTCGGTCTGGCGGTTATTGACCGTTTTGCCGAAGGCTATGAGCGGTTTGTCTGTGCCTTTTTGCAGGAACCGGGGGTGGCGCCTCTTGAACG
>JABXKU010000028.1 GCA_013619105.1 Desulfuromonadales bacterium
GTTGGAGGAGGACGATAATGAATGGGAGGCGGGGGATCTTCTGAAAGAGATTTTTACTTTAGCTGGAGCGCAGTCCGAGGTTGATCGGGCGTTCCTGGAATACCTAAAGCGCGTACCTTATTTTGGCGCCGAGGATGACGACAGTGTCGCGGTTGAGAAAGATATGAATTTTGAAGTGCATTTCGACGAAAGCGGGATCAACACGGTTTTCAGTGGATGCGGAATGTCGGCTGACACCATCGGCGTGATTTTCCAAAATACCTCGTTTGTGGATGTCAACGACATTACAGACGACCTGGAGGCCGCTTGCAAGGCGGCTACAAAAGAAGGTAAGGGTGCGCTTGAAGCGTGGGTCGAGGAGAGTTTTCGCAGAAAAACAGACACTGAATATCAGATTGAAAATCTGGATTAAGCCCATATTTCAGGAGGGAAACATGCTCGTTGGATATGCCAGGGTGTCAACCGTAGACCAAAGCCTCGACGTGCAACTCGATAAGTTGCACCAGGCAGGCATCAAAAAAATCTACAAGGAAAAGGCCGCGGTTCCTGATCTGGTCGTCCAGAGCTGGAAGATTTCCGATCAGCCCGGCGCTTCGCGATTAGCAGTAACCCAGACCGCCTAGTGAATCTAATGGGACATGGATCCAGGAAAATGGTTTACGAAGTCTACGGATCGTACAGGCAAGGGCTTGAATCGGATATCGAAAAGATAATTGACTATTTCGGCCCAGATTTTTTGGAAGCAAGTAAATAAAGGGTAAAAAAATTCGCCACCTTCTCAGCAGAGTGAAAAGGTGGCGAAAGTGCTGGTGAAAGAAGGTCCCGAAAGGGGCCTAACCTTCTGTTTTTACAAGCAAACTAATGGTGGAGGTGGCGGGAATCGAACCCGCGTCCGAAAATCTTTCACACAAGGCTTCTACATGCTTAGTCGGTGTATTTAAGTTTAACCTGCAGCCGCTCCCATCGACAGGATCTGATACAGGCGATTTCGCTTTAGTTTCGCTCCGGCACCACGAACCCTTGCTGGAACTAGCCTATTAAATTGCGTCTATAAGCCCACACAGGCAATGGAACTCAAGACGTAACAGCAATTAAGCTGCTAGTGCGTACGAAACGTCAGTATCGGCGTTTGTATAAATGCCAGTTTTTTAACGAGGCCAACTGGCGTCCCCGGCGTGCCACCTTTGCTTCCAATCCCCGTCGAAACCAGGTCACCCCCATAACTTTAGTAATTAGTTATAGTGGAAAGTCTCTACCGAGTCTTTCTTGCTTTTGAACAGATGCATTATCGCACGTTTGCGGTTAAAAATCCAGCTCAGTACTCATCCAAAACCTCCGGATGAACACCGGGCAGTGTTCTGGAGGCAAACTAGCCTAGTCCCGATCGCGAATCGCCCGAGCCATGTCGCGATTTGCTTCTTTTTCTTTGAGGGTGTGACGCTTGTCGTGAAGCTTTTTACCCCGCCCTACCCCGATTTCGAGCTTAACCCGGCCATTTTTGAAATAGATCTTGGTCGGCACCAGAGAAAAGCCCCGCTCTTCGGTCTTGCGGAACAGTTTGGCGATCTCCGCATTGTGCAGCAGCAGTTTGCGCACCCGGGTCGAATCGACATTCTCGCGACTGGCTTGCTCGTAGGGGCTGATGTTCATATTATTAATGAACACTTCACCCTTGACCAGACGACAGAAGGATTCCTTGATATTGACCTGGCCGAGGCGCAGCGATTTTACTTCGGTACCGGTGAGCACCATGCCGGCCTCGTAGACCTCATCGATAAAGAACTCATGGTAGGCCTTTTTGTTGGTGGCGATGATTTTAATGCCCATGCCTAACTTCCTCTTTATACAATCATTGCAGCTAAAAAGTTAACACCAGCCGCTATAGTCAAAATATCTCGGTCTGACCTGCGGGTTGAGCGTCGATACGGCAGCTTTCGGGGGGCGACACCATGCCACCAGAGATGATCAGCTTGAAGGCTTCATCGACGGTCATGCTCAATTCCCGGGCATCCTCTTCCGGCACCAGGATGTAGTAACCGGAGGTGGGATTGGGGGTGGTCGGCATGAAGACATTGATCATGCGTTTCTCGGTTATGCGCTGCACCTCACCTTGAGATACGCCGGTGACGAAACCGACAGACCAGAGACCTCGCCGCGGATACTCGATGAGCACTACCTTACGGAAACCCTGTCGGTCGGCGCTGAGGACCGTGTCGGCAACTTGCTTGAACAGACCGAAGATACCCTTTACCAGGGGGATACGGCCCATCAACCTTTCGGATAGATGCAGCAGCGAGCGGCCGAAGTAGTTGGTGACCAGCACCCCAACCAACAGGATCAACAGAAATGTAGCCAGCAGACCGATCCCCGGCAGGGCAAAGCCGAACAGCACCTCGGGCCAGAAGCGTTCTGGAATAAAGCGCAGCAGTAACTGGTCCATCAGGGTAATGGTCCAGCGCACCACCAGAACCGTCAGGCTGATGGGCACTACCGCCACCAGACCGGCTAGAAAATAACGTTGCAGCTTGGTTTTGATCAACAGTCGCAGAGCCATGGGACGTCTCCTCCCGGTTTTATTTCGGCCTTAAACGGGAAACAGCCATAGTATAACAAGTGATGACAAAAAACCATCGCTAGGTTTTTCAGCCGGACCGATAAACCAAAACGATTGTGGACGCTGATAAAACCTGCTGCTTCGCCTAGGCAGATCCATCAAAAACCATAAGCCATTATTTCCATGAGTCGAAATGGGTTAAAGTCCTATCCTCCCCTTTACGCCTTACGGATTTTAGAGCAGGGATTGCAGACGTTCAACCCCGGCCAGATAGAGGGCAATGAGCGGACGAGAGTTCCCATGGCAACACAGATATTCTTCCAGCTGCTCCAGGTCCGGCGCATCCGCCAGGGACAACACCTGGAAATGGGCGCCAGCGCCGCTGCTCAAAGTGCCCATCTCACCCTTCAAGCCGAGAGCCTCGGCACCGTTGCGGGTGGCCATAGTCAGCAGCTCCCCAGAACTGAGTTGATCACCGTAACAACGCTGGGCGGCGGCTAGTTCGTCCCACATCGAGAGAGAATCGTTGGTGGCCAGACTATCGGTGCCCAAGGCCAGTTTGACCCCGGCAGCTCGATAGTCAGCTACCGGTGCCCGACCGACGCCCAAACGCTCATTGGAGCGGGGGCAAAGACACATGGTCACACTATGGTCAGCCAATAAACGACAGTCGAGTTTAGAGACCTGAACTCCATGCACTAGTAGATTATTGGGCTGCAAACCACCTTGTTGATTGAGACAACTCATCGGACTGCAATTAAAAGCAGCCGGACGATAGTCAGCCCAGCCCACCGCAGGATAAAGGCGTTTCAGAAATTCGCCGGTTCCTTGCTCAATAAGTTCGCTTTCCTGGAGGGATTCGGCCACATGGGTGGTCAAGGGCCAGCTTTTACGGTAGGCGATAGCGAAGATCGCCTCAATGGCTTCTGAGGACAGACTGTAGGGAGCGTGAGGCGCGACCCCCGGCTGCAAGTGACCAAATTTACCCTGCATCAGCTGTGCTTCTAATCGGGACAAAGCACCTTGCCATGCAACCTGCTCCACTCCTAGTAGTTCGAAGTAGAGACGCCCAAAGAGAGGACTGGCAGCATAACCGGCCGAGAGACATGGGCTGCTGAGGATATCGCCGATGGCCCCGGTGCCAGAGCGCAGACATTGTCGCAAACCATCCTGCAAAGAAGCCGCAAGGTCGTCCTCGGTCAGGCCGCGCTTGAGATCAATCAGATACAGCAACCAATCGACAAAAGAAGTAGGAACAGAAGACCTATCGGCCGTGGCAGTCCAGCGGGGAAAGTGGCTCAGCTCCAGATGGGTATGAGCATTAACCAGGGCTGGCAACAGAACGGCATCGCCAAAGTCGACCACTTCGCCAGCAAAACCTGGCAACAGCTCGGGCCGTCGGCCGACGGCCGCAATCCGCCCGTTATAAACAACCAGCGCCCCATCCTCGATAGGCGGAGCACTGATCGGCAATAGATAGCGGGCCAGATAGAGGGTCATCAATAACTCAAAAATTGTTTCCGATTTGGAGACTAAATTGCTTTACGCAGGTCCCCTTGCCCGGGAGTTTCTTTATCCTGATTGGTCGCTACGTTATGATCGTCAACGAAGACCAATTTCGGCTCGTGACTGGCGGCCTCTTGATTGGGTATCTCAACCCAGCTGGCGATAATCACCTTGTCGCCCCGGGAAACCAAGCGAGCGGCGGCGCCGTTGATGCAGATGGTGCCGCTACCAGGCTGACCTTCGATAACATAGGTCTGAAAACGGGTGCCATAAGTGACGTTCCAGATATCCACCGCCTCGTAGGCCAGAATATCAGCCGCCTTTAGCAGCAAGGGGTCGATGGTTACGCTCCCCTCGTATTCGAGATCAGCACCGGTTACAGTGGCACGGTGAATTTTAGATTTGAGCATTTTGCGGTTCATAATGAGCAGTCCTCCTCAACGAGATAACTGTTGTCGATTAAACGGGTTGGGCCGATACGCACCGCTAGCAGCAGCACGGCATGGCGGTCGATGACCGTCGCCTTCTGCAGGGTTTCAGCGTGGCATATCTGCACGTAGTCGATAGCTGCATCGGCTTCTTGCTCAATGCGGCGGCGGACCATCTGCAGCAAATTGTCGGCACTCTCCTCTCCGTCGGCGACGGCGGTTCGAGCCAAGCGTAGAGCATCGCTTAAGGCCAAGGCCTGACCACGTTGCTGCGACGATAGATAGCTATTGCGGGAACTCATGGCCAGATCGTCCGCTTCGCGGATGATGGGCATACCGACGATCTCTACCGGCAGGTTGAGATCGGCCGTCATGCGCCGGATCACAGCCAGTTGTTGAAAATCCTTGAGACCGAAGAGCGCAACCTGCGGCTGGACAATAGTAAAGAGCTTACAAACCACCGTAGTCACGCCACGAAAATGGCCCGGTCGACTCTCGCCGCAAAGGACTTCGGTAAGCCCTTCCACATGGACGTAACTGGCATAACCTGCCGGGTACATTTCGCTGGCGGTCGGTGCAAAGAGCCAGTCAACGCCGACACTGCGGGCCAGTTCGGCGTCCCGTTCCAGATCTCGGGGATAACTGTCGAGGTCTTCGCCTTGCCCGAATTGGGTTGGATTGACAAAGAGGGACAGTACCAACAGATCGCCCCGCTCCTTACCTTCCCGCAGTAGGGACAGATGACCCTCATGCAGGAAACCCATGGTCGGTACCAGGGCGATGCGCCGACCGGCGGCCCGAGCTGCCAGACAGCGCTGCTGCATGTCCGTAACCGAGGTGATGATTTCCATAACGTCCTACTTGAAGCTGTGTTCCGGGCCGGGGAACTCCCCGTTCCGAACTTCGCTAATATAATCTTCAACGCCGCCGCGGATAGTTCCCGCTAGATCGGCATAGCGCTTGACAAATTTGGGAGAAAATTTCTCACAAAGACCGAGAATATCGTGAATCACCAGCACCTGGCCGTCGCAGTCGACTCCAGCGCCGATGCCGATAGTTGGAATACCGACAGCAGCGGTAATTTCTGCGGCTAGGGTTGCGGGAATACCCTCCATGACCATTGCGAAAGCCCCGGCGGCTTCAACCGCATGAGCATCGGCGAGCAACTGTTTAGCCTGCTCAGTGTGCTTACCCTGCACCTTATAACCGCCCATACGATGAATCGACTGAGGGGTCAGGCCGATATGCCCCACCACCGGTATGTCCATATCGACAATGGCGCGAATGGTGGTGGCCACATTGCAGCCCCCTTCGAGCTTTACCGCCTGGGCACCGCCTTCTTGCATCAACCGGCCGGCATTACGTCGCGCTTCAACCACATCAACCTGATAGGAAAGAAAGGGCAGATCCGCAATAATAAAAGCCTGTTGCACGCCACGGGCCACAGCCCGAGCGTGGTAAACCATCTCGTCCATGGTTACCGGCAGAGTGTTGTCGTAACCGGCCACCACGACGCCCACCGAATCACCGACCAGAATCATATCGATGCCTGCCTGATCCATCAGCCGAGCAAAGGGATAGTCGTAGGCGGTAAGCACGGTGATCTTTTCACCCTCGGCCTTCATTCGCTGAAAATCGAGTATGGTTTTACGTTTCTGCACGTTGGCTCCTCGCCGCCTTGCAAATAGGGCAGAAAATAAAAAATGCCCTCCGGATCAAGTCCGAAAGACACATGCCTGCACGACTGGTGAGCATAGCTCGCCGGCCTTTATTAGCTGTCGTCTTCCGTCCCAGTCCGATGGATCCAGGCGGTCATTTTTGATGGCTTCTGCATCACTTCACTGCTATTGCTCCGGCACAAGTTCCGGGCTGAGTGAAGGGACATTCGCCAACCGGCTGAAAGATTTAGCATATCAGCCGAGCTCTGTCTAGCATTAATCATACAAGAAAGGGCAGCGATTCGTCTAGTGGCAGGGTACAATACTGCGGTCATGTTGTTTTTGAACAGACCAAAACACACACCCACATCGAACTTTTGAGTCGGCCGGTCTTGCCCGCCCGGGCGCGTCACTTTTCTTGACGACCTAGAAAAGTAACCAAAGGAAGGTCGCCCCCCGTTGGCCCGCCTTCGGCGGGGTCCCTCACTCCGGGATTATAATCCCTGCGTTCGGCGGCACTCATAGGGGGTAAAAATTGTAAGGCGTAAAGCGCAACATGTAAGATTCAATGCCCTTCCCTCCCCTTTGACGCAGCCGGAGCGAAGTAGATATTTTGCGATCAGGCGGGGAAATGTTTGAGCGCAGCGAGTTTTTGCCCGCCCGCAAAATGTCTGCGTAGCGCAGGGCCCCCGAAGGGCCAGGAGGTGGGGCGCCTTTTTCTGCCTACTCTTTTTTGGCGCGTAAAAAGAGTCGGGCGTCGGGCGGGGGCGCCACCCCGCGGTCTTGTAGTTTGGGTAGTAGAGATAAAAACACTGCAACAAGCAAATCAATCAATCGGCCGGTCTTGCCCGCCCGGGCGCGTTACTTTTCTTGACGACCTAGAAAAGTAACCAAAAGAAGGTCGCCCCCCGTTGGCCCCTGCGGGGTTCCCTCACTCCGGTATTTTAATCCGGGAAAGACGAGATTCGCTTCGCTCAGACGTCTTTCTTTTCCAGATTAAAATCCCTGCGTTCGGCGGCACTCATAGGGGTTTTGGGTCAAAAGCCTTCCCTCCCCTGTGACGCAGCCGAAGCGGAGTGGACGTTTTGCGATTAGGCGGGGAAATGTTTGAACGAAGCGAGTTTTTGCCCGCCCGCAAAATGTCTGCGTAGCGTAGGGACCCCGAAGGGCCAGGAGGTGGGGCGCCTTTTTCTGCCTACTCTTTTTTGGCGCGCAAAAAGAGTCGGGCGTCGGGTGGGGGCGCAACCCCGCGGTCTTAAAAGTCTATATACACCAGGAAAGCTCAGCTAGCTCCCAATCCATCCCCCAGACGCACACGAAGCATCTCAGCTAAAGCACCAAACTCAACCAACGTCAAAGTCTCGGCGCGGCGACCACTGTCGATACCGATCTCCGTGAGCGCTTCGATCAGACCGTCGAATGCCAGCCCAGCCCCCTGCAAACTATTACGCAAAGTTTTGCGACGCTGGCCGAAAGCCCCCTTGACCACCTTACGAAAGAAACGCTCGTCGGTCACCGCCACTCTAGGCTTATCCAAGGCGTCGAAACACAGGACTACCGAATGGACTTTAGGCGGCGGAAAGAAAGCTCCTGGAGCCACCCGTACCACCCGACGAACATCGAAATAATTCTGACAAAGTACAGATAGGATACCGTACTGCTTACTGTTGGGTTCAGCACAAAGCCGATCACCAACCTCCTGCTGAAACATCAGTACCAAACGGGAGAAGAGCTGGCGATTATCGAGAATCTTGAACAGGATCTGGCTGGAGATGTTATAGGGGAGATTGGCCACCAGCTTATAGGGCGGCTCAGTCAGCAGCTCGGCCCAATCAAGGCGCAGGGCGTCCCCTATATGCACCTGCAGATTGCTCTCTGGACGGGCCTGAAACGAAGCCGCCAGGTCGCGGTCGAGTTCCATGACATGCATTTGGCCAACGGCGGGCAACAGGCGGTTCGTCAGAGCTCCAAGACCGGGACCGACCTCCAACAGGTTGTCCGAGGAATCTAGTTCAGCGGCCTCGATAATCCGATCCACTACCTGCTGGTCTTGGAGAAAGTTCTGGCCAAAACGTTTTTTTGGTCGATGCTGCATGCTGTTTTCCTTTGACTGCCCGGCAAACTAACCACGGAGGGAACCCCTTGAAATAAGAAATTCATAGGGCTTGTTTTTGTCTACCTTTTTACGCTGGGGCGTGATGAAAAATATTAGAGTTTAGGCTTACGCGGCCGACGTGGCCACCGTGGAATCCGCAGATTTTTGAACAGAGGTACCGTCTGTAGCATGACCATATAGGCAATAATCGAGGCAACCAGACCATACAGCAGGCTGCCAGCCGACATGGGCAGCATGACCTCCCAGCCGAGGCTCTTGAGAGCAGCGAAGGTCATTTCATGGGGCAACTGTGCGTGGTCCAGGCCAAGGAGTAGACGGCCCGACTCATACTCAAGTGCGTAGATAAAAGGAGCCGTTAACGGATTGGTGATCCAGACACCGACAGCGGCGGCAATTTTATTCTCTTGGAGGATCATGGCCAGAAAGATCGCTATGACCATCTGAATGCCGAAGGTCGGAGTCATACCGATAAAGATGCCGAGGGCGAAGCCCTTGGCAATATCGTTGGGCTCGGCGCGTAATCGCACCAGGCGCAACATATTCAACTTCAACTGCCGCATCAAAGACCAACGTCGATACATGCCGCTCCACACTCCGTCAGTCCTGGGTTGCACCAACTTGATCAAGGGGCCAATTAGTGCGGGCATTCAGATCAAGGCCAGCACAAAGGCCCTGCTCCAGATAGGCGTTGCCAGCGACCCCGAGCATAGCAGCGTTATCTTGACACAAGACCGGGGATGGAAAAAACACCTGCCGTCCTTGATCGGCGGCCATGGCGGCCATCTGAAGACGAAGCCCCTTGTTGCAAGCCACACCACCAGCCACCACGATACGTTGCAGATCGAACTGACGAGCCGCCCGTAAAGTCTTTTTACACAGCACCTCAACCACCGCCTGCTGAAAGCTAGCGGCCACATCTTTTAACTGTTGACCTTCAATAGGGCCGCTCTGTGCTTTGACATGGTATAGAACAGCAGTCTTAATGCCGCTAAAGCTAAAGTCAAAATTATCCTTGTGCAACATGGGCCGCGGAAAATTGATGGCCTTGGCATCACCCTCAGTAGCCAGTCGGTCGATAACCGCCCCCCCGGGATAACCAAGGCCGAGCAGCTTGGCCACCTTATCAAAGGCTTCGCCGGCAGCGTCATCGAGGGTACGGCCAAGGATGCGGTAACTACCGATGCCATCGACTTGGTAAAGATGGCTATGGCCTCCTGATACGGCCAGGGCCAGATAGGGAAACGCGATCTCCTGCTCCAGCAGGGGGGCCAGGATATGCCCTTCCATATGGTGCACCCCGACCAGGGGCACCTGAAGAGCAAAGGCCAGCGCTTTAGCTGCTGCCAGGCCTACCAGCAGGGCACCAACCAGTCCGGGCCCGCGGGTTACGGCAACCCCCTCGATATCAGCCAGGGTCACCCCGGCCTTCTCAAGGGCCTCTTCGATTACCACCGAGATGGCCTGCATATGCTTGCGCGAGGCGAGTTCGGGAACCACTCCCCCGTAAAGGGCATGGACATCGACCTGAGAGGCGACGATATTGGAGAGGACCTGCCGTCCATCGCGGATTACTGCCGCTGAGGTTTCATCGCAGGACGATTCAATTGTGAGAACCAGCATGATCTATATCGTTCAGGATAAAGTAAATGAGCCGTTAAATAACAAAAAGAGCGTTACGGTAACACAACCATTACAACAGGTTGGCCGCCAGCTCTGCCAGCGGTGATCGCTCGCCCTTTGTGAGGGTAACATGGGCGGCGATATCCTGTCCTTTAATTTTTTCTACCGTATAGGTCAGGCCGTTGCTCGACGAATCAACATAGGGATTGTCGATCTGATAGGGATCGCCGGTCAAAACGACCTTGGTCCCCTCCCCGGCCCGGGTAATGATGGTCTTGATTTCATGGGGAGTGAGATTCTGCGCCTCATCAACGATCATATATTGCTTGGGAATGGAGCGGCCGCGAATATAGGTCAGCGGCTCGATCTCCAACAGTCCCATGTCGACCAGTTCTCGGTAGCCTCGTTTTCGCTTGCCCTGCTCGTCCACCATACCGAGCATCAGATCGACATTATCGAAGATCGGCTGCATCCAAGGCGCCAGCTTTTCCTCAACGTCACCAGGCAGAAAGCCGAGATCCCGTCCCATGGGGAAGACCGGCCGGGAAACCAGCAAGCGACTATAGGCCTCCTCGTCGGAAACCTTATACAAACCTGCAGCAATAGCCAGCAGGGTCTTACCGGTACCGGCCTTGCCGACCAGGGTTACCAGCTGAATATCGTCGTTAAGCAGCATATCGATAGCGAACTGCTGCTCCCGATTGCGCGGATGGATGCCCCAGAGTCCGTCCTTGGGCACCCGAAGCAGCGGCACCACCCGCTCTAGGGTGGCCTGGTAACGACCGATGGCGGTGTGGGCAGGGTTGCCAGCCTCAACCAGGGTGACACACTGATTGGGTAAAAGGTCGGCGACAAGGTCGAGATAGCCCTGCCCGTAAAAACGGTCGACCTCGCTCCTGGCGACCTCAATCTCAGCGGCCCCGGAATAAAGTTCTTCGATAGAGACCTTGTCCGATTCGTAATCCTGGGCAACAAGACCGACCGCATCGGCCTTGATCCGCAGGTTGGTGTCCTTAGTGACGAACACCACCGGGCACTGGCACTCGGCCTTCATCTGCAATGCTACCGCTAGAATCCGATTATCGGCCTTGTCGGTCTGCAGTTCGGGCGGCAGCCTGTTAAAGGCCTCGGCGGTGAACAAAACGACCTTAAGAATTCCACCGCTTTCCAGGGGCACACCTTCTGTGAGATGACCCTGCTGGCGAAAGGAGTCCAGCTGCCGGGAAAGCTGCCGGGCGTTGCGGCCGATCTCGCTTTGATCTTTTTTAAAGGTGTCGATTTCTTCGATAACAGTGATGGGTACGACGACATCGTTTTCTTCAAAACGCAGCATCGCCAGGGGATCGTGGAGAAAGACGTTGGTGTCAAGAATATAGACTTTTTTCATGACGTCCTTTCGTAAGCCTGTCGTTAACTCACCAGTATTTTAACGGATGAAAACTAACACTGCCGTCGGTCCTTTGGCAACCGCCTTTTGCGCTTTACAGGGCGACGTTAAGCCCCACGGGTAAACCTTATTTAAATATTAGCTCAAATAACCTTTCAGGGTAAACTCAAGAAGCTGCAGAGATCGAAAGGTAGCTCCTTTTTGTAGAAAAAATGGCGCCCTTGCATCTTGACAAAACTCAACATATTGTGGTTTAAATCATCAACCACCACAGCATATTGAAACTTCAACCTTTTATGACCGGCCTCGGCGCCGATCATCTTCAGCCGGAGAAAAAAGCATGAGCAACAGCACCCCCAGCGAACCTCAACTGTCCAACAATGCCCTGACTGTTCTCGAGCGCCGCTACCTTAAACGCAACGAGCAGGGCCAGGTCCTGGAGCAACCGGCTGACATGTTCCGCCGGGTGGCCCATGCGGTTGCCGCCGCCGAAGATCTATTCGACCAAGGCGAAAATTCAGCCGCCCTCGAAGAGGAATTCTACCGGCTGCTGACCTCTGTTGAGTTTCTTGCCAATTCGCCGACCCTGATGAATGCCGGCCGGGAAATCGGTCAGCTGTCAGCCTGCTTTGTACTACCCGTGGAAGATTCCATGGAGAGCATCTTTGAGGCCATTAAAAACACCGCCCTGATTCACAAGAGCGGCGGCGGCACCGGCTTTTCCTTTACGCGAATACGGCCGGTCAACGATGTGGTGCTGTCCACCAAGGGGGTCTCTTCCGGCCCCATCTCTTTTATGAAGGTGTTTGATGCAGCCACCGAAACCATCAAGCAAGGCGGCACCCGCCGCGGAGCCAACATGGGCATCCTGCGCATCGACCATCCCGACATCATGGACTTCATCATGGCGAAGGGAGACCAGACGGTATTGACCAATTTCAATCTCTCCGTCGGCCTGACCGAAGCCTTTATGGAAGCGGTGGAAACCGGCGGCAGCTACGATATCATCAACCCGCGGGATGGTAAGGTGATTAAACAAAAGGACGCCCGCAAGGTCTTTGAGAGAATCGTCGAAATGGCCTGGACCAACGGCGAGCCGGGCATGGTATTTCTCGATCGCCTTAATCGCGACAACCCTACCCCCCACGTGGGAGAATTCGAGGCCACCAACCCCTGTGGCGAGCAACCGCTGCTCCCTTACGAATCCTGTAACCTCGGTTCTATCAACCTGGCCCGCATGGTCACTGCCGATGGTCAAGTGGATTGGGACAAACTGCGTCATACCGTAAAGCTGGCCACACGCTTTCTCGATAACGTGATCGAAATCAACAAGTATCCCCTGGAACAGATTCGCGAAATGACCCGTTCCAATCGCAAGATCGGCCTCGGAATCATGGGTTGGGCAGACATGCTGGTACTGTTGAAACTTGCTTACAGCGACAGCGAAGCGGTGGAACTAGCCGAACAACTGATGGGCTTCATCACCCAGGAATCCCGCGAAGCTTCTCGCAAGTTGGCCAAAGAAAGGGGTTCCTTTCCTAATTTTGTCGGCAGCAGCTACGACCTGGCTGGCGAAAAGGCTCTGCGTAACGCTACCTGTACCACCATCGCACCGACGGGCACCATCTCTATCATTGCCAACTCTTCAAGCGGCATCGAGCCGATCTTTGCCGTCTCCTATGTGCGGCAGGTTCTCGACAATGACGTGCTGGTGGAGGTTCACCCCCTCTTCGAAAAGATCGCTAAGGAGCGGGGCTTCTATTCGGCGGAACTGATGAAGGATATTGCCGAACACGGTACCATTCAGGATTTCGAGCAGATTCCGGCGGATGTGCGGCGAGTTTTCGTGACCGCCCATGATATTACCCCTGAGGATCATATCCGCATGCAGGCGGCCTTTCAGAAGCACACCGACAATGCCGTCTCCAAGACGGTCAACTTTCCGCACGACGCCACCCGCGACCAGGTGGCCGAGGTCTACCTGATGGCTTACCAACAGGGCTGCAAGGGGGTGACCATCTACCGCGACGGATCAAGGGACATGCAGGTGCTGTCGGTGGCCAAGAGCAGCGAGCCGACCGAGAAACAGGTCGTGCCGACCGAATCCGGGAAAAGCGGTCGTAAACGGGAACGGCCACGGGCCTTGACCGGCTCCACCTACCAGATGGAAACGGGCTGCGGTCCCCTGTATGTCACCATCAACCGAGACGACAGCGGCCTGTTTGAGCTCTTTACCACCATGGGTAAAGCCGGCGGCTGTGCTGCCAGCCAGTGTGAAGCGATTGGTCGCCTGGTCTCTCTGGCTTGGCGCAGCGGCGGCCAAGCCCGTCAGACCGTCAAGCAGCTGATCGGCATCACCTGTCATAAACCGGCAGGCTTCGGTCCCAACCGGGTGACCTCCTGCGCTGATGCGGTGGCCAAGGCCATTCAGATGCACATGCTCAGCGAAACCGATGAAGAATCACAGGTCTCCTACAACGCCAATAGCGGCGCTTGCCCTGATTGTGGTGGCCCTGTCGAGCACGAAGGCGGCTGTTGCGTCTGCCATTCTTGCGGCTATTCAGAGTGTGCCTAAGACCATGGACGACTGGGAAGCTCTCTGCAAACAATGCGGACTGTGTTGCTTCGAAAAGTGGATCGATCACAACGGCCGGGTGCATACGACCCCGATCCCCTGTCGCTACCTGGACATTGTGAACCGCACCTGCAAGGTTTATCACAAACGCTTTTCCGTTGATGAAGGTTGCGTCAAGCTGACCCCCGAGGTGGTGCGCTCGGTCAACTGGCTACCGGAGGAATGTGCCTACGTAGCATACGTGGATAAATGCGACCCCGAGTGAGGCGATGAAACCAACCGGGCAACCGACAACGGATGCAACGACACCAAAACTGCGCCAGGCCCGCTTTGCCTGGTGCATGTACGATTGGGCCAATTCGGCCTTTGCTACTGTAGTCCTGGCAGCGGTGCTGCCGGTCTATTTTGCCGCCCTGGTGCCGGCCGGCGGCGGCACCCTGTGCCTGTTCGGGCATTGCCTTACGCTGCCAGCCACGGCCCTGTGGAGCTATGCGGTCACCTGCTCGATGCTCTTAGTGGCGGTGACCGCTCCCTGGCTCGGCGCCCATGCCGACCGCTACGGCACTCGGCGGCGCTGGCTGATCATCTGCTGCCTGACCGGTTCCGCCGCTACCTGCCTGCTGGTCATGGCCGGACCGGGCCGCTACCTGCTGGCGGCTGTTCTGTTTGTGCTGGCCAACGCCTGCTTCGCCGCCGGCAATATCTTCTATAACGCCTTCCTGCCCATGCTCTCTAAGGGGGCGGAGATGGACCGCCTATCGGCCCGAGGCTTCGCCTTCGGCTATCTGGGCGGCGGCCTAGCCCTGCTGCTGGTCTTCCTTCTCATCAGCCAGCCAGCATTCTTCGGTCTGGCCGATGGCGCCTTCGCCAGCCGGGTCGGTTTTCTACTGACCGGCCTCTGGTGGGCGCTCTTTGCCCTGCCCGCCTTTCGTCACCTGCGGGAAGAACAGCGACCCGCGGCCGAGACCTTACCCTTAGGTGGCTGGCGCGGCTATCTGCGCACCTTTAGAAAAATCACTGCCACTCCCGATCTGCTGCGCTTTCTATTAGCCTTTCTCTGCTATAACGATGGCATTCAAACCATTATCGTAGTCGCAGCCATCTTCGCCCGCGAAGAATTGGCTATCAGCCAGACCAGCATTCTCGGCTGTTTTTTAATGATTCAATTCGTTGCCATGCCCGGCGCCCTGCTCTTCGGCCGCCTGGCTGGCCGCTACGGCAGCAAACGGGCCCTGCTGACCAGCCTGCTGCTGTTTATTATCGTCACTGTTTACGCCTACCATATGGAACAGGCTTGGCAGTTCTGGTTACTCGGTCTGCTAGTAGCCCTAATTCTCGGCGGCAGCCAGGCGATCAGTCGCTCTTTCTATGGCGCCCTCATTCCCCCCGGACACAATGCCGAATTCTATGCCTTCTACGCCATCAGCGGAAAATGCGCCTCGGTGCTGGGCCCCTTATCCTTTGCTCTGCTCATCCAACTGACAGGGTCCAACCGCTCCGCCATCCTCGGCTTGGCCGTTTTTTTCATCCTGGGCATTGGGCTGTTACTCACCGTCAATGAACAGCGCGGACGGCAGGCGGCCCAACTCGGCGAGCCATGAAATCATCCCTTTGTCGATATTATTTGGTATACGGGAAAAAGGACATTTTAACCTGGACATTTCTGACCGCCCAGGTTATATTTAAAAAAAAATATAGCCCAGAAACACGGGAAACTATCATGAAACCCAGCAACCATAAGGAGACAAAAATGAGCAAGAAGTGGCAATGTACCGTTTGTGGTCTGACCGAGCAGGGCGTAGTGCCTCCCAAGACCTGTTCCAAGTGTGGCGTAAAATCCGATAAATTTATCAAAATCAAATAACGTTGTTGATCAAACAATAGCTTAAACAACAAAAGGGCCCCACTTCGGGGCCCTTTTGTCGTCTAATAATCAGGTTACCGGCTCCTGCCGGTTTTCTAATTGCCCCTAGGTACTTGTCGCCTAGGAACTAAGGCGTCCCTGCAAAGTCTGCTCAGAGAACTTGTCGACCATCACGGACAGCAACTGCCCCTCAAGTCCGGCCGGTCCAGGAAAAGTCACCTGCAGATAGTTGCCACTCAGGCCCTTGCAGAGTCCGTCCCGCCGCCCACCTTCTACCACCACTTGTAATGGACGATCGAGAAAACGTCGAGCAAAGTTCTGTTGTTTTTGTTCGCCAAGGATGCGCAGCTTTGCAGCTCGCTCTTTGGCCAGCGGCCCTGGCACCTGGTCGGGAAAATCTGAAGCGGGAGTACCCGGTCGACGGCTGTAGGGAAAAACGTGCAAGTGGCTGATCGGCAACTGTTCAATCAGACTTCGGGTATTTTCAAACTCCCCTTCCGTCTCTCCGGGAAAACCGGTAATCACATCGAGACCGATGGCCGCTTCCGGCAACCTCTCGATGATCTGCTGTACCAGATCAGCAAAAAAACTGCCGCTATAGTGGCGATTCATACGCTGCAAAACTGCATCGTCCCCCGATTGCAGAGGGATATGAAAGTGGGGGCAGAGGATGCTAGAAGTTGCTACAGCTTCAATCAGGGCATCATCAATCTCTTGAGGCTCGATGGATCCAAGTCGCAGCCGCACCAGATCGGTCTCCTCCTCGATCCGTTGCACCAGGTGCAGCAGACTGATAGGCGAATCCAAATCCTTGCCATAGCCCCCGATATGGATACCGGTCAGCACCACCTCTTGGAATCCACTCTTTACCAATTCCCGTATCTGGACGAGAACTTGGTCAGGCGGCACCGAACGACTCGCGCCGCGAGCATAGGGGATGATGCAGTAAGAACAGTAGGCGTCGCAGCCATTTTGAATTTGAGCAAAAGCGCGACTACGTCCGGCGAAACTTGTCAGGGACAAAGCCGGACCGGCCTGCTGGCGAATATCGCCAACCTGCACCCGAGGCCCCTGCGCCATGAGGCGTTGCAACAGGTCGCGCTTTTCCTCGTTGCCAATGACCAGAGACACCCCCGGAAGATCGGACAGGGCTGCGGGATCGACCTGTGCGTAGCAGCCGGTTACGACAATACGGCACTCTGAGTTATGCCGCCTGGCACGGCGGATCAGGTTGCGCGACTGGCTATCCGTAGCCGAAGTCACCGTGCAGGTGTTGATGATCACTAGATCCGCACCTTCGGCAAAAGGTACAGGCCGATAACCGGCCACCGTCAAGGATTCCTCCATGGCCGCCGACTCAAACTGGTTGGTTTTACAGCCGAGGGTAGCGATGGCAAAGCGGCAGCTCATGCGATCCACCCGCCTCCAAGCACTAAATCATCATCATAAAAAACCGCCGCCTGCCCGGGGGTGACGCCCTTCTCCGGCGCGTCGAAAACCACCCGACAGCGGCCCTCGCCTAGGACAGTAACCGTAGCTGGCGCTTCCTTGTGACGATAACGAATCCGCACCCGGCAGCGTAACGGTTCGGACGGTTCGGCAATAATCCAGTTGCAGTCGGTCACCATCAACTCGCTGGCATCCAGGTGACGGCGTTCACCGACCACCACCTGTCGTTGGGCGGCATCGAGTCGCACCACGAACAGTGGCTCGGACCAGGCCAGACCGAGGCCCCGTCGTTGACCGACGGTGTAGCGATGGGTTCCGGCATGGCGGCCGAGTACCTGGCCACCGACATGTACAATTTCGCCACTGCGGTCGGCAACCGGACATTGTTCTTCCAAAAAGCCGATATAGTCCCCATCAGGGATAAAACAGATATCTTGGCTATCGCTTTTGGTAGCTACCGCCAATTGCATTTTTAAGGCTTGAGCGCGGACCTGGTCCTTATCCATCTCGCCAAGGGGGAAACAGACTCGGCTGAGCTGCTCTTGGGTCAGGGTAAAAAGGAAATAGCTCTGATCCTTATGGACACTGTGACCCTTGGCCAGCAGATAACGCCCATCGCGCTGAACTACCCGCACATAGTGCCCGGTGGCCAGGTAATCGGCACCGAGGGCTTGAGCTTGATCGAGCAGCAGGCGAAACTTGAAAGCTTGATTGCACAGCACGCAGGGGTTAGGGGTGCGCCCTTGTAGATACTCACTACAGAAAGGCTTCACAACCCGCTGCTGAAACTCCTCGCGCAGATCGACCAGATGAAAGGGTATGCCGAGCTGATCAGCGACTCGACGAGCATCAACAGCCACATCCACCGGGCCATCCCAGACCCGCATGGTCAAGCCCTGCACTTCATGTCCCTGCTGTTGCAATAAGGCGGCCGTCACGCTGGAATCTACACCGCCGCTCATGGCGACCATGATTCGTTTTTTATCCATTACGATCCTTGATGGCTTACCCATCCTCTGAGTTTTTTGAATGCATCAATCCTTGCGGCTTATAAAGAAGGCCATCCGCAGAAACGGATGGCCCTCGAACAAAGCATCTGCGTCTCGGTGGAAAGTACCCTCAGGCACCTTCTCCCTGGTAATTCTTGATGGCATCGTGCAAAGCGTCTGCTGCCAGGTTGGAGCAGTGCAGCTTGGGATCCGGCAGGCCGTCAAGGGCTTCGGCAACCGCATCATTAGTCAGAGCCTGGGCCTCGTCAAGAGTCTTGCCGATGACCAGTTCAGACATCATGGAGGAAGAAGCGATCGCTGCGCCGCAGCCATAAGTTTGAAATTTCAGATCCTCAATAACCCCATCGACAACCTTGAGAAAGACCTTCATGCGGTCGCCACAGGATGAACTGACTTTTTCGCCGATGCCATCGGCGTCGATAATGACCCCGACATTACGGGGATTGGTGAAGTGATCTATGACCTTATCGGAATACATTGCAGACTCCTTTTGTTCTCATTGGATATGGTTATAGCCCGACGATAAGCGTCAGGGCATAAATTACAAACATACGTGGTTGAACACAACAACAGGTTTCCGAATCGGAAACGAGCAGTTTTTTCCAAGGTCAAGGAAATCAAGCGCTTGCACGGAGGCGTAGCTGTTTACGCCGCACACGCAAGGGCGCGGATTGACGCCGAGATTGGGGAAAAGGGCCGTTTCCAGGCGGAAACTAACTGGCTGCCCGCTCACTGTAAAAGGGACTCATGTCTCGCAGCTTCTGAATAATCTCAGGTAAGATTTCCAACACGAAATCGACATCTTCTTCGGTGTTGTCCAGGCCGAGGCCGAAACGAATGTTGCTATTGGCCATCATGGCATCGACTCCCATAGCACCAATCACGTGGGATTGGCCAAAAGAGTCGGACATGCAGGCCGAACCGCTCGATGCCGCCACGCCCTTCATATCAAGGAACAACAGAATCGCCTCGCCCTCAATGTAAGCGAAACTTATATTCAGCGTGTTGGGCAGACGTTGCTGGCGATGACCATTAACCTGAACCTCAGGAATGCTCGATAGAATACCTTGTTCCAAACGGTCGCGCAAGGCGCGAATACGGCCTTCCTGAACGGCCAGATCAGCTGCGGCCAGTTTACAGGCCACGCCCAGACCGACGATGCCCGGTACGTTATGAGTACCGGCGCGCTTATTGCGCTCCTGATGGCCGCCGTGAAACAGCGGCGTCAGACCCATGCCTTTACGCACA
The DNA here is from genome assembly GCA_013619105.1 of Desulfuromonadales bacterium. Lineage (GTDB taxonomy): Bacteria > Desulfobacterota > Desulfuromonadia > Desulfuromonadales > Syntrophotaleaceae > Syntrophotalea_A. Next base: position 19,416 of record JABXKU010000028.1, read on the forward strand.
TAGAGAGCACCAACCCCCTTCGGGGCTCCGAATTTATGACCAGAGATCGTCAGCAGGTCGACCTCGGAGGCGCGCACATCGACGGGCACCCGACCCACCGCCTGCACTGCATCGGTATGAAAGCGCACTTTATGTTTACGGGCAATGGCCCCAATTTCCGCGACAGGAAACAGGGTGCCGGTTTCGTTGTTGCCCCACATAGCTGAGATAAGAATGGTCCGCTCGCAAATGGCCGCTTCCAGCTCTGCCAAATCGATCATGCCTTCACCATCGACGGCCAGCACAGTGACTTCGAAGCCTTGTTTCTCAAGATACTTACAGCAATTAAGCACCGCCGGATGCTCAACAGCCGTCGTAATAATGTGGTTACCCTTGTCCCGCAAAAATTCCGCGCTGCCCTTAATGGCCAGGGCATCACCCTCACTGCCACAAGAGGTAAAGATGATCTCCTCCGGCTGGCAGTTGATCAGTGCCGCGACCTGGGCCCGCGCTCCATCGACGGCGCTACTCACGGACTTACCGGCCCAGTGAATGCTGGACGGATTGCCGAACTGTTCCTTATAAAAAGGCAACATCGCCTCCAACACTGCCGGACGCACCGCGGTGGTGGCATTGTTATCCATGTAGATCCGTTTCACTGTTCTTCCTCCAAATGACATATGCTCCGCGGGCCGCTTGCGGCCGGGGCTAGCTGTTCCATGGCATCTTTGGTCAAATCCGCCAGGGTAATCGATGACAGGAAGTGGCGAATGCGCCGGCCAAGCCCTTCCCAAACCGTATGGGTGATGCACTGCTCGTCGCAGTTACAGCGCCCCTCCTCATCCATGCAGGCCACCGGCACCAGGGTCTGCTCGACACTTTCGATAATTTCGTGAATACGTATCTCGTCTGCTGGCCGTCCTAACACATAACCGCCACCGGGCCCGCGAATACTGCTCACCAGACCGGCACGACGCAACTTGACGAAGATCTGCTCAAGAAACGATAAAGAGATATCTTCCTTGGCAGCGATTGTCTTACTCGAAACCGGACCATCCTCGACACAGAGGTTCAGCCGGACCATGGCTCGGACCGCGTATTGGGCCTTATTAGAGATGCGCATGGCTCAGTCCCGTCCCTGCTGCGCCGCTTCAGCTGTTTGCTCGTTCACCGCAGCTTCGCCGGTCAGTTCCTGCACCCGAGTTTCCAGAGAATTCAACCGATCGAATAGACAATGCAGGGCCTGGGCACCGGGATCTGGCAGCTGGCCGTGTTCAAGGTCCTGTTTTTCCACGTTGCGCGTACCGTTGGCATAAACCACCCGACCCGGTACTCCGACCACCGTCGAATTGACAGGTACTTCCTTGACCACTACCGAATTAGAGCCGATCTTGCTGTTGTCACCCACCTTGAAAGGACCAAGTACCTTAGCCCCGGCACCGACCACCACGTTATTGCCCAGAGTCGGGTGACGCTTCTCCTTGGCCCACGAGGTACCGCCCAGGGTGACGCCGTGATAGAGGGTGCAGCCGTCACCGATCTCCGTGGTTTCACCGACCACCACCCCCATACCATGATCGATAAAAAAGCGGCGACCGATGTGGGCACCGGGGTGGATTTCAATACCGGTGAAAAAACGACCAAGATGGGAGATGAACCGGCCCAGAAAGTACCACTTGCGTAGCCATAAAGCGTGGGCCAAACGATAAAATAGCAGGGCATGAAAACCTGGATAACAGAAAAGGATCTCCAAAACGCTTCGCGCTGCAGGGTCCCGTTCGAATACTGTGTTCAGATCTTCTTTTAGCAACTCAAGCAATGGCCCGACCTCGCAAGGATAGTAACGGCCCGTCATCCAGGCCGAATTTACGCCATAATTAACATACCTGAGCAAAAGCGTCAACTATTATTGTCGTCAGAGGATCAGAACTGAGCGCCGGCCTCCGCCGGGCCTTCTAAGCGCGGAGTAACCCAGCCTATATCGAAGGCCCGACCGCAGGAAGGGCAGATCAAACCGATGCAATGCTGCTCTCCATCGGGCTTAAAATAGACGTGAAAACCCCGGGTATAGCCACATTCACGACAAGTACGAAACTCTTCCATAACATGCCTCCTTGCTCTGGGAGCGACGATAGGTTCTACTCTTTCTAAATACCTTGAAAGCTTTCTGCGTTAGCGAAATACTCTTAAGCACACCCTACCCCGGGACAAAAACAAAGACCCCCGAAGGTTTTGGGTGGCACCATTAGAGTGCCGCTATTCCACCTTTCCCTTCGCAACAGGGCTATTCCTGTGGCAATTCCTCAAAAACAGTCACTGCCTGACGAAAATCAACGGGTAAACGACGGGGTTTCCGAGCTTCATAATCAAAAGCCACCAGAGCGGTGGTACCTTCAGCGGTGACCTCCCCCTGTCGCTCAATACGATAGCTCATGATTAGGGACGAACGGCGCAATTCCGCGATGCGCACTCCGATCTGCAGTTCCTCGCCGAGAAACATCTCGGCTTTGTACTGGACATGGGCCTCGGGAAGAATAATACCGCAGCCGCCGATATCCATCTCGCTAAAGGGCCCAAGCTGCTGCAGATAACCGATGCGGCCATCCTGAAAAAAACTCAGTACCGCGGCATTGGAAACATGCCCACCATAGTTGATATCACTAATACGCACCCGATAGGGCATGACAAAACGATAACCTTCCACAACATACTCCTGGTTGAAAGCCGACTATGAGGTTGCGGCTTTAAAAATCGTGTTTAAAAAGGATAGCGAAAATTCGCGATCACCGCTGGCATTGTCGGCAAAAATAAGTCGAACGCTGGCCGAGTTGAATTTTGATAATTTCCTGGCCGCAGATGGAACAAGGCTGACCATCCCGACCGTAGACCTGCAACTGCTGAGTAAAGTAACCAGGGCGCCCATCCTGATCGCTAAAATCCCGCAGGGTGGTACCTCCGGCGGCGATGGCCTCCAACAGCACTTGGCGAATGACTTCGGCAAGTCGATGGTAGCGCGCTAGAGAGATTCGCCCTGCAGCCCGAGCAGGATCGATGCCAGCACGAAACAGCGACTCACTCGCGTAGATGTTGCCGACACCCACCACCACCTTGGAGTCCATGATGAAGGGTTTAACGGCCAGGCGGCGTCCCTTGCTCCGCTGATACAGGTAAGCACCGCCCAACTCCTCCGATAAAGGCTCGGGACCGAGGTCCGCTAACAATGGATGGAGCATGGGGTCGCCATCGAGCCACAGCATGGCGCCAAAACGGCGCACATCGTTAAGACGTAAACAGAGCCCACCAGCGAACTCAATATCAACATGATCATGTTTACCAGGTGCGTGAGGTTGCTGCAGAACACGTAGAAACCCACTCATACCCAGATGGATCAACAACGTACCAACCTTGGTGCGCAGCAACAGGTATTTAGCCCGCCGCTCAACCTCATACACGGTCTGACCGCAAAGCCGGTTGGCCAGATCAGCAGGTATCGGCCAGCGCAGCCTCGGGGTGCGCACCACCACCTGAGTGACACAGCGCCCCCTGATAAAGGGTTCAATACCACAACGAATGGTTTCTACTTCGGGCAACTCGGGCATCAGCGAAATACTCCCATCTGGTTGAGCAGCACAATGATGACCGCCGCAGGAGCCACATAGCGCAGCAACAGTTGCCAGCTATGAACCCAACGCTGCTGTTGGCGCCCAGCTCCTAGCTCAGCCAGAGAATGGCGACGGGGCCACACCCAACCAATATAAATAGCCACCAACAGGCCGCCGAGAGGCAACAGATAGGAAGAGACCAACAGATCGCAGGCCTCAAAAAACGTACGACCGAAAAAAGGCTTAAAGTCTTGCCACAGATTGAAAGACAAGGCACTGGGCACACCGACCAGAAAAGCCGCGATGCCCACCAGGCCGGCAGCACGCCAGCGGGGCCAGCTCTTTTCGTCGACCAGATAAGCGACAGTTACTTCAAGCATGGAGATAGACGAGGACAGGGCCGCAAAAGCCAATAACAAAAAGAATAACAGGGCCAGCACAGAGCCGAAGGGCAATTCGAGAAGCAGGATCGGCAAAGTCTGAAAGACCAGGCCCGGTCCGGAGCCCGGCTCGATACCGGCGGTAAAAGCAACTGAAAAGATCGTCAGGGCCGCAAGTAAAGCCATCAGGGTGTCTAACAGGGCGATACGCAGGGCCAGGCCACCAAGATCAGCCTCGGGATCGAGATAGGAGGCGTAGGTGATCATGGTGCCGGCCCCAAGGGACAGGGTGAAAAAGGCGTGGCCCACAGCGTCAAGCAGAGCCTGGGGAGTCAGAGCGGAGAAATCGGCCTGGAACATAAAACGAAGCGCCGGTACACCACCCGACGACATTAAGCCACGACCGAACAGAACCAGCAGCAGAATGAAGAGAGCCGGCATCAAAATACGGCTGCAGCGCTCAATGCCATCCCGCACGCCGCCAAGAACAATGGCTACTGTCGCAACGACAAACACCCCCTGCCAGAAGATTACCCGGCCCGGCGAGGAAACCAAGACCCCGAACAACCCTTCGATCTCAACGGGACTGCGGCCGCGCAGGGCGCCACTAGCGGCCATAACCACGTAATCGAAACTCCAGCCTGCCACCACCGCATAGAAGGACAAAAGGATAAAGGACGCGGCGACTCCGACCCACCCGACAATCATCCAGGGACTGCCAGGTCTTTCAAGAACCGCGAAGCAGCCAACAGCATCCCGTCGTCCTTGGCGGCCGATCAGAAGTTCGGCCATCAGGATCGGCACCCCGACCAGGGCGATACAGGCCAAATAGACTAGCACAAAGGCCCCACCGCCATGCTGGCCAGTGATATAGGGGAACTTCCAGATATTACCGAGGCCGATGGCGCTGCCGGCGGCGGCCAACACGAAGCCGAAGCGGCTCGCCCACAGGACCCGAGGCCGATTACTGCCGTTCATGAACTAAATCCTTGCTCGGCTGAGGTCATACCGCCCTCCCCTTGCCATTCAATTAGTGCTACAGCTAGAAAGAGATCCCCTCGGCGCACTTTTCAACTTGGGCCATACTGATCTCTTCCAGTGGGCCAGTAAATTGTTCGCGATTTACCTTTTGACCGGAATGGTAGCGCCACCCATCAGCCGTCTTCAAAAAGCGCGCAAGTTCCAGGGATTGATGCCCCTCGCCACCATACTCAAGGTCAAGAAAAAACAGGACTCGCGCCTCGCCCTCAAGGGGCATATCGTCGCATAAAACCTGACAGGAGTGAATGCGATAGCGGCCTTGAAGATCGCTGCGGGCATAGCTTAGGTATTCGTCCCGCACCGGAAAGTGACGACGAAAAGGGGCATCACAGTGGTAGCTGTCGTAGATAAAGGCGAAATCACCCTCGGCAAAAGCCCGGGCGCGAGCCTCTACCAGCGGCACCGGGGTCAACTCAAGCATAGACGGTGCAGCCGAGGCGAGTAGACAGCATTTCTTGTATTTGAGGCCGCTGCCGCAGGGACAGGGCTCGTTTCGTCCAGTTTTCATGTCAGATCTTATATTCCAAAAAAGTCACAGGCTTTAAAAGACAGCATTATCGCAGAGAACGCAAAGATCGCAGAGAAATTCTCTTTTGATTATAGAGACATTTCTCTGCGGCCTCTGCGTTGGAGTCTTATTCTTTAAGACGCGGATCGAGGGCATCGCGAATCCCCTCACCGAGAAGGTTGTAGCCTAGCACGGTGATCAGAATGGCCAGGCCGGGGAAGGCCGACAGCCACCAGGCGCTACCGAGAGTCTGTTTGCCGGTGATGAGCATATTACCCCAGGAAGGAGTCGGCGGCTGCACGCCGATACCGAGAAAAGACAGAGCGCTCTCAGTAAGGATCGCCCCGGCCACACCCAGGGTGGCTGAAACCAACAAGGGCGACAGGGCGTTGGGCAAAATGTGGCAAAAGATGATGCGCCTGTCTCGAGCTCCGGCGGCGCGCACCGCCAGCACAAAATCCCGCTCTCGCAGCGAAAGAAACTCGGCTCGCACCAGTCGGGCGACTCCCATCCAGCCGGTGAGACCGATGATGATCATAATATTCCAGATGGACGGCTCTAAAAAGGCCACCACCGCCAAAATAAGAAAGAAGCTCGGAAAACAGAGCATGATATCGACGAACCGCATAATCAGGATATCGACCCAGCCGCCGTAATAGCCAGCCAGAGCACCTAGAACCACACCGATGGCCGTAGCAATACCGACCGCTACCACCCCAACCAACAGAGAGATCCGGGCGCCATAAAGGATGCGGGCCAGCACATCGCGACCCAGATCATCGGTGCCGAGGGGATAGAGGAGACTCGGCGCTTGCAGACGCAGGGCGATGTCAATATGCCCTGGGTCTCGGGCCAGCAGCGGTGCCAGCAGCGCCAAAACAGCCATGACCAGCACAATAGCGGCACCGGCCATGGCCATGCGATTGTTGCGCAGCCGTGGCCAGAATACCTGACGCCAAAAAGACTGTTTCACTTCACCATTCATAACCACACTTACCTTAGAAGATCGTATTCACTACGGGAAATCAGCCCCTTTGCAAGGAGCAACAGAAGCAATTTATTAAATTTGTCCGGATCGTCAGCCGATGACCGAATCGTACCCGGGTCCACCGGGATGACATGATATTCCCGAGCCTTGCCTTCCGGCATCAGGTCCAATAACTCTCTGGGGATGGCGCGCCATTTGAGATCGACCCGCAACAGGTTTAAAGCATCGGCTACATACTCCAGAAGCTCTTCTTCATCGACATAACCAAGCTTCACCAGCGAGGCACCGAACAGGCAGCGCCAGTGCTGCTAATGGACCAAGGCCGACTTGAGCTGGAGTTCATCGATAAGTTCTGCTTCGACCAGCATTTGGCCGAGTTTGGGTCTATTATCCGTCATACGCCGTCCCCCTTATTACGGTGGATGGTGCGTCCGAGACTCAGTCGTTCAGCTTGGGATCAACCTGCTGCTCCCACTCCCAGGCGGTGCGAACGATAAATTCCAGATCGTCATGGCGAGGTTGCCAGCCGAGTTCTTTGATGATCTTGTCGGACTTGGCGGTAAGTGCCGCCGGGTCCCCTTCTCGCCGCTCGACTTCGACCACAGAAAAATCGACACCACTGACCTTTTTGGCCACGTCAATAACTTCCCGTACTGAATAGCCGTGACCATAGCCACAATTAAAAATATCGCTTTGGCCACCATTGAGCAAGTGGCGCAAAGCGACAAGATGCGCCGCAGCCAGATCATCGACATGGATATAATCGCGAATGCAGGTGCCATCCTCGGTGGGATAATCGGTGCCGAACAGGTGCAGAGCGGGATACTGACCCCGAGCGGTCTTAAGGGCACGGGTGATCAGATGAGTAGGATTCTTATAGGCCTGGCCGATGCGACCGCCGCTGTCGGCACCGGCCACATTAAAATAGCGCAGGGCCACATAACGAAAGGCTTCCGGCAACGCTAGGGAAAGATCTGCCAACAAACGCTCGGACATCATCTTCGAGGCGCCGTAAGGGTTAATCGGTACCAGCGGTGCCGTCTCGGCCACCGGTATCTCCTCGGGGGTGCCGTAGACAGCTGCCGTGGAGGAAAAGATAAAACGGCCGATGTTGAGCTCCTGCAAAACTTCAAGAAGTTGCAGGGCATTTAAAGTGTTGTTGCGATAGTATTTTAGAGGATTACTGACGCTTTCGGCCACCTCGATAAAGGCGGCGAAATGCATCACCGCATCGGGCTGAAAATCACGCAGGGTATCGGTAAGCAATTGACGATCGCTCAATTCGCCGACCACCAGGTCACCGTGCAGAACGGCCCAGCGATTACCGGTGGAGAGATTGTCATAGACCAGCACCTGATAGCCCGCTTCGCCTAAAGCCTTGACGACGTGGCTGCCGATGTAGCCGGCACCGCCGGTGACAAAGATCTTTTCCATTTTATCCTCCTGAATTATGAATTGATCAATCGACAACCTTAAAGCGTACATTCCAACCTTGATTCACTGCCAAGGCTTACAGTTACAGGATGCCTAAGGGATGGCTAAGTAAAAATTTCGTCCTACAAGGCCTGGTGCTTTTTCAGGGGCGAAGGCATACGATTCGTATATCGAGGTCCTAAAAAAACAACCTAACGCCGTAGGGCGGACTTTTTGCGACGCCATCAAAACTAACTGTGGCGAATACGGGGGTCAGCCAGGGCATAACCCAGATCGGCCAGCAGGTTACCCACCAGAGTTAGTACTGCACCAATCACCAATATCCCCATGATCAGCGGATAATCACGCATCATAACCCCGTCGTAAAAGAGCTTACCCATGCCGGGGATAGCAAAAATCGTCTCGAAGATCACGCTGCCTCCAATCAGCCCCGGCACCGACAGGCCAAGGATGGTAATCACCGGCAGCAGCGCATTGCGCAGAGCATGCTTCCAGATCACCGCCTTTTCCGTCAGACCCTTGGCCCGGGCAGTGAGGATGTAATCCTGGCGGATCACATCCAACATGTTAGCTCGCATGTAGCGGGAAAATCCGGCCAAGCCACCAAAGGCCGAAACGAAAACCGGCAGCACCAGGTGATGCAGCATATCGAGAATTTTTCCGGACCAGCTCAAATAGTCGTAGCCCAGGGACTTAAGACCGACGATGGGAAACAGCCCATAGCGCACCCCAAGCACATCCATCAATAACAGAGCCAACCAGAAGGAGGGCGTGGCGAAACCGATAAAAACGAAGATAGTGGTCAAACGGTCGAAAGGGGAATTGCGCCGGACCGCCGAAACAATGCCGATGGGGACCGCCAAAAGCAGAATCAAGCCGATGGAAAGGACATTGATCAGGATAGTGACCGGAAGTCGCTCCGCGATCTTAGCGGTCACGGGCCGCCGGTCCTGTGAAAAAGAATCGCCGAAGTCCAAGTGCACCAGCCGCCCGAGCCATTTACCGTACTGGACCATCAGCGGCTGATCAAGATCGTATTGAGCACGCAGCCGTTGCTGCAACTCAACGCTGACCTCGGGATTGAGTTGTGTCTGCATATCGGTGGGTTCACCAGGGGCCAAATGGATCACCACAAAGGAGATCAGAGTGATCCCCAGGAGTATCGGCAGCATCAACAACAAACGTTTAAAAAGATAAAGCAACATATCAGGAATGCGTTTCTAAGTTATTGTTTTAAAAACCTTTATGTCAACCAGAATCAGCGCAGATACTTCTGCTCTTGCTTCGGCACATACCACTGATTGAAATTATACATAATACCGGCCGGGGCCGGCTGGATGCCGCGAAAACGTGCTGCTACCACCGGCAAACTATCCGGTACATAGAGAAAAGTATAAGGCTGCTCTTCGGCCAGAATCTGCTGAAATCTGTCGTAGGCCCCCTTACGCTTCTTCAGATCAAAGGTGCGCCTCCCTGCCTCTAGCAACTGATCGACCTCGGCATTATGAAAAGCGATAAAATTAAGCTCGCCCGGCCCAGTTTTGCTCGAATGCCAAACGTTGTAAACATCCGGATCGATACCGCCGCTCCAACCGAGTATGGTAGCGTCGAAATTGCCGGGGTTGATAAACTCCTTGAGGAAAGCAGCCCACTCCACAACCCGCAACTTGACCTTCACCCCCACTTCGGACAAGCGCCGCTGAATAATCTCGCCTGCCTTTACCCGTTGGTCATTGCCCTGATTGGTGACAATGGTAAAGGTCAAGGGCTTCCCTTCCCGGTCGAGCACTCCGTCGCCGTCGCTGTCCTGCCAGCCCGCCTCGGCCAGCAGTGCGCGGGCCCGCTCCGGGTCGTACCGATAACGCGGCACCTTGGAGCTGCTAGCCCAGCTACCGGGCTTATAGGGCCCGCTGGCGACCTGGCCGAGTCCGAGCAGTACTCCGTCGATGATCTCCTGCTTGTCGATGGCGTAGGACAGGGCTTGCCTGACCCGCTTGTCCTGAAACATCGGCCGGCGCAGATTATAGCCCAGATAGGTATAGGCAAAGGCCGGATAGCGATATTTACGAAACCGTCGACGGAAAGCCGGCGTATCGGTCTGCCTCGCATACTGCAGGGGGGTCAGGCCCATGTGATCAAGGCCACCGGACTGCATCTCAAGAAACATGGTCGAAGCATCGGGAATTACCCGATACAGAACCCGTTGAATGTAAGGGCATCGGGAATTACCCGATACAGAACCCGTTGAATGTAAGGGGAACCTTCGAAATAGTCGTGATTGGCCTCCAGCACGATCTTTTCGCCCCGCTTCCAAGCGACGAAGCGATAGGGACCGGTGCCGATGGGACGGCTGGCCAGGGGACTCTTGGTGATCTCTACCCCTTCCAACAGGTGCCGGGGATGGACGGAAAATGCCCAACTGATCAGAGCGGTGGCCAGGGGTTTATGGTAGCGGACCCGAAAGGTGTATGCATCAAGAACCTCGGCCGTGGCCACCTGCCGGTAACGCTCGGCATAGGCGGTAGGGGTTTTTGGATCGACCAACAATCGGTAGGTAAAGAGTACATCCTCTGCAGTGAAGGGCTCCCCGTCGTGCCAGCGCACTCCCCGTCGTAGATGAAAGGTCAGTGTCAGATTGTCTGGTGAAATTTCCCAGCGTTCAGCCAGATCTCCCTCAACATTCAGGTCCTTGTCGTAGCGCACCAGTCCGTTATAGACCAAACCATTGATATCGCCTGAAGTACCGTCGCTGGCCAGTACTGGCAGCAGTGTAACGGCATCGGCCCCGGAGCCGATAATCAAGGTATCGCCTGCAACGGGCGGCCCTGCCTGCCCCTGCCCCGCCAGATCGTCGTCACGCCGGTCACAACCACAGCCCAGCCCCAGGCAGCACACCATCAGCAGCAGCCCTACCAACCCCAACCTGTTGCTCGGTAAACTCATGGGAGAGCCTCCGGGACCACTCCGGCTGGCGGCTGCAGAGTGAAACGCTCCGTGGCCAGCTCGGGATTCAATTCAACATTGCTGTAGACCAGGGAAAAATTCGCGGCCTGTTCAGGCATGGTCACGGTCATCTGCCGGGGGAATTCCTGCTGATCGCCATCGAAACGGCCATAGTCCACCTTTAATCGCGGCTCGTCGCCCTGCATATAGGTGGCACTTAGTAGCCGCCCGACAACATCAAAATCGAGCTGTTGCCGCTGCCCATCGGCCCCATTTAACACTAACCGATAGCCTTGTTCGTGGGGAGTCATGACACTGTCACCATGGGTGATAAGGGGCACATCGTAAAGGGCTAAGCGCACCAGCTGTTCCGCTGTCACCGTAGCGCGGGTAAAACGGGCAATTCTCTGGGGCGTCGCAGCTCCCTGCAAAAAACGCTGTTCCCTCGGTATCGATACGCTCAATTGGCCATCGTGGGCCGACAACAAGAGCAGTGGTTGACCAAAAGGCCCAAGCACTTCGGCTCGCAGACTGCTCGGTTTGGCCAGCAGCAGCACCTGCCGTGCGGAGGCCGACCCACTAGGGTCTTCGGTACGAATTTTCGCCATTCCGCGCAGGCTGTTAAACGCGCTGGCATTGGCCTGCAAGCGCTGTAACAGTAGCTGCTCAGTCAATACAAGCTTGGGGGAAATTGGGACTGGAACGCAACGAACTAAGAGCAACACCAAACCTGCCGTCAACACCATTTGTTTGAACAGGACGCCGCGTTTAAAACTTTTCTTTCCATCAGGTCGCTGCAGAGGTAAATCAGTCATGGGGTAACGCCTTCAGTTTGCTTTCTAGGGCCGGGTTATCGGGTTTGATCTGCAGGGCCTTGCGATAAGTCCGGCGCGCCCGTTCATAAAGCTGCAAAGCCCGGTACACATCCGCAAGATGCTCCTGCACCACCGCATCCTCTGCCAATAGAGTGGCAGCAGCCTCTAATTCTGGACGGGCCTCGGTAAAACGGCCAAGTTTGAAATAGACCCAGCCGAGGGTATCGAAAATATGCCCGGCATTATTAATAACTAAAGCACGTTGTGCGAATTCCAGGGCCTCTTCTAGATGAATGCCCTGTTCAGCAAAGGAATAGGCCAGGTAATTCAAGGCCTCAACGTGTTGTCCATTCAATTCGATGGCCTTACGCATGGCGGCAGCAGCTTCCTCTGACTGACCATCGGCATCTAAAAGCACACCGAAACCATAGTGCAAATCAGCACTTTTCGGCAATTTACTCAAGCCCTGTTGCAATATGGCCCGAGCAGATTCCAGATTGCCCTGCTCTTGATAGAGGGAGGAAAAAAAAGTGTATATTTCAGTCCGCGGCGGCAGATGGGCTAACCGGTCGTTTAATAGCGCCACAGCCTCATCAAGTCGCCCCATACGATGCAGCAGGTAGGCCATATGGCTGCTGGCGTCAGCATAAGGTTCAGCGTCGGCGTCGATCGCTTGAAATGCCTGAAATGCTTGTTGCCACATCTGTTGCCGTTCGTAAATGGTGCCAAGATAAAACCGAATCTGAGCCGAGTCCGGCTCTAGGGTCAGAGCCTTTGTCAGTGCATTTGCGGCCTCGGCCCACTGTTCCTGCTCCATAAGAATGAGGCCGCGCAGGCGATAACCTTCGGCGCCATCAGGATGTTGACTGATGACCAAATCGAGTTCTTTCAGCGCCTCTGGAAAATTACGGTTGGCCACCAGCAAACGCACTACGCGCAGACGAATGGGGGAATTATCGGGCTTCTGCTTCAATGCTTCACGCAATACCGCCACCGCCTTGGCAGGCTCCCCCTGTCGCTGGAAAAGAGAGGACAACTCAAGATAACCTGAGTCAAGGTCGGGACGGCGCTCTAGCAGGTCGCGGTAGACCTCCTCGGCTCGGGAAAAAAGGCCAATTTCCCGGTAGACACGGGCCAGAGTCAATCCGGCCAGCAGCGAGTCGGGATCTTGTTCCAGCAACTGTTTCAAAACAGTGACGGCCTGTTCGCTATCACCGCTGCGCGCATAAGCAACACTAAGGCGCAAATAGGCCTCCTGCTGCTCTGCATCAAGCTCAGTGGCTTTTTGCAGGTGGGAAATAGCTTTCGCATCCTTACCCTGCTCAAAATATAGATTCCCCAAGAGCAGATAGGGTCGAGGGTCTTCGGGAGCAAAGATCATGGCGTCTTCAGCGGCACGAACTGCCAATTGGACCTCATCCATAGAAAGATAAAGTTCAGCCAAGAACAGATGTAGATAGGACGACTTAGAATCGTACTGCAAGGCCTGCTGAAGGGCCTCAACTGCGGCCTCGTAACTACCGTCTACCGCAGTTAGCCGGGCCAGACTAAAATAATAAAAAGCTTTGGCTTCCGGGTCATCAAGGCGGGAAACGTAATTTTGGTTATCATCGTGGTTCAAGGGTTCGGCGCGCACAGAATTGACCGAGGGAGCCAAACAACCGGACAGGCAGGCTAACATCAGGAGAAGAATCGCAAACTTTGCAGCCATGCTGGCTCCTAGGAAGGGACAGAGAGACTGTCACCGGCTGACAACAGAGGATGATGGATAGTGTACAGGGGCCTTACTGGGTCCCAAACGGTTAGAAGAAATATCATATCATGCTTAGAGGGTCAATCGCCAAGAGCCCTCGGAAAATCCTTTACAGCCCATCCCTGCATGATAATCTATTATGAAAATCCGGCCAGTTAGCGTGAGTTCGATAGAGCAAACACCAGAAGCAAGGCGCTGGTCGCAGGCAACCAAAGGCATAGACAAACTCAGGTTTACGGACCTACTCAGAATTATGAGCAAACCTTTCTAGACGACGTGATATTATGTCACAGGAAGGGCGATTAACGTATATAACCAACCCTGAAGATACCAGATTCTGTTCGGGAGAGCCTCAAGGAGAATGTAATGCTGACAACAATTGAATCCAGAGATGCCGTTACTCTAATCCAAATTCAAGAGGAACGTCTCGATGCGCATAACAGTTCGGATTTAAAGGGCCAGATGCTCACCCTGTTTGAAGAAGGAAAGAACGATATGGTCGTCGACCTGCAGGGGGTACGGTTCGTCGATTCGTCCGGACTCGGCGCCCTGGTCTCCGGGTTTAAAAATGCCAGTGCCCGAAACGGCAATCTCAAACTTTGCGGCCTGCAGCCGCAGGTAGAATCAATGTTCGAGCTAACCCGATTGCACCGGGTCTTCGAAATTTTTCCGGATGAGATCCAGGCTTTGAAAAGCTTTCAGGAATAAACTACTTTGGTGTGTGTGTATGAGTGAAAGTATCTTCCTCGACATCAAGCTCCCCAACGAGACCGGTTATCTGCGCCTGCTCGGCAAGATTGGGGAGTATCTTGCCCAAAGCATCGAATCCTATCCGGGAGATCGGGAAGAACTAGCTTATCACATCAATCTGGTATTGACCGAAGCGATGGCTAACGTCATCCGCCATACCGAAGATACAAAATCAGGTGAAGGACTGCATGTTACCCTGCGAGTAGAAAACCGCAAACTGACCATTAAAGTATATGACCAGGGTCGAGGATTCGAGCTCTGCGACACTCCTGAACCTCCCCCTTCCTGCCTGGCTGAAGGCGGCCGTGGCATCTTTATCATCAAGACCTTGATGGACCGGGTCTCCTACCACAAGTACGATGGCGGCCACGTCCTGGAAATGGAAAAAATTCTCTTCTGAGTCTATTTTCTTAGTATCCTGCAACCCATAAAATATCGTGATATTGCGCAGGAGTTTGGTGGGTCAACAAGGCATGACCAACCCTGCCTAACCGTAGCTAATCAGCGTTGGTCGTAACGCAGTTGACGCGACAAAGAACCAGCAAGATGCGATAGATTATGGGTTACTGGGTACCAGGATGGGGACCGTCAAGCTAGCAGCGCCAGCAGATCCCGATGACCCTTTATGGCAGGTTGTCCAACAAAGGTGTTCTTATAGCCAACAAAGGGAATTCCCGCCTCCCCGGCCGCCTGGCAATCGAGTTCCGAATCACCCACAAACAGCAGCTCGCGCGGTTTCAGGCCGAGGCGTTTAGCTGCCAGCAAAAGCATATCGGGGTGGGGTTTAGGCCGTTCCACATCCGCACTGCTAACTACCGTGACAAAAAACTCATCCAGACCAAAAAAAGTCAGCAGTTCCTTGACCCCATGACCGCGATTGGTGGCCACAGCCAAGGGACATTGACCATGCAGAGCATGCAAAACCTCTAATAAGTCGGGCTCGGGAACCATCAACGGAACAAACTGCCGATAATCGATACCTCGGGCTACGTCCAAAGCCTGTTGTGCCTCCTTGGAACTAAGCAAGGTCGCGAAGACCTGTGGTGTTGCCGCAGTATGGCAAACATGCACCTTGGTCGGTTCGTCCTCACTGACCAGAGGGAAACCGCACTGCTCAAAGATTGTATTGTAGTAAGCAAGATTAGCTTGGCGGCTCTCAAACAAGACCCCATCGCAATCGAAAACAACTCCCTTAACCCTGGTCATTCACACCTCCTAGGAGACTGTCGGGCCTGACGGGCCGAAACGAAAAATGGACTGTTCGAGTCCAGATTTTCTAGAATTTGAGAGCGAATAGCAGGGCTATTTGGCGAAAATTGTCGGAAATTTGGGCCGGTCAGACGATTTTGCAGTCGGTTCATGGCAAGTCCGAAAGCCTCCTAGCCAGTAAAATCCAGCCGAGACCGATCAGACCTATCAACACCATGGGCAACGACAGCAACTGTCCCATGGTGGTTGCGCCCCACAAAAAACCGATGTGAGCATCGGGTTCTCGAACAAATTCAAGCCCGAAACGAAATAGCCCGTAAAATAGACAGAATGAAAAAAGCGGCACTCCGGGCGCCAGACGACGACGATGGAAAGAATAAAGAAGCGCAAAGAGCACAACGCCCTCCAGGCCAGCTTCATAAAGTTGGCTGGGATGGCGCGGCAAAGGACCGGCGCCTGGGAAGACCATGCCCCAAGGAACATCTGTCACCCGGCCCCATAATTCCCCGTTGATAAAGTTGCCAAGACGGACGAGACCAAGACCGATGGTGGCGGCCGTTGCCAGCACATCGCCGGTCAGTAGCCAAGGCAATTTTTTACGCAGGCAAAAGCAGGAAGCAGAAATCGCCACGCCGCAAAACCCACCGTGAAAACTCATTCCCCCTTGCCAGACCGCCAGTATCTGCAGTGGATGTTGTAGATAATAGGAAAGATCGTAAAACAACACATAACCGAGCCGGCCACCCAAAATAACCCCGAGCACACAATAAAAGAGCAGATCGGAGACCCCGGCATTGTCCAGGGGCAAACGCCGCAAACGGTTTAAATGCTGGATTAGGTAGTACGCAGCAACAAAACCGAGTAAATACATAAGACCATACCAACGGATGGCGAGAGGCCCTATTTGAAAAATAACTGGATCAATCTGGGGATAGGTCAGCATAAACATTCCTTCAAAGCAGTCCAAAATTCCTGAAGTATTTTATCGTCAACAGATTAAGTTGACAGATGAGTAAGCAGGCTGGCCATATCCTGGGGAAAAGGAGCTTCAAACACCAAAGCTTCACGGCTTACGGGGTGATCAAAGGAAAGACGAAAGGCATGCAACATCGAGCGACCCACCTCGCAGCCAGAGACCAAAGAAGGCCCCCCATAGCGTATATCGCCGAGCAATGGGTGCCCGGCCTCGGAAAAGTGAGCTCGGATCTGATGGGATCGCCCCGTTACCAGTTCCACCTCAACCAGAGTGCAGTCAACAAACTCTTCCACAACCCGGTAACGGGTGATCGCTTCCTTGCCACCCTTTTCTACGGACTTCATCAGATTGGTGCGATGTTGACGTGCCAGCAGAGAGCGAAACTCTCCCTCTTTATCGAGTGGACGGCCTGCCACAAGAGTCCGATAGAGCTTATCTACCCGGCGATCAGTAAACATGCGGGTCATGGCACGATGAGCGCGCTGGTGAATGGAAAAAACCGTCACCCCGGAGGTCTCCCGATCTAGACGCTGCACCATACCGAGACTGACATTTTCCTTTCGGCCTGTTGCGCTCTCCATGTGGCGCCGAGCGGCATCGTAGACGGTCCCTTTAAAGCGTGCATGGGTTGGTTGAAAGTCAACACCCGACGTTTTATCAAGAACCAGCAGGTAGGCATCCTGAAACAGAATATCCTCGGCGCTAAGAGAAAATATGTCGAGGGAGCGGCCATCGAGGTAAACCTCGACCGATTGACCTTTTTGCACCATCTGGGAGCAGCGGCCGATACGGCGCCCTGCTACATGGACACCACCAAGGTCGATAACCTTGCAAACAACTCCCCAGGAAAGGTCCGAGGTTTGACTGGCAACATACTGATCGATGCGCAGGCCTGCGCCCTGTGCATCAACGATGAGACGGTAGATCTTGGACGACATTCTGGCGAACCTCCCTAAACCTTTAAAACCTGTGGTGCGGATAATAGCATACCCTCAACAGGCCTGTCGTGGCCTTATTACCCGTCAATAACCTGAGGAAACATCTCTGACCGGTTGACAGAAGGCGGAGCCCTGTTAATCTCAAACTAACAAGGGCTTTTGGCCCTGACCCATCTCTGGGGTGACCGGTGATGCTTCTTATAATCGTTGACCAACAGCTCTGCAACAAAGCCCTCGACCTGGGTCATGGTGAGCCAGCCCACCACGAAGTGGGACGCCTAAAGTGACTGTCGAGAGCGAATATTTTTAAACGGTCATGATTCAAGAGGCTTCCGGCATCCCGGAGCGATTAGTCAGCGGTAGCGAACTTTTTCCCTCAAAAGACCGCTATAACTGAAAAGGCCCCATCCTGGATAGGACGGGGCCTTTGCATTATAATTTTTCAAGTACCGGAAAAACGAACTCTCCAGCAAATCCTTGAGACCTGAGTCACTGATCCATAATATGCTGCTGCAAAACAAAACAAGTAAAACAGCCCGTAAAAACGACTCGATCATCGACCGAAACCTGGCATTCGACCTGACGTTTCTTCCCTTGCTCGGTCACTACCTCAGCGGTGGCGACCATCAATTGGCCGCAACAAACAGGAGCCAGAAACTTTGTTTCAGCCGCGCCAAGAACCACATAAGGGTCGTTTACCGCGAGCATCGCAGCATAATCTGCCAAACCGAAAGCAAAACCGCCATGGACAAGGCCGGCCTCGTCAGCGCACATTTCTGCACGGGTTTCCAATTGGGCGACGGCACGATTATCGGACAGCTCAACCACCGTACCAACCCAGGTCGGCGAGATAGCTAAATGGGTGTTAGGCTTCAGCATGAGTTATTTACCTAAAATCAAGTTGACTCAACGTGCCCTACCCATTTTCGCTGTCGACACGTTCCCGTAGTTCTTTGCCGGTTTTGAAGAAGGCAGTCTTTTTGGCCGCGATCTGCACAACCTCGCCGCTCTTGGGATTGCGGGCTTCACGAGCGTCCCGAGTACGAACGGTAAAGGATCCGAAACCACGAATCTCAACCCGCTGGCCTTCAACCAGAGCGTTGCGAATTCCGTCAAGAAGCGTATTAACGACCAATTCCGATTCTTTTTTTCCCAGCAAGTTGTTGCTATAGGACAGTTGTTCGATCAATTCACTTTTTGTCATGTCACCCTCCTATTTCCCAGACCAGAGAAACTGCAGGCCAGAATCACCACTCTGTACGCTTTGCTTAACCAGCTGCGCAGTCTCTTGAATAAAGTGTTGCAGAAATTCTTGTTTATCAGCTGGAGGGTAGACCACTTTCGGCTTTCCCTCGATACCAGCTAGCTCGGCAGCGACCCTAATCGCATCCTGGTAACCACCAAGTTCGTCGACCAAGCCGGCTTCCAAAGCTTGGCGACCGGTGAAGATACGGCCATCGGCGAGTTGTCGAACCTTATCTGGGTCCATCTGCCGGGACTCGGCAACCGCCTGCACAAACTGCGCATAGACATCATCGATTAGCGATTGTAGAATTTCACGATCAGCAGAAGACATGGGCCGCATAGGAGAACCGATATCCTTGTGCAGGCCACTTTTGACTACCTGGCTCTTTAAACCGACTTTACCGAGCAGTTCTTCAACATTGGTGAACTGCATGATGACGCCGATACTGCCCGTGATCGTACCGGGGTTGGCGAGAATACGCTGGGCAGGAACGGCAATATAATACCCGCCGGAAGCGGCTACCGAACCCATAGAGACGACCACCGGCTTGAGTGCAGCGGCTGCCTTTACCTCATCGTAAATTTCCTGCGAAGGGCTAACACTGCCCCCTGGGGAATTAATCCGTAGAACGATGGCCTTAACGGAACTGTCTTCTTTAAAATCAACAATCTGCTCAACAATTTTTTCGGATGTGGTAATGGCGCCAGCTATGGTGAGGTAACCAACTTTATCCCCATACACAAACCGGCTCGACCGGCCTGACTGGCCCGACATTTTGCCTACCACAACAATCAGCAGCAGAAAAAAAACAAAAATGGCCCCAAGGGTCAGTAGGGCCATCAAAAATGGTCGCTTCTTCATTAGCTAATCCATAAAACAGACGAAGCCCGGCGGCCAGAGACCGCACGGGCTTCGAGAGTTAGACCACTATTATTCTTCTTCGCTATCGCCACCGGCCTTGTTCATGGCTCCCTGGAGCAGATCGCCCAGGCTGGAGGTAGCATTCTTCTGTGCCCCCATGAACTCATCAACTTCGGCTTTCTCTTTCTGACGAGCCAAGCTCTTGATTGACAGAGCAATTTTGCGCTCGTTGGTGTCGACATGCAGCACGACGGCCTCGAGAGAATCGCCGACATTGGCGAAATCTTTCGGAGTGTCGATCTTTTCTTTGCTGATCTCGGAGACGTGGATCAAGCCTTCGATACCCTCTTCCACTTCAAGGAAGATACCGAAATCAGTTACCGAAGTAACCTTGCCGTTAATCAGAGTCCCAGGAGCGTAGCGGGTGGTGATAGTCTGCCACGGATCAGCAGCCAATTGCTTAACACCCAGGGAGAAACGCTCGTTATCCTGATCAATATTCAGAACAACTGCCTTGACCAGATCGCCCTTCTTATAGAGTTCGGAAGGGTGCTTGATGCGCTTAGTCCAGGACAGGTCAGAAATATGCACCAGACCGTCAATACCTTCGTCAACACCTACAAAGATGCCGAAATCGGTAATGTTCTTGACCTGACCTTCGATGATAGTTCCGATGGGGAACTTCTCGCCGATAACTTCCCAAGGGTTACGCTCGATCTGCTTGAGGCCGAGAGAAATACGACGGCTCGGAGTATCAAGTGCCAATACGATGGTTTCGATTTCGTCACCAACGCTGAGAAGCTTATTGGGATGCTTGATGCGCTTGGTCCAGCTCATTTCTGAGACGTGGATCAAACCTTCAACCCCTTCATTCAACTCGACGAATGCACCGTAATCAGTCAGGCTGACAACCTTGCCATTGACGCGGGTGCCAACCGGATATTTATCCGCAACGTTGAGCCAGGGATCACCGACCATCTGCTTAAGGCCGAGGGAGACGCGTTCCTTCTCCTGGTCGAACTTAAGAACCTTAACGTTGATCTTGTCGCCGACAGCCAACACATCGGAAGGATGTGCCACGCGGCCCCAAGACATATCGGTAATATGCAGCAGGCCGTCGATGCCACCGAGGTCAATAAACGCACCGTAATCGGTGAGATTCTTAACCACACCTTCGATTTCCTGACCTTCGGCCAGTGTGTCGAGGGTGCCTTTGCGCTGACTCTCACGAAGTTCTTCGAGCAGCACTCGGCGTGACAGCACGATGTTACCGCGCCGCTTATTGAGTTTGATAATCTTAAAATCAAAGCTTTCGCCGAGGAGTTTGTCGAGATTGCGTACCGGTCTCAGATCAACCTGAGAGCCAGGCAGGAAGGCCGTGACGCCGATATCGACGGACAGACCACCCTTAATGCGGCTGACGATTCGACCTTCAACCACTGCATCCTCTTCAAGACCATTCCAGATCTTCTGACGGTCGGCCTTTTCTTTGGACAGACCAATCAGACCGTTTTCGTTTTCGCGACGCTCGAATAGAACATCAAGCTTGTCACCAACGTTAACGTCAACCTCGCCGTTTTCGTCGGCCAGCTCGGCGAGCGGAATGATGCCTTCGGACTTATAGCCCACATCAACCACCACCGTGTCGGGATTGATCTGGACAATCGTCCCTTCGACCACATCTCCGACATTCAGTTCTTTGATGCTGCTTTCAAAAAGGTCGCTAAAACTCTGCTCGCCTTCATCCATGCCCAGGTCATCGCCAAACAGATCCACCTTCTTGTTCTTGTCGATTTTCTCTTTGCTTTCAACCATTGTTAGTAACGTACCCCCTCGGAAAAATCCTGTCGTCCGACGACAGCATGACTTAGAGTCACGGCGGGGAAGATAACATGAATAATAAAAAAAACAAACCCTTAAAAACAAACCTGTTTATTTAATTTTAGTTGCATTCGCAAAAACTTTACAGG
>JABXKU010000029.1 GCA_013619105.1 Desulfuromonadales bacterium
CTGGGACAATGCGCCGATGGAGCGTGTGTTTCGCAGTTATAAAAGCGAATGGATGCCCTCAGGCGGTTATGCATCTTTCAGTGAAGCCAAAAAGGATATTGGCCAATATTTTATGGATTACTACAACTGGTACCGGCCACATCAGAGAAATGGTGGGCTTGCTCCTGCTGTATCGGAAAAAGACCCTATCTTCGTGTCCGAAATTAGTTGACCACTACAAATCAAACCGGCCATTAAAACAAAAACAACCTTTCTCGGCCTTAACTTTCGTCGCTTCGGCACTGAAACATCAATTAGTCTGCAGCCTCTGGGGGATTTTTGGTACAAAGGCCACCGAATTTCGGCGGCCTTTGTATAAGATGAGTGAGTGTACGGAAAGGCTTAGTGGTTTTGCCACTGGCCATAATGAGAAAAACATCCGGTCCTCTGTTAAAACTGCCGCCCAAGTGGAGACATATCCACCAAACGCTCGGCCAATACTTCGATCTCCTTACGTACCTCCGGATCGAGTTTTTTATGCCATTTTTTCGGCAGAGAATCCAACCCGTAAAAGGCCCCGGCAATCATCCCGGCAATGGCCCCGGTAGTGTCAGCATCCCCCCCCTGGTTGACCACTCCGACCAAACACTCTTCAAAATTGGCCGTACCAAAGAAATAGTGAAAAACCGTCTGCATGGTCTCTACCACGTAGGCCGAGGCACCACCCCGGTAGCGCCTGCACTGAAATTTTGGACATTCACTGTACAGTTCGCGGACAAGACTATGTAATGATGGCCGATCCGCACCAAGAATAGCCTGTTGAACCAGCCGACCAATGGTTATACAGGCGGCATCAGACAGTTTGTTGTTATGGGTCAGGCGAGCCTGGTCGACAGCCTGTGCCCTGAGCAGCTCCTCGTCACCCAGGGCAAACAGGGCCACCGGCGCCATACGCATGGCGGCTCCGTTGCCGGCATCCTGATCGCTGTATTCCTTGCCGATTTCCCCTTTGATAATGTAACGGCTGATACTACGGCGGCAGGTGGAACCGACATCAACGGGGCGGCCTTTGAGCCATTCGGCAAAGAGTTCCATGATCCGAACTCGATCCCAACTGCCGGTTTCATCGATAGCCCGGGCAATACACAGGCTCATCTGCGTGTCATCGGTGACCTGACCGGCCTTGAGATTCAGCCAACCACCACCAATGATCTTGTTATGCACCTTGTGTCGATAACGGATTTCACCCGGCAGCAAAAATTCCGTGGTCGCTCCCAGAGCATCCCCCAGGGCCAGGCCTAAAAAAGCCGCTTGGGCCCGGTCCAGAATCTCGTCCCGTTTTATATTCGGGTTTTTGAAATCAGCCACCGATCATCACCTCGACTTCGCATTCACCACCGATCACCAAATATTCCTCCTCTCCCTGCAGCCGAGCCGTGGGCAGCAGGCCGTTAAAAAAAACGATTTTGGACAAAGGAATTTCGGTCTTTAACACTCGGCTACCAAATTCCCAAGCCCGTTCGAAATCGCCGGTAAAGGAATTAAGGTTATTGAGACGCATCAGACAGTGATGCTTGTCAATCTGTTCGAGAATGACGTGTTCTTCAAAACCGTAAACTCCCCGATAGAGAGTGAAATGCTTTTGTTCAGGAAACCGTCGCTGCAACTCGTACTGGGTGAATTCATAGAGCACATCAAGTTGCTGATGAATGGCACTGGTGCGGGCCGCGCCGCGCATGCGCTGCACTAAAAAATGAAAATATCCTTCCGAGTGTGGATCCTCGATGGGTACCTCGTGGTAGGTCGGGTGCAAGCCAAAACGACTTTCGACCCACCCCTTAAGAACCGCACCCGCCCGCCCGTTGGAGTCGAACATCCAGCCTCTCAAAAAACGCAGATAGCTGTTTTTGAGACTCTTGCGCCCACTGACCGACTTCTGCTGTTGCCACTGATGAAGTTGAAAGGTCACATCCATGAAATCGTTGAAGATGTTCGCCCGTCTGGCTTCGTCAGACTCCTCCTCCAGACGTTCAAACAACAACCGATTGGCCTGGCGAACCCCCTGAATTTCCAGAGTTTTCGGCTGACAGTTAAAATGGCGCGAGGCTATGGCCCATGGGGGAAGGTTGCATAGATTGAGAGAAGCAGTGGACATCAGCCGACCATACCGTCGGTCAGAAGAATGGCCTCGGCCACTTGCCGCAAGCTCTTACGATTATTCATCGCCATCTTCTGCAACCGGCGGTAGGCATCTTCTTCGGAAAGGCCGTTTTTCATCAGCACCCCCTTGGCCTTTTCAATTACCTTGCGGGTCTCCAGGGTGTCCTTGAGTTTGTCGACCTCATCCCGCAAACTCGATTCGCAGACGAAGTGGTGAATGGCCAGATCGACGGCCGGATGGAACTGCTCTTCCCGAAAAGGCTTGACCACATAATTCATCACCCCGGCAAGTCGCGCCCTCTCGATGGTCTCGGTATCTGTTTTTCCGGTCAGCAAAACGATCGGCGCCGGAGCCTTTGTGCTGATAATTTCAGCAGCAGTAATACCGTCCATGACCGGCATCCCAACATCCATCACGATCAACAACGGCTTATGGGCGATGGCGAAATCGACGGCCTGCTGACCATTTTCCGCTTCGATGATATCCGTAAACCCGTAACTGACCAGCGCTTCTGCGACTTGCCGGCGATTCTCAACCTTGTCATCGACTACCAGTGCTTTTTTCACGAAATCATTCCTCCAGCCTTTTTGTCATAAGGTTGATAACAAACGTGCGAATCTTCGCTGGTGGCTTTTGCATATTCAATGCCGCTATCCTGTGCGGCTCAAAATCCGGCGCCCGGAATCTGCCCCGGGTAAATCTCCAAAGAAAAAGGCCCCTTACATCAAGGGGCCTTAAATTTCAATATTTTAGATTTAGGATTACAAGGGAGGTCAACCGTTTCTGGCGGCCTCTTCGAGCATATCCAGGGTAACCGACTTGGGACGCTCCAGAGGATATCCTAGAGCCCGGTCCCAGGTGATATTGGCCAGCACTCCGATGGCACGACCGACGGCAAATAGCACGGTATAAAAATCGTATTCGGTAACCCCATAGTGCCACTGGATGACCCCGGACTGGGCATCGACGTTGGGCCAGGGGTTGCGGGCCTTGCCGTGCTCCATAAGAATCTTGGGCGCCACCCGATAGATCATCTGCACCAGTTGAAACATGGGATCGTCGGGCAGGTGCTTTTCGCAAAAGGTCATCTGGGCGGTAAAACGTGGGTCGGTTTTACGCAGCACAGCGTGACCGTAGCCGGGAATGACCTGACCGCTGTTTAAGGTCTGCCAAAGGAACTCGGTCAATTCAGCCTCGGTGGGCAACTTGCCGCCAAGCTTTTTCATGACCCCCTGAATCCAGCGTAGCACCTCCTGATTAGCCAGGCCATGCAAGGGGCCAGAGAGGCCGTTGATGCCAGCGGAAAAGCTATAATAGGCATCGGCCAGGGCCGAGGCCACCAAGCGAGTCGTGTGGGCCGAGACATTACCCGATTCGTGGTCCGAATGGAGAATGAAATACATCCGCGCCAGATCGTCATAAGGAGCCGCGATACCCATCATGTGGGCGAAATTACCTCCCAGGTCGAGCTTGGCATCAGCGACAATCGGTGAATCGTCACGATACTTAAGCCGATAGATAAAGGCGGCAATACCCGGCAGCCTAGCGAGCAGGTCGCTGGCGTCTTCGTACATAGGATCCCAGTAATCCAGCTTGCTCATGCCTTCAGTATAGCGCCGGGCGAAAACCGACTCCCCCTGCATGGCCACCACAGCCGCCGACAGCATGGCCATAGGATGAAGATCGCGGGGCATGGCCCGCAGCGCATCGAACACATACTGGGGAATCTGCTGGCGACGCTGAAAGTCAGCCACGACCTCAAGAGTCTGTTGCTCCGTTGGTACTTCACCGGTCAGCAGGTAATACCAGAACCCTTCCACATAAGGGTAGACGGAGCCAGGTGCCTTAGGCAATACGTCAAAGGTCTCGGGAATAGTACGCCCACGAAAACGAACCCCCTCTTCAGGATCGAGGTAGGAAATATCGGTAACCAGACATTTGATACCTCGAGCACCGCCGATAACTTGACCGATGGTGACCTGATCAAACAATACCTTGCCATGTTTCTGTAGCAACTGTTTGACCCGTGGGCGCTGTTCAAGTATTTTTTTATGGAGAATATCTTTCAGACCTGCCATCGTTGTTCTCCTTCATCAAAAATCGGCCGTCTGGAAACCGCGAATGCTTCGATTTTCCGAACCGAATATAATGGTAGTTCTTGGCGGTGCAATAGGCCTGTCGTTTACTTAGTTATGATAACAATATACTGAAAATGCTACTTTTTTACAACTTCCCACGCTAAGTAAATACCGATATCTTGCTTTGTATCCTGCTGATTTTTCATTCCCCTTCGGCCTCTGGCCGTGCTAAATTGCATATTTATTATGCAGAAACTGATTTAATTTTATGCACATTGGTTCTCTTCACTTAAAAAACAATATTCTACTGGCCCCGTTGGCTGGCATCACAGACCTGCCTTATCGCCTAACTATGCGACGTTACGGCATTGGTCTGGCATTCACTGAAATGATTAGCGCCAATGGCTTAATTCGTGCAGGCCGCAATAGTGAAGCGCTTTTGCTTAGCACAGCGGAAGATCACCCCCTGGGAGTTCAACTTTTTGGTGATGACCCCCAGATTCTTGCCAAGGCAGCGGCCCAGGTCGAAAACCGTGGCCAACTGATTGACCTGAACCTCGGTTGTCCGGTGAAAAAGGTAGTCCGCTCCGGAGCCGGCAGCGCCCTGTTGCAGGACCCCGCCAAGGTTGGGCAGATTGTAGCGGCTGTGCGGCGCGTCATAAGTTGCCCACTCACGGTTAAACTACGATCCGGCTGGGACAGCTCATCGATTAACTATCTGGAGGTCGGCCGCATTGCCGAGGCAGAGGGTGCCGATGCCCTAACCCTGCATCCCCGCACCCGCAGCCAAGCTTTCTCTGGCCAGGCCGACTGGAGTCATATCGCAAAACTCAAGCAAGCGGTGTCCGTACCAGTGATTGGCAGCGGAGATATCGCCAGCGCCGAGGACGCGTTGACCATGCTCGCCGAAACCGGTTGCGACGGCGTGATGCTGGGCCGTGGCTGCTACGGCAACCCCTGGTTGGTAAGCTCGATTCTGGCAAGACAGGCGGGCCAAGCCTTCGAGGCTCCCGACCCATTGCAACGTCTTGAAGCCGTACAGAGCCACATTGAATTATTCGTCTGCCACTTTGGAGAGCACAAAGCCCTCTTCGACATGCGCAAACACCTTTGTTGGTATTCACGGGGGTTGCCCAAAGCCGCCGCTTTCCGCACCTTGATCAACGGAACCCGCTCTTTTGCCGAACTACAGCAAGCCACGAAAGACTTCTTTCAGGCGGCTGTAGACCTCGTGGAGAATTAACACTATGGCTGTTATTCCCAAAGATGCCGCCCTCTACCTGCGGGTACTGGAGAATATGGAAGAAGCGGTCATTGCTATTGATCGTCATGGAAATATTGTCCTCTACAACCCCGCCGCCCAGATATGCACCGGCCTATCGGAAAAACAGGCTCTAGGAAAATCCTTTAAGACCCTGTTTAAAAAGCAGGCTAAGCTCCTCGAATTGGTCGATACAGCACTGGTAAAAAGCCGTTCCCTGTTCAGCCATGAGGACCTGATGCTGGCGCGCTCCTCAGGAATCCCTCTGCCCGTGCGGGTTTCCCTTTCTCCCAATTTTGACCAAAATGGCGACCCCGACGGAGTTATCCTGATGCTGCGGGATCTCACCCAGGTTCGGGAACTGCAGGATGCCATTCGTCGCTCGGAAACGCTCTCGATGCTGGGGACTCTGGCAGCAGGCCTGGCCCATGAGATCAAGAACCCCCTGGGGGGCATCAAGGGGGCAGCGCAACTACTTAATATGGAATTGCCGCCAGAGAGCACCCTGAAAGAGTATACCTCGGTCATGACCCGTGAAGTCGACCGAGTCAACGATCTTATTGAAAACATGCTCGACCTGGCGCGGCCACCTTCGCCACGCCTAGGTGCGGTGAATCTTGGCCGGCTACTCTCTGACATCGTCTTATTGCAAAAGGAGAGTCAGCGCCCCAAAGAGGTCGAATTCCAGCTGCTTCTCGACCCGAGCATCCCAGCCATTCGCTCCGACGATAAATTGCTGATCAGGCTTTTTCTCAACCTGATCAAAAATGCCGCCGAAGCCGTCGACCACGGTGGCAAGGTTATCATCTGCAGTCGCATTGCCTCTCAGTTTCGCTACAATAAGCCCGGTGAAAAACCGGTACCCCTGGTAGTGATCGAAGTTAAAGATAACGGCCCCGGCATCACGCCGGAGCAGATGGAACATATGTTTACCCCTTTTTACACCACCAAAGATCGTGGCACCGGCCTCGGTCTCGCCATCTGCCAGAAGATCGTTAGCGATCACGGCGGCTTTCTCAAGGTAGAGAGCAAACCCGGAGAAGGAACTCAATTCTCCGTTTCACTACCCATGCTGCGCCCCATAGCGAATCCGGTGGTCACCCCCTAATGAGCGACGGGATTTTCCCTTCGCCTCTATGAGATTTTCAAAGAAAGGTTTGCCTCTATGTCCATCCAGCGAATTCTGGTAGCGGATGACGAACAGAGTATCTCCTGGGTTCTAGCCAAGGCTTTGACCAAAAAGGGTTTTATCGTCGATACGGTGGCCGACGGCACCGCCGCCAAAGCCCAGGTTGAAAAGAACGCCTACGACATGGCGATCCTTGACATCAAAATGCCAGGCATTTCGGGACTAGATCTGCTCAGTGAATTTCGCGAGCAGAGGCCTGAGATGATGGTTATCATCATGACCGCAGAGTCGACCATGAAAAATGCCGTTGAGGCCATGCGCCTTGGCGCCTATGACTATCTCACCAAACCCTTTGATCTTGATGCCCTCGATGCCATCATCCTAAAAGCGCAAAACGCTTCTTCGGCTAACTCCGAAATAAAACGCCTCAAGAACGAAATAAAGGATCAGTATCACCTCGATCGGACTATCATCGGCAAGAGCCAACCGATGCAAGACATCTACAAGATTCTTGGTCGTGTCGCTCCGACCGATGTCACTGTACTGGTCACCGGTGAAAGCGGCACAGGCAAAGAGTTGGTAGCGCGGGCCATTCACTACAACAGTCCCCGTCTAGGTAAAGCATTTCTCGCCCTGAACTGTGCAGCTATCCCCAGCGAACTCCTCGAAAGCGAACTGTTTGGTTACGAAAAAGGGGCCTTCACCGGCGCTAACGAACGGAAAATCGGTAAATTCGAGCAGGCCAGCGGAGGCACCCTGTTTCTCGACGAGATCGGCGATATGCCTCTTGACTTGCAAGCCAAGTTGCTTCGGGTTCTACAGGAAAAGGAAATCACCCGCACCGGCGGTAACACCTCTATCTCTGTCGATGTGCGCATCGTCGCCGCCACCAATCAGAACTTGGAAGAACAGGTCCGCACCCGGCATTTCCGTGAAGACCTCTACTATCGCCTCAACGTGGTACCGATCAATATTCCGCCCTTGCGTGAGAGGCGCAGCGACATCCCGCTGCTGGTTGACTATTTTATCCCCCGCACTCAGCAGGAGCTTAACGTTCAGACCCGTGGCTGCACCAAAGAAGCCATGGAACTGCTCATGCGTCATGACTGGCCAGGCAACATCCGTGAATTGGAGAACAGCCTGCGTAGAGCAGCGCTGCTTTCTGCCGATGCTCTATTGATCCCAGAGGACTTCCCAGGCCTGCAGCCTCAAGGGGTGGCAGCAGAGGTCGATGAATCGCTTGAAGCACTGATCGCCAAAAAGTTGCGTAGCAGTTTTGCACAGATGGATGTACAGGAGCTAGACAACCTATACGAAATGGTCATGCATCAGATGGAGCGGCCGCTAATCAAAATCATCCTGGAGAAAACCCGCTCCAATCAGGTGCGTGCTTCAGAAATCCTCGGTATCAACCGCAATACCCTGCGCAAGAAGATCCAGACTCTGGATATCGACATCAAGAATGTCTGATCCGATTAACCGATAACCCCTTCTATTCAATCTATGAGGGTGCCAAAAAAAATCCCCCAGCCCTAATGGGTTGGGGGATTTATTATTTTATTTGGAATAAGCAACAAGCCACCAGGAAGATCCTTGGTTAAAAACCTTCCTGACGCTTTGACTGGTCTTCAAAGCGAGTAAACTGGCCTTGAAAGGTCAGATGCACGGTGCCGATAGGACCGTTACGCTGCTTACCAATAACGATTTCGGCATCTTTTTCATGACCCTTTTCGCAGGTGCGGTCACGACTTTTGCAATCCTCGCAATAGACCGCCTCACGATAGATAAACATGATGACATCAGCATCCTGCTCAATGGCACCCGACTCACGCAAGTCAGCCATGATCGGCCGCTTATCCGTGCGGTTTTCCAGAGAACGATTAAGCTGTGAAAGGGCGATGACCGGGATTTTCAGTTCCTTGGCCAGAGCTTTCAAAGATCGGGAAATTTCCGAGATCTCCTGCTGGCGACTTTCAGAGTTGTGCCCCTGCATGAGTTGCAGGTAATCGACCACAACCAGCCCCAGATTCTTTTCGGCTTTAAGACGGCGGGCCTTGGCCCGGAGCTCAAGAACGGTGATGGCTGGAGTATCGTCAATGTAAATGGGTGCAGAAGAGAGAACGTCGGCGCCGTCGGTGAGTTTCCCCCAGTCGGAATCGACCAAATGCCCGGTACGCAATCGGCTGGCATCAACCCGGGACACGGAACAAAGCATACGCTGAACCAGCTGTTCCTTGCTCATTTCCAAAGAAAAAACCAGCGTAGAAACAGGTGGGGAAGCTCGCACACCAGCATTCTCAACGATGTTGAGAATAAAGGCGGTCTTACCCATGGAAGGACGCCCGGCAATAATGACCAAGTCAGAAGGTTGCATTCCGGCAGTCATGGTATCGAGATCAGCAAAGCCGGTCGGTACGCCCGTCACCAGCTCTTTACGCTGGTAGAGCTTCTCGATATTCTTGAAGGTTTCCTGCATGATTTCGCGGGTGGAGAAGTAGGAAGGGCTGCTCTTCATTCCGCTGATCTCAAAAATCGACTTTTCGGCCCAATCGAGGGTACTCTCGATATCACCACCGTCATAACCGCGACTAGCGATTTCAGTGGAAACATTAATCATGTGCCGCGCCAGGGATTTTTCTTTGACCATGCGGCAGTAATAGCTGATGTTGGCGGCAGTCGGCACATAATCGACCAACACTCCAAGATAGCTGCTACCGCCAACCTCTTCCAGTTCGCCTTTTGTCTGTAGCATGGAGGTCAGGGTAACCAGGTCGGCAGGTTCGCCACGATCAGATAAATCGATCAATGCGGAAAAGATCTTGCGGTGACTTGCGCGGTAGAAATCCTCAGGCCGCAATAACTCAAGGGCCTTGTTGAGGGCTTCGTTTTCGAGAAGTATGCCACCAAGAACGGACATCTCCCCCTCAAGACTTTGCGGCGGAAGACGATGGGACGACTGTTCACTCATGTTTCAGTCAACCTACAGGAAAAAGCCCTTGCCAGAGGGCGGCGCTAGCCGTCCTCTGGCAAGTATTTATTCTTACTCTTCGCTTGCTACAACAGCAACCTTAAGGGTCGCAATGACACCGGCAGGCAACTTAACAGGAACCTCAAAGTCACCGAGGTTCTTAATAGGCTCGTCGAGCTGAATCTTTTTTCTGTCGATTTCGATACCGGCTTCGCTGATTTTGGCTGCGAGCTCCATGGTGGTAACCGAACCGAACAACTTGCCCTCATCACCAGAGCGCAGAGCGAACTCGAAGCTCAATGCTTCAATCTGCCCCTTGATCACCTCAGAAGCTTGGGTCACCTTCTGCGCCTTACGTTCCAGTTGGCGCTTCTGATGCTCCATTTCCTTGATGTTGCGGGTGTTGGCTTCGACGGCCAACTTTTTGGGAACGAGATAGTTACGGGCGTAACCCGTCTTTACCTTAACCTGGTCACCAATATTGCCGAGACCGTCGATATTTTCTACAAGAATGATATCCATCGCTTCCTCCAAAAAAAGGACCAAGAGTATGTACCCCAAGGTCCGTAACAGGGGAGAAACCCGCCGGGTGCGAAAAAAATACCGCACAATGGCCAGCCCCTGCAGAAAGTAGAGGGCCAGCATGACCACCAGCAGATTGAGAGCAACCATCGCTAAAAGTCCATCGGCCAACAACACACCGATGCCAGCAAGGATCAACCCCCAGATCCACAACTCCGGAATTTTCCACTGATCAAAAGGTATCCCGGGAATGCAGTAGCGAGAGCGAGCCGCCAAGACCAAGCCAAACAGGGTGGTCAACAACAAAAGACCGTAACCGACCGTAGCGGCCGCCGGATATACCTGTAGTAGCAGGTCCCCGGTGTTACGCACAGTCTTTTCGAACTGGGCTGCTTGAGCTGCAGGCAGTTCCATGTCCTTGGCCAGGGTCAAAGCTGTCTCTATCTCGCCCTGTAGATAACTCTCAACCAGGGCAGTCATCCCCATCTGTTGCCGGGCGGCCATGCCATACAAAAAGAGGCACCCTATACCAAGCAACAAAATCAGGCTCCAAGTCACGGCCCGAGACCAGCTGACTCCACGCCTCAACAACAGGGTCAACAACAGAGCAGGCACTCCAAACTGCACCAGAAAGCCGAGAGCAGCCACCTGACTGATCAGACCAAAGGCCACCGCGCAGGTGCCGGCAACGACCATGCACCCGGGCCAAAACCCTAGACGCATAGTCACATAAGCGGCCGGCAGCGGCACTAACAGTGCCGCCAAGGCGCCCACGGGCAATAACAGTCCGACCGTACCCTGCAGCAAAAGTGTCACAAGTATTGCGGCGACGATAAAACCGCCGATCTGAGCCTGCTTCACAAGAGAACTCCCGTTGTAACGGTCGTCGATCTAGTCGAGAGAATGGCTAGAAGTGAAGGGCAGCAGGGCAATGTTGCGAGCACGCTTGATCGCTTCGCAAACTTTACGCTGATGATCTGCACAACAACCGGAAATCCGACGAGGTACAATCTTGCCACGCTCGGAGATAAAGTACCGCAGGTTGCGAACTTCTTTGTAATCGATCTTCATGGACTTGTCGCCACAAAACCGGCATCCTTTACGACGGGTAAAACGACGACGAGCGGGAGCACCTTTAGCGCCAGCGGGAGCACGTTTCTGAAAAGCCATATGTGAAATCCTTTTCGGTTTCGAAGGTTATTTTTAAGCAGTCTCTTCTGCAGCAGGGCCTTCGGCAATCGGCGCCTTTTCAGCGGCGGGAGCCTCTTCTACGGCAGGAGCCGCATCAGCATCAGCGGCCGGAGCCTCTTCTGCAGGCGCCTCAATAACCACTACCGTTCCTTTAGGCAGCACAATAGTCTGAAACTTGATGATCTTCTCATCCAGGCGCAGACGACGCTCAAACTCAGCGATAACTTTTGCACCGGCTTCGAAAGTTACCAGCACATAGCTACCACGGGTCTGCTTCTTGACC
The DNA here is from genome assembly GCA_013619105.1 of Desulfuromonadales bacterium. Lineage (GTDB taxonomy): Bacteria > Desulfobacterota > Desulfuromonadia > Desulfuromonadales > Syntrophotaleaceae > Syntrophotalea_A. Next base: position 11,573 of record JABXKU010000029.1, read on the forward strand.
GGATAGGCGAGCTTGCGCGCACCCCACTCATCCACCTTCAGGATATTGGCGTCCTGGTCGGTCAGAATATTTTTGAACTTATCCAGAATGGCGGCGTAGTCATCACCGACTACCTCCGGATGTACAATGAAAATGTGTTCGTAAGTACGCATGTTCGACGTTCTCCTCTAGAGTTAGAGCCCCGAAACCAATTCGGAGCAAGGAGCGGGCAGTATGCCCAGAAAAAACAGAACTTTACTTAATAACATAACCGACCCAAGTTTACAACGCTTATTCCCTAATCGGTTGCACCATACTCGGTTAGACATTAAAACGGAAATGCATGACATCGCCGTCCTTCACAAGGTATTCTTTGCCTTCAAGACGCATCAGACCCTTTTCCTTGGCGCCCGCTTCACCGGAGGAGGCAATAAAGTCTTCATAGCCAATCACCTCCGCACGAATAAAACCCTTTTCAAAGTCGGTATGAATCACACCCGCAGCGGCTGGCGCTTTAGAACTGCGGCTAACAGTCCAAGCACGAACTTCTTTTTTACCCGCGGTAAAATAGGTAATAAGACCGAGCAATTCGTAACCGGCTTGAATCATACGATCAAGGCCTGAATTCTGCAGGCCGAGCTCGGTAAGGAAGTCGATCTTTTCGTCGTCTTCCAGTTCAGCTACCTCGGCTTCGATTTTGCCACAGATGGCAACGAACTGGGCACCTTCTGCCTCGGCATGAGCTTGTACCTGCTTGGCAAATTCATGTTCACCGTCCAGGTCGTCCTCAGCGACATTAGCCACATAGAGAACCGGCTTAATGGTAATCAGATGCAGATCATTGATAACCTGACACTCTTCAACGCTAAGGCCCAAAGCTAGCGCAGGTCGACCCTCGTCAAGACAGTCACGTACCCGAACAAGAATCTCGACTTCGGCCTGTACCTTTTTATCACCGCTTTTAGCCAGTTTCTGGCCGCGAGTGATTCGTTTTTCCACCGTGTCCAGATCGGCCAGGTTCAGCTCTGTTTGAATAACCTCGATGTCCCGTATGGGATCAACGCCACCATCAACATGCACCACATTGTCATCATTGAAACACCGTACAATATGGGCAATGGCATCGACTTGCCGGATATTACCAAGGAACTGATTGCCGAGCCCCTCTCCTTTGCTGGCACCTTTGACAAGACCAGCAATATCCACGAATTCAATGGTGGTTGGCAACACCCTTTCCGGAACAACGATGGCAGCCAGGGCCTCTAAACGCTTATCAGGCACCGCCACCACACCCACATTAGGTTCAATCGTACAGAAGGGATAGTTGGCCGACTCGGCGCCTGCGGAAGTAATAGCGTTAAAAATAGTTGATTTGCCGATATTCGGCAGGCCAACGATGCCACACTTAAAACCCATGGTATGTTCCTGAATGAAAGGCTGATTGACGACAGAACGGTAATGAACAAACTATAAATAACGATAGCCGGGAAGATCTCCCGGCTATCGATTTGGTCATTAAGTGTTTACCTACCCGATCATTACTTCCAAAACTCAACAAGCACGGGCGCAATAACCAGGGCCACAACGCTCATCAGCTTGATGAGGATGTTCATGGCTGGACCGGAGGTATCTTTGAAGGGGTCGCCAACGGTATCACCAACAACAGCTGCCATGTGAGCATCGCCGCCTTTGCTTTCACCATCCAGCTTACCCGATTCAATGTATTTCTTGGCGTTGTCCCAAGCACCACCGCCATTGGACATCATCAGCGCCAGCAATACACCGGCCAGAGTAGCCCCGGCAAGCATGCCGCCAAGAGCTTCGATACCGATGATGAAACCAACCAGAACCGGCGCAGAAACAGCCACAACACCAGGCAGTACCATTTCCCGCAGGGCGGCACGAGCCGAGATATCCCCAGGTTTGCCTTCCAACAGGCCTGGAATTTCGCGGAACTGACGGCGAATTTCGTCCACCATCTTACCGGCAGCGCGACCGACAGAAGTCATAGTCATAGCACCGATCAAGAAGGGCAGCATACCGCCGATAAACAGGCCGATAACCACCTTTGGCTCAATCAGGTTGATGCTTGTCAGGCCAACGGTAGTGGCATAGGCGGAAAACAGGGCCAGAGCCGTCAAAGCGGCAGAGCCAATGGCAAAGCCTTTACCGATTGCTGCGGTAGTGTTACCGATGGCGTCAAGACCGTCAGTAATGTCGCGGACGTCAGAACCGAGCCCGCACATTTCGGAGATACCACCAGCATTGTCTGCAATGGGACCGTAAGCATCGACGGTCATGGTGACGCCGACAGTAGCGAGCATACCAACAGCGGCAATACCGATACCGTACAGGCCAGCAAAGTGGTTAGCGACAAAGATACCCATGCAGATGATCAGGATCGGCAGAGCACAGGACTCAAGACCAACGGCAAGGCCGTTAATAATATTGGTAGCCGGGCCGGTCTTGCTGGCTTCGGCAATACGTGCCACGGGCGCAGAGGCAGTATAATACTCGGTGATCTGACCAATGGCGATACCTGCCAAGGTACCAGCCACAATGGCATAAAACACACCGACATTAAGACCAAGGCTCTTGATCACAAAGAAGGCAGCAACAAGAAAACCAGCAGCGGCCACAAAGGTGGTGTAGTGCAGGGCTTTAGCCGGGTCGATGCCCTTAAGAAACTTCATCGAGCCGATGCCGATAAATGAGAAGACCAGGCCGACCATGGCCAGGGCCAAAGGCAGCAGAATAGCATTGGACTGAGTATCGAGCCCACCACCGAGCTTTTGAAGCAAGGCAGGGCTAGCCGCGGCCGCAATGGCTACGGTGGCAATAATGGAACCAACATAAGACTCAAAAATATCAGCGCCCATACCGGCGGTGTCACCAACGCAGTCGCCGACGTTGTCGGCAATAACACCAGGGTTGCGCGGATCATCTTCGGGAATGCCAGCTTCAATCTTACCAACCAGGTCAGCACCGACGTCTGCGGCCTTGGTGTAGATACCACCGCCAACACGTGCGAACAGAGCAATGGACGAAGCACCCATGGCGAAACCGTTGATGTACTTGACGGTCTCAGGATCGCCACCAAAGAAAATAAATGCCACACCGACACCGACCAGACCCAGAGAAGCAACGGCCAGTCCCATGACCGCTCCGCCATTAAAGGAGACCTGCAGTGCCTTGGCCTGACCCTCCCGGCGAGCGGCTTCGGTGGTACGGACGTTAGCGCGGGTGGCTGCCTTCATGCCAATAAAACCGCAGGTCATGGAACATACAGCACCGCCGAGGAAAGCAAAGGCGGTCTCAAAGTTCATGCCCATGGCAATTACAAAAAAGACTAGGATAACGAAGAGCGCCAGCACGCGATATTCACGACCCAAAAATGCCATCGCACCGGCATGAATCTCATCCGAGATCTCTTTCATACGGTCGTTGCCGACAGGTTGCGCTTTTACGACATTGTACAGGACGATGGCGATTAAAAAACCAATCGCCCCCAGGATCGGAGCATACATTTGCAGTTCCATTTTGACTCTTACCCTCTCTAATTTAATGTGAAATATCGCGGTTATTGAAAGTGTTCATGGCCTTAGAGACTCCTTCGCTTAGAAGCATTTCCAAGGCCTCGACCGCTAACAACAACAGATCATCCAATTGTTTTTTTTCAGCGGGGGAAAACTCTCGCAGAACGTGACGGGCCACATCACCTCCGGGCGGAGGCCGCCCGACACCGATACGTAGACGCACGAAATCGCCGCTGCCAAGGACAGAGCGAATATCGCGCAGACCGTTATGACCGCCGTGCCCTCCCCCTGCCTTGATACGCAGGGTGCCGAAAGGCAAGTCAATCTCGTCGTGTATAACTACCAGATCGACGGGCTGCAATTGTTTCTTGACCACCGAACCAACACTGGCACCGCTTCTATTCATGAAGGTCTGCGGCAGCAGGACCAATAAATCTTGGTCGTTAGTTCGACCCACGCCATATATAGCCTGGTGACCCTTTTTCTTCAGCGAGATACCGGCCCTGGCAGCAAACAACTGCGCTACCAGGAATCCGATATTATGCCGAGTGGCGCTGTATTCCGGCCCCGGGTTGCCGAGACCGGCTACAACCTTCAAACTAGTCTCGCTTATTCTGCTGCAGCTTCAGGAGCCGCCGCAACTGCCTCGGCACCCTCTACAAGCCCTTCACCCTCTGCCTCTTCTTCGGCCATGCGACCGGCGACAGTAAGGATGGTGAAGTTACCATCATGGGGAGCTTCAACGCCAGCAGCCAGTTTCAGATCAGCAACATGGAACACGTCGCCAATCTGCATCTCAGTAACATCGATATCGATGGAAGCAGGAATGGCGTTCGGCAGACATACGACTTCGATTTCATGACGAATGATCGACATGTTACCACCCTCATTTTCACCGACAGACTTGCCAACAGGGTGAATCGGAACCATGACGCTGACCTTGGCAGTCAAATCAATAACCAGAAAGTCAGCATGCAGCATGTTGCCAACAACAGGATGAACTTGCATGTCCTTAAGGATCACCACCTGGCCGTTGAAAGAACCTTCGCCCTTAAGTGTGATCAGGGTATTCAGTCCAGCATCGGTAGCGATCGATTTTTTGAGGGCCTTGGGATCGACGCTCAGAGCACAAGTCTCTAAGTTTTTACCGTAAACGACCGCAGGAACCAAACCCTCGCGACGCAGACTGCGGGCACTCCCTTTACCGAGTGCTTCCCGTGAGTTAACCATTAATTCCGTCTAACGAACTAACCGATTCGTCGCCATGTATGCGACGAATGGCTTCAGCCAGTAATTCAGCGACTGACAGTTGCCGCAATTTCTTACAGTTCTCAAGCTTATCTTCTACTGGAATCGTGTTGGTGACGAGCACTTCCTGCAAAGAGCTATTATCGATCCGCTCCAAGGCCGGTCCGGACAGCACGGCATGAGTTGCGCAAGCATATACCTGGGCGGCCCCTTTATCTTTCAGAGCCTGAGCGGCCTGACAGAGCGTTCCCGCGGTGTCGATCATGTCGTCAACAATAATACAAATCTGGCCTTCAACCTCACCGATGATATTCATGACCTCTGAGACATTAGGACCGCTGCGGCGCTTATCGATAATCGCCAATCCTGCGTCGAGCCGTTTAGCAAAAGCGCGAGCCCGCTCGGTACCACCAGCATCAGGCGAAACAACCACCACAGGTTGATCGAAGCGCTCCATAATATCGCGCAGAATAACTGGGGCCGCATAAAGATGATCGACAGGTATATTGAAAAAACCCTGTATCTGACCGGCATGAAGATCCATGGTCAGTACCCGATCGACACCGGAAGTGGATATCAGATCGGCAACCAACTTGCTGGTGATGGGGGTACGGGGAGCGACCTTGCGGTCTTGACGGGCGTAGCCGAAATAGGGAATCACTGCGGTGATCCGGGCCGCCGATGCACGTTTGAGTGCATCGGTCATAATCAGCAACTCCATCAGATTGTCGTTGGCTGGAGCACAGGTGGACTGGATGAGGTAGACATCCCGGCCACGGACATTTTCGCCGATCTCGACCATTATTTCACCGTCGGAGAACGCGCGAACTTTAGCAGCCCCCAAAGGCACAGCTAAGTGACCGCAAATCTCGCGGGCCAGAGAAACATTCGAATTGCCGGTGAAAATTTTCAACTTATCCACTACAACCGTCCTTGCTTCAAGCACGAAAAAACTGCAGGCCATGGACTCCATGACCTGCTGACGAAAGAACCGACCGACCAACCTTCTGCCTTCGGCACTATATCAATCCACAACACTCAAAGCTGCGGATTTTTTTAAATGGCTGGGGCGACAGGGATCGAACCTGTGAATGCCGGAATCAAAATCCGGTGCCTTACCGCTTGGCGACGCCCCAACAACTCTTATCCATAAAAACACTAACCCTGCTCAGGCTCTTATCGGCCCTTGTCCGCCCACTGGACAGGCAACGAACACCCTCCAAGCAGATTCTTGCTGCAACTGCTTTGCTGCCGCGACAGCCTCGGATTCTTTAGCATAAACACCGAAAACCGTTGAACCGCTACCGGACATGAGCACCCCTGCGGCACCTAATGCCGTCAAGCGACTCTTGACCTGATCTATCTGTGGGTGATGAATAACTGTGACCTCTTCAAGGTCATTACACAACACTTCTGTCACGCTATCCAGCACCCTGGAAAATCGCGGTATTTTAAGATCATCCCGACGAGATGTCAACCTTAAATTTGCGTAGACCCAAGCCGTAGAAACGGCAACCCCCGGATTAACCAGAACATACCAAGTTGATGGCAGATCCTCGACTCTTTGCAGAACGTTACCGATCCCTGTAGCCCAAGCGGCATGGCCGAAAATAAAGAAAGGCACATCGGCTCCCAGCTTGACGCCCTGCTCCTGCAGCGCCTGCGAAGAAAGCTTCAGGTCGAGCATCTGGTTTAGAGCCATCAGCACCGTCGCCGCATCGGAAGAACCGCCACCGAGACCGGCGGCTACCGGAATCTGCTTGTCGACTTGGATATCGACACCGATGTGAAGACCTGCCGATTCGAGTAATCCCCGTGCAGCCCTGGCCGTGATATTTTCCTGATCGGAGTCCAGGCTCACCCCGGCACATTGAACTCTGACGCCAGCCTCAGTTGAGAGGCGTATGGTAATGCGATCATACAGGGAGACTCGTTGCATCAACATCGCAAGGTCATGATACCCGTCTGCTCGCTTACCGAGTACATGTAGGCAGAGGTTGATTTTAGCCGGAGCCAGATAGGTTTTAATCATAAACGGGTCCCACTGGAAACTGAATTGATATAAAATCGATCTGCAACCGGACCACCTGAATACGGGGCCTATGTATTAATCAATCGCTCACTGCTTGTCAAGCTTTATCAGCCAATCAGGGCAAGACGTTAGCTCCTAAACGACTGTTAACAAAATAATTATGCCAGGCGCGATCCAGAGCTCCTTGAGACAACTCAGGGGGATGACCATGGTAAGAAGCTTCCTCGATAATATGCTCCAAAAGATCCTTGGGATGACAAGCGCTGAAACGTACTTCGAGCCGTCGATAATAGTGATCGATCAGATGGTCGAAGACAGGCCTGCGAAATGACATGCCACTCTCTTCACAGATTCTCTGAAAAATTTCTTCGAAATCACCGATGGAGGGATAGTCAATTTTTATTTTATACCGGATACGGCGCAAAAATGCTTCATCGACTAAATCAGCCGGCTCAATATTGGTGGAAAAGATGACCAGGGTATCGAAAGGAATAGAAAATTTCATACCCGTGTGCAAGGTCATAAAATCGATACGGCGATCAAGAGGCACCATCCAACGGTTGAGTAATTGCTTAGGATCGATCTGTTGCCGACCGAAATCATCAATGATCAGCACCCCGTTATTGGCTTTCACCTGTAGCGGAGCCTCGTAATACTTGGTTATGGCATTAAAATCAAGGTCCAGAGTTCGCAGGGACAACTCTCCCCCAGCCATAATTACGGGCCGACGCACCTCGGCCCAACGCTGGTCGGGGTGGTCATCACCAAAAGTCGAAACGATATCGCCATGACTAACTGGATCGTAGACATTTATAATTTCTCCCCGAACCCATAGGGCGTAAGGAATAAAAACTGTCCCCGGTAACAGGCGGCCGATGGCCTCAGCTATGGACGTTTTTCCGTTGCCAGGCGGACCATAGAGGAAAATTTCTTTACCGGAACTTAAGGCCGGACCGAGTCGATAGAGCAGATCATCATTGATCACCAAATGGTTAAAGGCCTGCCTAACCCGTTGATCGTCAACCAGGATGTTCTTTACTGTTTGCAGCTCGACCATCTCGCGATAAGCTTCGAGAGTCACCGGTGCCGGACCGACATAACGGCATACCTCAAGCAGAATATTGGCGCGCCGAATACCCTGCTCGGTCATAGCAAAACGGAAACTGTGTCGGGCGTAGAGTTCGGCTCCTTTGACCTCGACAAACTGATCTTTCCGCAAATTCTCTAGGACAGCATCGACAATGGTAGTCGGCAGCTTAATGCGTTCAATTAATTCGTTGCGCCCAAATTCACCCAGAAACAGAATGTGCTTGAGTGCCAAGTCCGTTATAAATCCCAGGTCAAGCCCTGATCCAGCCACAGTCTGCGGCATCGGAGGTACAGGGTGAAAAACCCTATCGAGGTTTTCCTCCCGCAAATAACCCATATCGCAAAGATTCTGCCCTAAACGGCCCCCCTTGTTACGCTGACGGTCAAGGGCCTTTTTTAACTGTTTTTCTGAAATCAACCGCTTCTCAAGCAGCCTCTTTCCGAGCTGTTTAAACATGGGCGTTACCTCCACATTTAACGGCCAAAATCTAAAATGGACGAATTTCAGTGAATTGCTTCGATCACACCGTTTGCTGAGAATTTCCCTCCCCGCGAGTTGTGCGCGGGAAACTACAACGACTAACAGTTAAAGCATAGCCGCTGAAAAAAAATTATCATTCCCTCTGGCAATAAATGATTGAATCAGTAACGCAACTGGTGGGCATCAGTGAAATAAGCTCGATAGGCCTGTAGCAACAGCACGGCGCTGGTGAGGGCAACGGAACCGACGATAGCACACATTATAGCGATCTGGTACTTGACGGCGATTAATGGATCTGTACCAGACAGGATCTGTCCGGTCATCATACCGGGCAAAAACACAACTCCCATCGCCGCCATAGTATTGATTGTTGGCAATAGAGCCGCGCGAAAGGCTTTTCGAAGAGGTTCTTGGCAGGCCGAGCGCGGGCTAGCGCCGAGACACAACGCTGTCTCAATTTCTGCCTTACGTTCAGTCATTTCAGCAACCAGACGCTCCACGGCTAAACAGGCACCATTGATGGAATTACCAATGATCATACCGGCCAAAGGGATCAGATAGCGGGGCTCGTACCAAGGAGATGGAACCACGACCAACAAGCAAAAATAGAGAGTGACGCCGCCACAACCGGCAAACAACGATAGGCTAACGATACGGTAAAAACCCGGCAATTTGTGCCGCAGACGGCCGACCATGATCTGCAGGGCAAAACCACACATGACCAATAGCATCAGCAGGGTAGGCAGCGGATGGCTGGCGGCAAAAATCCATCGTAAAGCGTAGCCGACGGCCAGCAATTGCAACACCATGCGCAGCGATCCCCACAGTAGATCGCGTGCCTGGCCGATGCGGCAAAACCAGGCCAAAGCCGCAGCCAGCAGCAGGGCGCCGTAAGCCCAGAACAGATCGAGTGGTGCCAGCTCTAAGATCTCTTTGGCCGCCATGGGTCAGTCCTGCATTCCGGCTGGTAGCGCCAGAAAACTTTGCAGAGCAATGCTACGCGGTCGAGCGAACAATTCGGCCGGCAACCCCTGTTCAAGGATACGACCGTCTTCGAGGTAGGCCAGCTGGTCAGCGATGATTTTCGCCAGATGTAGATCGTGAGTCACCAGTAGCATCGCCAACCGCCTCTTATAGCAGACCTCGCGCAGACTGTCGGCCAGGCGAGTGACCGTAGGGCGGTCCAAAGCACTGGTCGGCTCATCAAGCAGCAGCACTTTAGGACCTGTCACCAGACTGCGGGCCAGACACAGACGTTGTTGCTGCCCTACGGACAATGAGCGGGCGTCACGCTGCAACCAATCGGTCGAAAGCTGGCACAGAGTCAACAATTCCAGCAGCTGAGGGTCGTCCTCAGTGGGTAGTGTGTGCCCCTGGAAAGCAAACGGGCGTTGCAGGTTATGAAGCACCGTACCGTTAAAAACGAAGGGCTTTTGCGCAACCAGCGCCACCTGTCGGCGCAACTGGAGTGGATCGTAGTGGCGAACATCTTGCCCATTAAGCAGCACCTGGCCGCTGCTCGGTTCTTCGAGACGATTGAGCAACCGAACCAGAGTGCTCTTGCCTCCGCCCGAAGGGCCGATAACTACAGTAATGCGACCGGCCTGCAGAGTTAGGTCGACATCCCGCAACACGGGTACCTCTTTCCCCTGCTCATTCCGCCGGATTTTACCAAGCCCGTTGAGCTGCAGCACTGATTCGCTGGCAGCGACCATGCTAGAAGCTTCCCTGGCGCAAACGGGTCATGACCTGTTTCATATCCTCCCAGACCTCACGCTTGGCAGCCGGATTACGCAGCAAAAAGGCGGGATGATAGGTGGGCATGACAGGAATATCGGCATAACTCTGCCAATGACCACGAAGCTCTAGGATAGGCTGTGAAGTCTCGAGCAAAGACTGGCTAGCCAAACTACCGAGAGTTACGATCAGCTGAGGCTGCACAGCGGCCAGTTGCCTCTTAAGAAAGGGTACGCAGGCGGCAATCTCCTCCGGTCGCGGATCGCGATTGTTCGGCGGGCGGCACTTCTGTATATTACAGATATAGATATCCTCGCGCTTGAGACTCATGGCGAACAGAATACGCTCCAACAGCGCGCCTGCCTCACCGACGAAAGGAAGCCCCTGCTGATCCTCTTTGCGGCCGGGAGATTCGCCCACCAGCACCAGGCGGGCCGTGGCGCTTCCCGTGCCAAAAACGATCTGCTCGCGCCCTTTGCTTAGCGCACAGCGCTGACAGTCCCCTAAGTCAGCTCGAACCTCTTCTAGGGTTTCCACCCGGCAGTCACTGGCGGAATCCTGCCCATCGAGGGAGCAAAGGGGCCGAGGGTTGGGATCTGGGGCCATAGGCACTTCGACCACGCCTAATTGCTGCAAGTCCTCCAGCAGACCACGCACCTGGGCGACGGTTTCCAGCAGCTCCTTTTGAAATTTGTCTGGCATAGGTTCTTTACTTCCCGGACAGAGGCGATTATTCTTTAAGTCAACCCAAGGGCGCGATGGCCATGGCTTATACTTTATTTTTTATCATCATTCTACTATTCATACCTGGCGAGGCCTTGGCCTGGGGTATCGGCGTCCACCTGCAACTCGGTTCCCAGACCCTCGAGGTCCTCAACCGGCTCCCCCCCCTGCTGCAGCACCTGCTCAGCAACCATCCTTACGATTTCCTTTATGGATTCATCAGTGCGGATATCACCCTAGGCAAAAAATACACCCACTATCTGAAGCACTGTCACTCCTGGCGCATCGGCCAGCAGATTCTCGCGGCGGCCAAGACCGAATCTCAGCAGGCCTGTGCATACGGCTATCTCGGCCATCTGGCAGCCGACACCGTGGCCCATTCCTGCATGGTGCCGTACAAGATGGTGCGCACCTTCAATACCGTCATGCACAAACATCTCTATTGGGAGATGCGCTTTGAATCCCGAGTCACTCCAGACATCTGGCAGCTGGCTCGCACCATCGCCCATAAGGATTTTCGCGCCAACGATGCCATGATGAGCAGTGTGTTATCCCGCACCATCTTCTCGTTTTCTATCAACAAGCGACTCTTCAATTCCATCCTACTGCTCAGTCGCTTACAACGCTGGCAGAAGATGCTACAATCCATCGGCGAACAATCGAGATGGACCCTGGAGGAGGAAAACCAGGATGAATACCTCATTCTGGCCCAGCAGGCCACCGAGAGTATTCTCATAGACATGGATCGCAGCCCATTCTGGAAGGCCGATCCGGCTGGCGAGAGGGCTCTCTATACAGCAGACATTATTCGCAAAAACCTCAACTTACTGTGGCTGGATGGCAAACTGCCAGAAGCCGAAGCGCAGAAACTATTGGCCCAACTGAAAATACGTTTCCGTCAAAGTATCACCAACCCCGAAGCCCTACTCGATCTGCTGGCCGGTTACTAAGGCTCGGCTTGATCACCAAGCTGGCCGCGAATGCGATCGAGGAGACGATGAGCCAGCAGTTCCTTACTCATCTGCGGTAAATCCTCTACCCTCCCATTCCGATAGATCAGCCGAACCACATTGGTATCACCGGCAAAACCGGCCCCCATTGCGGTCAGATCGTTGGCCACAATCAGATCGAGATTCTTGTCCTGCAGTTTGCGCCGAGCATTGTCCAGTAACTGCTCGGTTTCCGCGGCAAAGCCGACCAGCAAACGCTCTCCCGGCAAGCGGCCCAACTCGGCAAGAATATCGGGGTTGCGCTGCAATTCCAAGGTCAGGGTCGAGTCGCTGCCCTTCTTGATCTTTTGCGTCTGCCGACAGCAAGGACGATAATCAGCAACCGCAGCCGCCTTGACAATGATCGAGCAATCGGCTGCCAGGGCCATGACTGCGGCGTGCATATCTAAAGCGCTGACCACCGGTCGCAGCTCAACGCCGGGCGGTGGGTGCAGAGCGGTGGGTCCGGCTACCAAGTGGACGCGGGCTCCCCGTTCGGCGGCGGCCCGAGCGATGGCGTAGCCCATCTTACCCGAAGAATGGTTACTTAAAAACCGCATCGGGTCCAGTTCTTCCCGGGTCGGACCGGCCGTCACCAGAACAGTCTCTCCAACCAAATCTTGAGGCGCCAACAGGCGCTGCGACTCGTCCCGAATCGCTTGCGGCTCCGGCATCTTGCCCTGCCCCTCCCAGCCGCAGGCCAGCATGCCGGTGACCGGTTCCAAAATATGGTAACCGCATTGCTGCAACTGCTCCACATTTCGGCGACAAATAGGATTCTGCCACATGTTACTGTTCATAGCGGGAACCAACAACACCGGCGCCTTGCAGGCCATCACCGTGGTGGTCAACAGATCGTCAGCGATGCCAGCAGAAAGCTTACCAATCAGGTTGGCGGTGGCCGGAGCAATTACCAGCAGATCGGCCCGATCAGCCAGCGAGATATGTCCGATATCCTGCTCCTGCAACAGACTAAACAGCTCGCTGTGTACCGGACGACCGGACAGGGTCTGAAAGGTCAGCGGTGTGATGAACTGCTGAGCCGCCGCCGTCATGATCACCGACACCTTGGCGCCAGCCTTGACATAGAGCCGCACCAGTTCAGCCGCTTTATAAGCGGCGATGCCGCCGCACACACCCAACACGATCTCTTTGCCTTGCAGCATGATGTCCTCGATTTCCCAGTAGGCCAAAGGTCAACCGGCCTTTAAACGATGATACATTCGCCAAAAACCATAAGATGGCTAAGCAAAAATTTCGGCCACCAAGGCCTGGTGTTTTTTCAGGGGCGAAGGCATACATTTAGTACCCTGCAACCCATAATCTATCGCAGCTTGCTGGTTCTTTGTCGCGTCAACTGCGTTATGACCAACGCTGATTAACTACGGTTAGGCAGCGTTGGTCATGCCTTGTTGCCCCACCAAACTCCTGCGCAATATCACGACATTTTACGGTTTCCAGGGTACTAGTCTATCGAGGCCCTGAAAAGAGGCCGTAACGCCGGAGGGCGGACTTTTTGCGACGCCATCAAACGATATAACGCAGATGGGGGTTGGTACGTCGTTCCCGACCGATGGTCGTTTCCGGGCCGTGACCAGGGCAGACAATAATCTCATCGGGCAGGGTCAGGATACGATCGCGCAAAGCCTTCATCAAAGCACCTTGGTCGCCAGAAGGCAGATCGGTGCGGCCGATGGAACCGGCGAACAGATTATCACCGGCGAACAGTCGCCCTTCCCCAAGCAGACAGATGCCTCCAGGCGAATGGCCAGGTACATGAATTACTTGAAACTGAAACTCCCCGAGCTCGACAAGGTCACCGTCCTGCAATAATCGAGTCGGTTCCGGCGATGGCTCGATGGGCTGGCAACCAAAACTCATGGCATGTGCCGCCCCCCCGCGCAGGATGTCCAAATCGGCCGGATGGATCAGCAGTTCGGCCTGAGTCTCTTCCACTAGCTCCCGATTGCCGCCGGTATGATCGAAATGGCCATGGGTATTGACTACCTGCTTCAGGGTTAAATTCTGTTCGGCCAATATTTCTAATATGCGCGGTGCCTTACCGCCGGGATCGATAACCATCGCCTCACCGCTGGTCGGGCAACCTAACAAATAGCAATTGACCTGCAGTTCCCCGGTTACGAGCGACTTCATCCACAAAGCCATTAGTTATCCCCTTCATCAAGTTGAGCAAAGAGGTTCAAGGTCTTTTCTTTCAACTGGTCGCCCAGACTGAAACTGAGATCTCGACCCTTGGTTGCCGGTTGCTGCCGACGTTTGGCGGGTTTTCCCTCTGCAACAGGCGGCGCCACCGGTTGCTCTACGGGCACCACTTCGTCGGCAAGGACCGGCTCTTCGCCGGTTTCCTTATAAAAATAACGGTCGTAGATACGATGATAACCACTCCAGGCAGCACCGTTGTCGGGCTCTTTCTGTAGATGGCTCTGCACACCGTTGATCTTACTGTCGAGATCGTCGAGATAATTGAGAATCACCGCCTCGAGAGTTTTAGGCCGCTTCGGCGAGCCGTACTCGTACTGACCGTGATGGGACAGCAGCAGATGTTTAAGCAACAGTCCTGCCGGCAGAGGAAAGTTTTCCAATTGGCGCAGTTTGGCTTCGATCATCTCCACGCCGAGCACGATGTGACCAAGCAATTTGCCCGTATCGGTATAGCCAAAAGACCGTTCGTAGCAGAGTTCGGCGACTTTGCCGATATCGTGCAACAAGGCACCCGTCAGCAGCAGGTCGCGCTGCACTCCAGGATAGCGACGGCCGATATCGTCGGCCAGTTGAGCCACCGCAAGGGAGTGCTCAAGCAATCCGCCGAGATAAGCATGGTGAATTGTCTTAGCTGCCGGTGCCTGTATAAAGTGCTGAAGGAACTCTTCATCGGCCAGAAAGGCCTCCATCAATTGGCGATAATGGGGAGTCTCCAGGCTAGCGACCAGCTGACGCAATTCGGCCAGCATTTGTTCTACAGGTCGGGCACTGACCGGCAGATAATCTGCCAGATCCACCTCTTGTTCAGGCATCTTTTCCAGACGCTGGACGACCAGTTGCATCTTGCCGAGATAAACACTAGCTTTGCCGGTCACCCGCACAAAATCGTCTTTATCAAAGAGCCCCGATAGTTCCTCGACTTGATCCCAGACCCGCCCCTCAACTTCACCGGTGCGATCCATCAACTTCAAGGTCATATAGGGCTTACCATTTTTGGCCATAGCGGTGGTCTTTTCCCGCACCAAAAATTGGCCATTAACCTTATCCCGTTCCTTAATCTGTTCTACGTAAAGCTCTTTCAACGACGACTCCTGTTGGTTGCTGTTTCTGCAATCTGCTCGGCGATCTTGAGACCATCCAAAGCAGCGCTCATGATTCCTCCCGCGTAACCGGCTCCTTCGCCGGCGGGATATAGTCCGGATTGATGCAGGGCCTGGCCATCCGCCTGCCGCAAGATGCGCAGCGGCGCTGAAGTGCGGGTTTCGACACCGACCAAGGTTGCCTCAGACGTGATAAAGCCCCGCATGCGGCGCTCAAAATGAGGTAACGCCCGGCGCATAGCAGTACTGACAAAAGGTGGCAAAACCTGCTGCAGATCCCATTCTCTTACCCCGGGCCGGCAGGAAGAGTTCAACGGCCCTTTGCCGCGGCCGAGAAAAGAAAGTAGATTCTGCGCTGGCGCTCGATAATCGCTACCGCCGGCGACAAAAGCCGCCTCCTCCCAGCGGCGCTGAAAGCGCATTCCAGCCAGGGGGTCTGTCCCACCGAAATCATCGGGACGCACCGCCACCACCAGGGCACTATTACTGTAAGGACCATTGCGCAATCGATTGCTCATGCCGTTGACCACCAGCCCCTGCGATTCGGATGCAGCCAGCACCACCTCTCCCCCGGGACACATACAGAAGGAGTAGATACCGCGCTTGGTCTCTGGGTCATTGTAGGTCAAGGCATATTCAGCCGGCTGCAACTGCGGATGGCTGCGATGTCGGTACTGAATAAAGTTAATCAACTCCGCTGGATGCTCGACCCGCAAACCGATAGCAAAGGGCTTGCTTTCTAAAGCCACGCTCTGCTTAGCCAACATGCCATAAGTATCGCGAGCGCTGTGACCGGTAGCCAGCACCAGACTGTCGCAGGGGAATTCTTCCTGTTGATTGAGAACCGCCCCTTGTATGCTTCCCGCGCTAATAGTCAGACCGGTCAGGCAGGTATCGAAGCGAATCTCCACCCCGAGTCGCAACAGCTCGCGGCGAAAGTTGATCAGTACCAGTCGCAGCCGATCGCTACCGACATGGGGCTTGGCCTGACTGAGAATCTCTTCGCTGGCTCCAAAATCGACAAGGGTCTGAAGCACATATCCACCCCAGGGATGTTTGACGCGGGTATTGAGCTTACCGTCGGAAAAGGTCCCGGCGCCACCTTCGCCAAACTGGATATTGCTAGCCGGAGCGAGGGGTCCGCCAGAGCGAAACCGGTTAACAGCCAGCACCCGCCGTTCCACCGGCTCACCGCGCTCGATGAGGGTGACCTGAAAACCGTGACGAGCCAAGCTTAAGGCGGTAAAGAGCCCCGCCGGTCCCATGCCAACAACCAGCACTCGATGGTGCCGTTCCCGGGAAAGGATATCCGGCACTGCGGGAGGGTTCCAAAGACTCAGCCGCCGGTTACCGTCGTGAAGAGCCAGCAGTGCGACTTCATCGGCCACATCGAAAACAACAGAAAAGATGCGCAGCACCTTCGGCTTGCGCCGGGCATCAATGGCCCTGCGCACAACCTTAAAACCACGCAAATCTGCCTGTTCAAGGCCTAGTTCTGCGGCCACCCTGACCGGCAGCAACGATTCATCTTCATCGAGATCCAGAGCGATCTCTCGCAACTGCAGAGCCATCAAGCAGCCCTCCTTAAGATTTGCGCCGGGACTGGCGCAGAGGTTTTCACCGGATTCGGACCATTCAGCGTGTCTCGATCGGCGAAATAGAGATTATGCCACGGGAAATTCAATTTGGAAAACGGTGCCTTGCCCTATTTCACTCTGTGCCTTGATATGACCCTGGTAAGTTTTAACGATACGCAGCACCACAGACAAACCAAAACCCGTCCCCTTGGGCTTGGTGGTATAAAACGGGTCAAATATCTTGCTGAGATTCTCTGGGGAGATCCCCAGACCGGTGTCGCTGACCTCAATCTGAAGGCGGTCCCGGTCTCGAGCCAACCGAACCCCTAATTCGCCCCCCTGACGCATTTCATAAATAGCGTTAGTAAATAGATTGGTGAAAATTTGTTCCACTTCGACATTATTCGCCGTGATAGGCGGTAACCCGGTTTCCAACTCACAGATCAGCTTGATATTATGAGCCTCAAGCTGGTCATTTAAGTTGGATAGGATATGCTCAATGACATCCTGCAAAAAAACCGATTGTGTCGCTCCTCGCGGCTGCTTGCTGGAAGCCAACAACTGGACCAAGATGTCGTCGATGCGATCCACCTCGCCAAGGAGTTTATCGATATAGCCGGCCCTTTCCGGATCATCGGCCAGAACAGGCTTGAGTATCTGGGAAAACAGACTAATGGCATTGAGGGGATTGCGAATCTCATGGGCCATCCCCGCGGCCAAATGCCCGAGAGTCGCAAGCTTTTCGGCCTGCAAGATTTCCGCATGAGCCTGCTCCAGTTCCAGAGTTTTTTCCGCAACCCGCCGTTCCAGCTCGCTGTTCCAGCCCTTGATTTCGTTAAGCAACCGCTCCCGCTCCAGACGCAGTTCGCGGTTATGAATTTCGATGCGCCGAATACGCAGAACGTTATCAATTCGGTCGATCAGATCCTGATTTCTGAAGGGTTTTAAAATATAATCTGCTGCGCCAGCCTTCATAACCTCGACAGCAATCTGCTCGTTCCCTTTGCCGGTCAGCATAATAACGTAGGTATCAGGAAAACGCTGGCGCATCTCTCGCAGGGTGGTCATGCCATCCATACCGGGCATCATATAATCGAGGAGCACCAGACACGGTTTTTCCCGCTCGGCCGTCGCCAGGCATTCCTCGCCACTTTCAGCGGTAATGACTTCGTAACCACGGGTGGTGAGCAACATTACTGCGAGATCGAGGATAAGAGTTTCATCATCGACCACCAATATCCGACCGGACATGCCTGCACCTCCAGACTTGCTCATTTCACTACCTTAAAACCCCACATACCATAACCTTTGACATGCCTTTTTTGCAAGGACAAAGCCCTGCAAAAAAACAGCCTACCACAAAGCAAAAGCAGCCCTAAGGCTGCTCTGCGTCATGTTTTCTCAACCGATCATTTAGCCGTTAAACTACCGGAAACTACCCCGCATAGCGAATGGTCATCACCGGAACAGTAGACTTGCGCACCACCTTCTCCGCCGTGCTGCCAAACAGCACATGATCCAAGCCGCTGCGACCATGGGTTCCCATCACAATCAGGTCGGCGGAGACCTCCTCAGCCTTTTTAATAATCTCGTCGTAGGGAATCCCCGGAACAATAAAGGATTCGTAGTTGTCGTATTCCTGTAGATTGACCCGACAGAACTTATCCATCATCTTTCGCGCACCCTGTTCGATCTCCTCCTCGAGGGTTTCAAAAGAGATATGCGGCACGTAGAAACCACGCAAATCAACCGGCTCGTTGATGACATGTACGACCAACAACAAGGCCTGGTATCTTATGGCCAGATCGCGGGCATATTCAAAAGCATAGGCCGAGTTTTCAGAAAAATCGCTGGCAAACAGAATTGTCTTGAATTCTTTCATTGTGCCTCCATGCTGGGCTTGCGATTTATCGCCAATTCTCCTTTTGGAACCATGGCATATGCTTGAAAAACAGTCAACGATGGGATCAGCCGCTAATTGGCCCTGACCGCCTTTTGTTCCGTGAGCATTTTGTTCATGACAATACGTAACTCATCCAGCTTTATCGGCTTGTTGATATATTCATAGGCCCCTAGATGAATCGCCTCCAGATAAGACTCAACCCCTCCGTGGGCAGTTACCATGATGACCTGAGTGCTGGGATAATGGCGATTGAGTTCGCGTAAAAAATTCATCCCGTTCATTTCAGGCATCTGTAGATCGCTGATCACCACCTGCACATTCTGCCGCTGTAAAAAATCAAGAGCCTCTCGACCATTGGCCACACTGTCTACCCGATAGCCTTCCTGCTCCAGAATCTTGCTCAGCCCAATTCGAGCGTTCTCTTCATCGTCTACGACCAGTACCCTGCTATCTCGTTGCTCCACCGCTACCTCCCCTTGCTTTTCACTGTTGATCTGCAAAAAGCTTACCATTTTAGGCAAGGCTGTCAAGCAACGGAATAACACGGAAAAACCACAAAAACATGGTTTCTTTCAATCACTTACCCTACTTACATGACTAGAAACATTCTCACCAGAGACCTGAAAAATCAAGCTTCAGCCTGCCAGAGGAGAATCAACTGATGGATCAGTTCGGCAAGGACGGAGACCCCATTCCGACCAACAGCCAGCACCTCTTGGTGACTCAGAGGAGAAGCACTGAGCCCCGCCGCCCGGTTGGCCACATAGGACAGTCCCGCTACCCGCATTCTCAGGTATTTGCCCATAATCGCCTCGGGCACCGTGGACATGGAGACAGCATCGGCGCCAAGCAGACCCAGGGCTCGTATTTCGGCGGGGGTTTCGTAGGAGGGGCCGGGCAGAGCCGCCAGCACGCCCTGGGCGAAACCGATACCCCGCTGACGAGCAAAGGACTGTAGCGCCGCATAGTGCTGCTGATCGTAGAGCTGCGATAGATCGAGAAAGGGATCGTTGGGCTCCCCCCGCAAAGGATTGTCGCCGAGCAGATTAATGTGATCAGAAATGGCCATAAAGTGACCCGGTAGCAGATCCTGACGAATGCCGCCGACGGCGTTGGTCAGCAGCAAAAACCGACAGCCGAGCAGTTTAGCCAACTGCACCGGCGCACAGACCTGGCGGGCATTCAGTCCCTGATAGAGATGAAAACGGCCCTGAAAAACCAGTACCCGCCAGCCTTGCAGGTTACCGGCGAGCAATTGCCCGGCGTGCCCCGCAAGTTCGGTGTGAGGAAAGCAGGCATAGTCCCCATAGGGGAAAACCTGACTTCCCTCCAGACTTTCTGCGGCGCCGCCGAGGCCGGAACCAAGTACGATGGCCAGATCAAAAGGCGCCTTACCCAGGCCTTGCTGAATCGCCTCCTTTAGCTGCTCGAAGCCACCTGCCATTGGTATCCTCCTGAGGAAAAGACCTACTGAAGCAACTCCAGATATTGGTCGGCTTGTTCACCTAGCTCCGAGGATGGTGACAGTTTAACCACATTACGAAAGTATTGCACCGCTTCGGTCGGATTGTCTGCTTTCATATGGGCCAGACCAAGCTGAAAATGGGTGCGAATGTTGTTGCCATTGAGTTTTAACGCTTGCAAAAATTCTCCCAGTGCGCGATCAGTCTTACCCATGGCATAGTAAGTTTCGCCAAGGCGCAAATGGGCCTCATCGTAGCGAGGGTTTTGCCTCAAAGCCTTGCGGTAGGCGTTAGTCGCTTCAAGGTATTCCCGTTTCTGAAAGTGCGCGTAGCCGAGACCGGTCAGGGAAACTTCTGAACTGGTAAACATCATATTGGAAGCCGCCTTGCCGAAATAATGGATGGCGTCATCCGGACGCTGCATGTTGAGGTATAGATCACCCAGATTGTTTTCGATCAGCGAATCATCGGGCCGTAATTGTAGGGCCCGAAGATAGTGTTCTTCGGCCTCGGCAAAAGCGCCCTTAAGCTGATACGCGCGTCCCAGGCCAACCAGAATATCAACGTTATGGGCGTCCGCTTTATGAGCCATGTAAAATTCCTGCAGCGCGCGGCTGGCGTCACCCTCCTGCAGATAGGAAACTCCAAGAATGTAGTGAACATCCTCCTGCTGCGAAGAGCTTTTCTTAGGTTCTGCACAGCCAACCAACAAACCACACAAGATTAGGATAACCGCCGAGCTGAAACGCATAGATCCTCCGCCACTGTCGCACAGATTCGAACCCGGCGACCAAAAGTGATTACAGGTATTTATCCAACAACAGAGCCAGTCGCTCTCGGGTATCTCCAGATATTTGGCTGGGATCGGTCATGATGGCATACTGCAGCGCGCTGCCACAGCCACAGGGCCGGTTTGTAGCAGCAAGACCTGCCGCGACCTTGATGATATTGCGGGCCGTCGCCACGTTCTGTTTAATGATGGCCAGCACCGCCTCCACCGAAACATCTTCATGCCCCTCATACCAGCAATCGTAGTCGGTAGCCAAGGCCACCGTGCCGTAACAGATCTCCGCTTCGCGAGCCAGACGCGCTTCCGGGAGGTTAGTCATACCGATGATGTCCACCCCCCAGCTGCGATAGATGTTCGATTCGGCCCGAGTAGAAAAATTAGGCCCTTCGATACACAGGTAGGTTCCGCCCCGATGCACGGTCGCACCGACCTCGGTCGCGGCCTGAGCCAGAATGGTGGACAGATCGCCACACACTGGATCGGCAAATTGCACATGCCCAACGACTCCTTCGCCAAAGAAGGTCGAGTCCCGCTTTCCTTGGGTTCGGTCGAAAAACTGATCGGGAATCACTATCTGGCCGGGAACGATCTCTTCCCGCATACTGCCCACCGCCGACACCGAAATAATTCGCTCCACTCCGAGCTGTTTCATCGCATGGATATTCGCCCGATAAGGCACCTCGCTTGGGAGTAAACGATGACCGCGTCCGTGGCGCGGCAGAAAAACCATCTTTACACCGTCCAAAGTGCCCGTAATCAAAGCATCAGAAGGTTTACCGAAGGGGGTCTCTACTTCAACCTCTTGCACATCACTCAACCCTTCGATTTCATAGAGCCCGCTGCCCCCGATTACACCAATCACTGCCTGTGCCATATATGCGTTCCTTTCGTTCTTAGGATGTCGACGTTTACTTGGATTTTGCGCCGTCAAGTTTACCTTTAAGCTGACCGCAGGCCGCAGAGATATCCTGCCCCTTGCTGGCACGACGAATTGCAATCATATCGCGACTAAGCAGATACGTCTGAAAAGCCTCGATCCGCCTTGCCGTCGGTGCTTTCAACGGCGAAGCGGGATGTTCGTTATAAGGGATCAAATTGATCTTAGCCCGGATACCGTGCAGCAGCCCGACCAAGCGCTTGGCGTCCTGATCACTGTCGTTGACATCACGGATCAGAATATATTCAAAAGTTATGCGCTGCCGTGGCGCCAAGGGATAATCCCGACAGGCTGCCATCAGTGCCTTAAGAGGGTAGCGCCGATTAATGGGCATCAACTGATCCCTCACCTCATCAGTGGTGGCATTGAGAGAGACCGCCAGATTAAGTTTAATCCTCCGGCCAAGGTCAAGCATCTCAGGAATCAGTCCCGCAGTAGAAAGGGTCACCTTGCGCTGACTGAAATCGAGACCTTCCGGCAGATAAAAAATCTGCAGCGCCTTGATGACATTTTCCAAATTATCCAGAGGCTCGCCCATACCCATAAGCACGATATTTTGAATCGGTCCATCCCGCAGAGCTGCGCAGACTTGATTCACGATCTCAGCGGTGGTCAAGTTGCGCACCAGGCCGAAGCTGCCGGTATGACAAAAGGAACAGCCCATAGCACAACCAACCTGAGTCGAAATACACAGTGTGGCCCGCCCCCCCTCCATGGGTATGCGTACCGTCTCCACACTTTGCCCGTCATCCAACCGAAACAGGTATTTGCGCGTGCCATCGCAACTTTGCTCCACCACCTCCGGTTGCAGATTGGAAACGTAGGCGCGCTGCTGTAGCTCTAGCCGTAAAGCCTTGGCCAGATCGGTCATATCATCGAAAGAGCACACATCACGACCATAGATCCAGCGCATGATCTGGCTAGCGCGGAACCGTTCTTTACCGAGTCCGGAAAGAAACTCGATCAACTCTTCTTGGGTAAGATTTTTAATATCAACAAGCTGTGATTCTGACATGATGCTCCTGGCAATCGTACTGATTTTGCAGCTAGTGTTCATCCGAAAGTTCTGGATGAACACTAGCTGGTTTCTGATATGGAAACGAGCAATTTTTCGTAAGGTCAAGGAAATCAAGGCATTGCGCGGAGGCGTACATCGGTACGCCGCACAAGCAAGACTGTAGATTGACGCAGAGATTACGGAAAAGGGCCGTTTCGGAACAGAAACCAGATAAAAAGCCCTCCAAATTGTATCTGAAGGGCTTTTCAGGCACAAGGTTTAATGCGGCGCAGGTCAGAGCAGTTCCAATCCGGCAAAGAAATAATTGATTTCAAAAGCGGCCGTTTCGACGGCATCGGATCCATGGGTAGCATTGCGGCCGATGGCGGTGCCAAAATCGCGCCGCAAGCTGCCGGCTGCGGCAGATGCTGGATCGGTAGCCCCCATCAGCTCGCGCCATTTAAGTATGGCATTTGGTGCTTCCAGCACCATCACCAGACAGGGACCGCTGCTCATGAAACCGGTCAGGTCAGCAAAGAAGGGTTTACCCTGGTGCTCATGATAAAAGCCACCGGCCTGGGCTTCGCTGAGCCAGATCTTTTTCAGACCAGCGACAGAAAAACTGGCTTCGTAAATACGGGCCAGAATCTTTCCGGCATGACCGGCTGCGAAAGCGTCGGGCTTAATGACGGCGAATGTTTGTTCCATAACGATAAAAGTACTCCTAGAAAGCTTCCATCCGAAAGCATCGGCTAAATAACTAGTGTCCATCCGGAAACCTTGGATGGACACAGTGCAGTTTTCATATGGGAAACGAGCAATTTTTCCCAAGGTCAAGGAAATCAAGCGCTTGCACGGAGGCGTAGCTATTTACGCCGCACACGGAAGGGCGCGGATTGACGCCGAGATTGGGGGAAAGAGCCGTTTCCGGATGAAAACTAACTACAGAATCTTGTTCAACGGATACTCGACAATCCCCTCAGCCCCGGCCTTGATCAGTTCCGGCACAATGCGCCGCACTTCTTTCTCGTGCAGTACGGTCTCCACCGAAACCCAGTCCGACCGATAGAGATGCGCCACCGTCGGCTTGTTAAGACTCGGCAGTTTGGCGATGATAGCATCGATCTGACCATGGGCCACGTTCATCTTTAGGCCGACCATCTTTTCCGCGGCCAGCGCGGCCTGCAACATGGTGTTGAGCTGTTCTATCTTCTGCCGCTTCCAGGGATCAGCCCAGGCCTCTTTATTGGCCAGAATCACCGGGGTCGACTCCATCAAGGTTTCGACGATACGCAGATTATTGGCGCGAATGGTGGACCCGGTCTCAGTGACCTCGACGATAGCGTCGCACAGCCCCTCGACCACCTTGGCTTCCGTCGCCCCCCAGGAAAACTCAACTTCAACCGGAATGTTCCGTTCGGCGAAGTAACGCCGGGTGAATTCAACCAACTAAGTGGAAATGGTCTTGCCGGCCAGGTCCTCGGGACACTGCACTGGGGAATCCTGAGTTACCACCAGCACCCAGCGGGCCGGGCGCCGAGAGACCTTAGAATAGACCAGGTTGTCGACGATAACTACATCGGACTCGTTCTCCTCCACCCAATCGCGACCGGCAATACCGACATCGAGAGTACCCCGTTCAACGTACTTGGCCATCTCCTGGCTACGGATCAGATTGCAGGTAATCTCATCATCATCGATGGAAGGAAAATAGTTGCGTGACGATAAGCGAATGGTCCAGCCAGCCTGTTCCAAAAGTTCGACAGTGGCTTTTTCCAAGCTCCCCTTAGGAATACCGAACTTTATCGACTGGCTCATTTTTTATAGACCTCGTCGGGATCAAACAGGGGCTCAGAGTGCTCGACCCATTGATTATCTTCCCACTTAACGTAAAAGCAGGTGCGATTCCCGGTATGGCAGGCGGCGCCGCCGTTCTGCTTAACCTTAATCACCACCGTGTCGGCATCACAATCGGTATACATTTCCTGAACATCCTGAGTATTGCCGGATTGCTCGCCCTTCATCCAATATTTATTACGCCGACGACTGAAAAACCAAGTTTTGCCTGTCTCCAAGGTCAGCTTCAGGGCCTTCTCGTCCAGAAAAGCACACATCAATATTTCGTTGGTCTCATGGTCCTGAATAATGGCAGGAATCAGTCCGCCCATCTTGTCGAAATCAATTTTGATCATGAACCCTCCGTGAGATTTGGTTGCATTGGTAGAAAACAAACCCATTTTTAATACAATGGCAGACACAAAGTGTCAACTTTTTCCCCATACAACAGTGCGATCCTCAACAGCCCCTGACATTGGATTTATTAACGTCGCCTGCAACCTAACGGGGCTACCTCGTCCTGCTTAGCGCTCAGTTTGGATTGGCCCTGGGACCACCTTTCCTTTATACTCCGGCCATGAACACTATTCTCTGTAGCTCACTGATATGTTTATTTTTATTCTGCCCAAAAGGGAGCTGGTCGTGGTATCCGAGGCTGCAAAACGAATCGTACCGAGATCAGGCGCAACCAACGGCCCTGATAGGCAAACACCGCAACTATCTACTCGGCCCTGACGAAAACCTTATCGAGCTGGCTCGGCGTAGCGGAATCGGCTATCTGGCTCTGCTACAAGCCAATCCAGGGGTTGATCCCTGGCTGCCACCTGCCGGGCAAAGAATTCTTCTGCCGTATGCTTTTCTCTTGCCGCAGGCGGCTCAAGAGGGGATCACCATCAACTTGGCCGAATTGCGCCTCTATTATCTCTGGAGTAAAGGGGGACAACAGCGGATCAGAGCTTATCCCGTCGGCATCGGCAGCGAAGGCTGGGATACACCCGAGGGTAATTTCACCGTTATTCAACACATTAAACACCCTTCCTGGACTGCTCCGGCGACCATTCGTGCCGCTGAACCCGGAACTGCGACCAGCATTCCACCGGGCCCGGAAAACCCCCTCGGGGATTACTGGCTTGGGCTGTCGACACCAGGCTATGGCATTCACGGTACCAACAAACCTTTCGGTGTTGGCCGCCGGGTCAGCCACGGCTGTTTGCGCCTTTACCCGGAGGATATTCGC
The DNA here is from genome assembly GCA_013619105.1 of Desulfuromonadales bacterium. Taxonomy (GTDB): domain Bacteria; phylum Desulfobacterota; class Desulfuromonadia; order Desulfuromonadales; family Syntrophotaleaceae; genus Syntrophotalea_A. The sequence continues at coordinate 37,450 of JABXKU010000029.1, forward strand.
GACCTCTTTCCACGAGCAATCAAAGGTACGCCAGTGCGAATCATCTATCAGCCGATCAAGGTTGGCTTGCACAACGGTCAACTATTTGCTGAAGTCCATCAAGATCTGAGCCAACGGCTTACCGACCCGGTCGCCGAGGTTTTGCGGCAGGTTGCCGCCCTGCCCTGGCAAGGAGAGATCAACTTTCAGGCTCTTTCCCAAGCTATTGCCGCTCAGCAAGGCGTCCCGGTCATCATATCTCAAAACTAAAAAGGCCCCGCTGAGCGGGGCCTTTTTAGTATGACTTCAAGGTGCTTAGAATCGGGAAGAGTTACTTCATCTGACCCATTTCAAAAGCTTTGGCAGCTTTGGCGGCACTAGCGGCAGCAGCGTCAGCACTGGCAGAAGCCATGCCGGCACTCTTGTCGGCAGCAGCAGCAGCCGATTCAGCTCTTACTGCGGCGTCTCCAGCACGAGCAGCTGCATCGCTAGCCATGCCAGCAGCGGTCTGAGCCTTAGCGACTTGCTTAGTCACCATCTGGCCTGAATCCAGAGCTTGGTTGAGCAGAGCACGATCGGCCGAAGACAACTGCGTTGCACAACCACTCAGCACCAACAAACCCAATGAAGCACCTGCCAGAACAAATTGCCATTTACGCATGAGATTTCCTCCCTGTTTGATAAGTGTATAAATCATATTATCCAGCTATTATCGGAGCTGTCAACCAAACCAACCTAAATAATGCAGAGTGTTAAAACCCCAGTGGGTTATCTCTAGACCATGCTAAAACACTGTCTATAACGGGCAACAAAGACCTCCATTAAAAGTCACCTCTGCTGCAGGTATCCCAGCGTTTTACGTAATGCCTCGCCACGGTGGCTGATGCGGTTCTTGATCTCCATGGGCAATTCTGCCAGCGCTTTACCATATTCAGGAACTAGAAACAAAGGATCGTAACCGAAACCACCACTGCCCCGTGGCGCTTCGAGAATCAGGCCAGCCAGCCGGCCTTCAAACACGCGGCATTCACCAGACGGGTCACAAAGGGCCATAGCGCAGTGAAAAGCCGCCTCCCGCTGTTCGCGGGGCAATCCGGTCATTTCGGCCAATAGTTTGCGATTGTTGTCGCTGTCACTGGCCTGAGGACCGGCATAACGGGCGGAATAGACCCCAGGTTCACCCTGCAGTGCCTTGACCACCAGGCCAGAGTCGTCGGCCAATGTCAAACAGCCACAATGACGGGCCACTGTGAGGGCTTTTTTTTGAGCATTGGCTTCAAAGGTATCGCCGTCTTCGACGATTTCCGGCAAACCGGCAATATTCTCCAAGCCTTTTACCAAGATACCAGTATCTGCCAGTAGCCGGCTTATTTCCTGAAGTTTCCCCTTATTTGTTGTGGCCACCACCAGTTCCATGATCTCAGCTCTCCAGACTCTGGTTCTGCATCAGATTCAGGTCCCGGCAGCCCAGCAGGGCCAAATCACGCATGTCATCAAGCTGCTGGGGCGTAAAAGGATGTTCTTCTGCGGTTCCCTGTACCTCTACCAGTAGTCCCGATGCGGTAATAACAAAATTCATATCGACCGCAGCACCGAAATCCTCCTGATAATTGAGATCGAGCAAGGACATACCGTCGATGATGCCAACACTGATGGCCGAGACGCCTTCACGCAAGGGCGATTTGGCCAGAACCCCTTTAGCCACCAATCCATTCAGGGCATCAGCAAGAGCCACGCAAGCACCGGTGATGGCTGCGGTGCGAGTACCACCATCGGCCTGCAGTACATCGCAATCGAGAACCACAGTACGCTCACCAAGAGCTTCCATATCCACCACCGCCCGCATCGAACGACCAATGAGGCGTTGAATTTCGTAGGTGCGTCCCCCTACTTTTCCGCGCATCGATTCACGTGCAGATCGGGTATGAGTGGCTCGCGGCAGCATAGAGTACTCGGCCGTCACCCAGCCGCTACCCTTGCCACGTAAAAAGGACGGCACCCCCTCTTCGATGGTAGCATTGCACAACACGCGTGTCTCGCCAAAGGAAACCAGAACTGAACCTTCGGCATAGCGGGTGAACCCGCGCACAAAAGAAACCGGACGCAATTGATTTGGCAGCCGGCCATCGGCACGTACAAAGGGTGCTTCGGTCATTTATTCCATCTCCTACGGTTGATGTATTCGGAAAAACTCATAAGATGGCTAGGTAAAAACTTCGTCCACCAAGGCTTGGTCTTTTTTCAGGGACGAAGGCATACATCGAGTATGTCCAGCTCCTAAAAAAGCACCATAACAGCCTAGGGCGGACTTATTGCGACGCCATCACTGTTGTTTGGCAAAGGCCTTCAGGCCACGATATAGTGCTTCGGCCAGACGTTCCTGACCTGCCGGTTGACCGAGAGTTTCTCGGTCAGCCTCATTGCTTAAGTATCCGAGTTCAACCAGTACAGTGGGTAAATCTCCCTTCCCCAGGGGCAGCAGGGGTGCCCGCTCAATGGCGGCCACCTGAATACCGGCACGGTTCAGGGCCTGACTTAATTGAACAGCCAGGGCCATACTGTCCCCGCCACCATCTTCAGCCTGGCGCTCCTGAGGCCGTATAAATAGTACCGCCCCCCGGGAGGACTCGCTCAACGCCGATTGAGCATGAAGCAAAATCAGGGCATCGACCTCGGGGTTATTGACCGCTGCAAAGCGTTGCGCTGCGGTCATTGAGTAGTCGGCATCCCGGCTTAAGTAGACAGGCAAGCCAAGGCGCATTTTGAAACGCTTCTGCAAACCTTGAGCTACGGCCAGGGCCACTTCTTTCTCTTTCAAACCCTTCGGCCCCATACTTCCGGGATCGGATCCACCATGAGCGGGATCGATAGCAACTGCCCGCAACCCTTTGACACCGGCGGGCTTCTGTTTGTGCAATAAAAAGGAGAACAAACGGTCGAGAGAACTTTGGGTCGGCATCTGTTCAACAGAAGGATCGAGATTGCGATAGTACACAGATAGGTTTAGAAGAGCCGGAAGATGGATGGCCACAAAGCTTTCATCAACCCGGAGTCGACCGTCGATAAAACTGGGAGGATTGGTGATGGGCTGAAACTGGCCATCAAGGCGCAGAAACTGGCTGCCGGGAGACATCTGAGCTCTGCCCCGAGGCGTCTTGATCGAATAGACGTGTTTCACCGAATCCCAGGACCCGGACAAACCGAGCACCGGCAATACCTCATCGACCGCCAGATACGCCACCCCGTCACGGTGATACACTTCATCAATGGTAACAGGAGAAGTCCCTTCGAGAGCCAACTGGACCGCTCCCTCGGCGACGTTTAATGTCGGCAATAACATCAACAGCAGAAATAAGGTTCGCAACATAACTACCTCGTTAACAGGGGCCTTCTTATACCCCAGTCCCGCTAGGGTGTCAACGCAACGAGCAGCGGCAGATCAAGCAACCACTAGGGGCTGGCCGGGACTTACCGGGCGATTCAGACAATGTAGCAAACGCTCAATCAGGGTTTCCTCGAGGTCATTCTGGGCGGTTAAATCTTTAGCGACAGAACAAATCTGCCCACCGGCGATCATCCCATGGCCGCCAGCGGTACCCAATCCGGCAACCACCTCCTGCATCACCAGCCCAGCGCGAATATCGGGCAGCAGGGTACGAAAAGAGAGGATCTCGCCGTCCTGATAATGCCCCATGCCGAGCACGATCTTCACCTGATCAACCCGCAGCAGAAAATCAGCCATTTCAGCAACAATATCGGGATTATCAATCTCAAAGAGATTGAATACCAGTACATCTCTGAAGATTCGGGCATTGCGAATCGCCAGGCTGAAAGCGGCAAAGTATTCCCGGGGCACCTCAGGGTGGATGATATCAAACAAAATACGATTGTTACTCAAGGGGAGCAGATGCAGGTAAGCCAGCCGGTCAGCAGGGATCCACTCCCGGCCAAGATCCTGAGTTTCGGATTTGATGGCGTAAAAAAGGATCGTCGCCAGTTTGGTGCAAAGACTGATTTCTTGGGCCAGTAAGTATTCAAAAAGGATGGTCGCCGAAGCCCCATAGTCTTCGCGCACATCGACCCAGCGACACTCCCGGCAGGACTCCTGAGGCGGATGGTGATCGATCACCAGATCGACTTTGCAGTCAGCGGGCAGCGAATTATTACCCTGCAGCGGCTGAGTATCGACCATACAGACCACCTGGTACTGATGGAGATCGAGCCCCTCCAGCGCTACCAGTTCGATCTCCAGCTTTTCCACCATGACCTTGTTTTCGCCGCGACCTACAACCCCGCCATAAGCAATCGTCGCCGTTTTGCCGGTCTTGACCAAAATCAGATGTTTCAGGGCCATAGCCGCAGCCAGGGAATCAGGATCAGGATGGTCATGGGTGACGATGAGCACGGTCCCTTTGCCCCGCAGCCATTCGATGAATTGGTTGGAAAACTCGCGAGAGCGTTGCAAAGTCGATTGTTCGAACATGGTCAAGACTCCCTCGGCACAGTGGCCAATTGCAAAGCCATTGCTACCGCTTCTTTCGCGGAATCAGCCTCAATCACACCGTCGAGGCCCGGCCAGCTGTCCAGGGATACCACCGGCTTGCCTAATTTGAGGGCCACCGCTATTTCCGACAGAGTGCCATATTCCCCTTCAACAGCGATCAGCACCTGAGCGGTGTGGGCAATGATTACATTGCGGGCGTGGCCCATATTTGTTGGCACCGCCAATGTGACATAGGGATTAGCTGCTGCCCCATCGCCACCGGGTAAAAGGCCGAGGGTCTCCCCACCGACTTCGCTACAGCCTCGGCACGCCGCCTCCATCACCCCGGACAAACCGCCACAAACCAGGACCGCTCCCCCCTCGCCGATACGGCGACCGACCTCACGAGCCACTGCATAGCCTGCCGCTGAAACCTGTCCGGCGCCAATCACACCGATAATGGATTTTCGCATCGTTCCCTCTTTATCTAGTTTTCATCCGGTAACGGCTCTTTTCCCATATGAAAACGGCACTGTGTCCACCCAAAGTTTCCAGATGGACACTATCTAGGCGACTGTCGGGCTTACCATGAGCCGATTGTAAAATCACCTGATCGGCCCATATTCTCGACAATTTTCGCCAAATAGCCCTGCTATTCGATCTCAAAATCTCGAAAATCTGGACTCAAACAGCAAATTTTTCGTTTCAGCCTGTCAACTCCGACAGGCACCTCGTCAAACACCTAAGGGCAGATCCTGAAGCTCAGCAAAGAGATCATCGTAGTGGATGCCCAACTGCCGCCAGTCGTAATTCTGCACGAAAGGTCTCAGGCTACGGCAGCGCAGGACGGAAACTTGTTCAATCGCGTTGCCCAGGCGTGCCACCAAGTCGTCGAAATCATCATAAAAATAGTCTTCATGCAGAGACGACGGCACATGTTCAGGATACGCCAGTCGCTTCGGCAGCAACGGATGGCAATCACAATGCATGGCCTGCACCACACTAATGCCGAAAAAGTCATGAATTGCTGTCACCGGCAGGATATCAGCCCGCCATAGCCAATCAGCATAAGAAGCAAAGTCGGCAGCATAACCGAATTGCACCACTCGCTCACCGAGCCGACGCCGAGCCTCAGTAAAAATGGCCGGCTGCTCGGCAAAACTCTCACCCAGAATGGCTACCTGAAAATCGAGGCCCTGGTCCTGCAAAAGAAACAGAGCCCGGAAAAACTCCTCCGGGTTCTTGTCGTATTCCCAACGGTGGTTCCACAACAGCAACGGCAATCGATGGGGGTCAAGCTCAGCTTGCGGGCGATAAGTATCGAAGCGTTGCAGGTCCAGTCCCAACGGCAGCACTTGGCTCTTGGCGGCAATAGTTTCTATGGTCGAGGTTTCTTGGTGATCAGGAAAGACACCGAGAAAGCCTGGCAACGCCTCAAGAAAAGCCTGGCGGTGATAGTGTGAATTGAACAGCACCCGATCGGCAGCCAAGGCGCTGGCGTAGTTGATAAAACCGTAGTGAGCGTCCCGCCGGGCAGGCGGATCGCTATCCCGTGGCGACCAAGGATAGGTGAGTTGGTTTTCGTGAAAATAAAGCACTGAGGGCACACCGGCGCTCTTGCTGCGGGTCAAGGCCAGAAAAGTGGTCAAGTCGAGCATTGCGCTGGCCAGCAACAGATCGACCGGTTGCCGGTACTCTAGAAATTGTCGGGCCAGGGTTACCGCACCGCCATGCATACGCCATTTCCAATGGCGCCCCGGCAAAGACAAAATATCCACCTGATGTCGACTTCGAGCGGCGTATTCTTCACTCCAGGCAGCATGCGAGCCGGTGAAATAGGGTTCGAGAAGAAGTAGTTTCATGATGCCATCCTATAGGTTTTTGCGAATGCATCATCATTGGCCCAATTGAATCACCAGCTTCTGCATCAGGCAAATATTCAATGGACGTTAGTCGTCAGGTACTCATAGTAGAGTCGATAGATTTCGTCAGAGTAAACAACGAATAGCACCTTTTCCAAACCGTGGTCCTGTTGCAGAAAAGCCTTTACGGTATCCACCGCAATGACACAGGCCTTCTCCGGCGGGTAACCGTAAACCCCACAGCTGATCGCGGGAAAAGCCACCGTTTTCAGACCGTGAACCGCTGCCAGCTTCAGGCTGTTTTGGTAGCAATCCACCAGGAGCTGCGCGTCCTGCGGCCGCTGACGGTAGACGGGACCGACGGTATGAATAACATATCGTGCCGGTAGCCGATAACCGGTAGTGATCTTGGCTTGGCCCGTTTTGCAACCGTTCAGACCTTTGCACTCGGCCAGCAGTTGCGGACCCGCCCTTCGATGAATGGCCCCGTCCACACCGCCACCACCGAGGAGGGAACAGTTGGCCGCATTGACTATGGCTTCAACTTGGAGGCCGGTAATATCGCCTTGAAGCAATTCCATGCGACCGAAGGTTTCATGTTGCATAGAATCCTCCTCTGCCTGTGTGGTGGATATCCGGAGCCGCTTAAGCAAAGGCTACCACTGCCAGACAGGATATCTACCAGCGGCTACTGGAACTGGATTGTCCTCAGGGGGGGCAAATGACAGTTATTCGCTGCATCAACGACACTGCGCCGCCTTGGCCACCGCCTGCTGCCAGCAGACCGGCAGATCCAGCGATTCCATGAGATCTGGCAAATTATCTGACAACTCGCTTTGTCCAGCAATGATATCCACCGAAGCCCCCGGCTGCCAGGCGACGGATTCGCTTAATTCTGCATCCTGCACCAGATCGGTACCGCCATCGTGAAAAAAGCCAAAAGGGTTGCCCTGCTGAAAAAAGATCAGCGCCACATCCTCGGCGGCACAGACACGCAAACAACCGTTAAAACGGTCATGTTTTAAGGTATGCAACAGATGGGGAATGTCCAGCAATTGTAACTGCTGAGCGGCAAACAGCATCTCTCCACTGATCACCCCAAATAGTTGCAATGCCAACGGTTGGGAAAGATGATAGATGCAGAGCATGGTATCGCCGGACAAGGAACGGTCAAAGATTCGGACAAAAGCCTCCTGATCGACCAGGTGCTCACCCTCACCGTCAAAGCAAACCGCCACCAACTGGCCGCCGACGAACAAGACAACTCCTCGACCGTGCAGATCCCTGCAACTCAGATACCCGGAGAAGCGCCCCGCCTGAAGCTTATGAATAGCCTCCAGCCAGTTCATACGCACCGGGTTGAACTCATCCTTGATCAATTTCCCCCGCGGCAACCACATTCTTTACAGACACCTTTCTGAACCGAAACTTAAATATATGCCACTAGGTGAAGGAACTTGTTAGATTTTCAGCCGTCCCCCCCTTGACGTCACCCGAGGGATCCACCCCACGTTGTTAGGCTGTTTCCAGCAACCGGCAAAGAGGAAGCACCCGTCAGGCCGATTCCGCCAATTGCAAGACTTCCCACTGTTGATAATGGGTCTCGAGCTCGCCCTTTAAGCGAGCATGCTGATCGCTGATCTCTCGGCAGCGGCTAGCATCTTGATAGAGGGCCGGGTCGGCCATGGCCGCCTCCAGCCCAGCCAGCTCCTTTTCCTGAGTTTCGATGCGCAACTCGATTTCAGCCAAGTCTTTCTGCCGGCGGCGCTCCTGCCGCTTGAGCTCCTTGCGTTCGGCATAGGACAGCTGGTTCTCGGTGACCGTCTGACTGTCGCTGGCAGGACCTTCATCCACGGCCTGTTCGACCCGCAGAGCCGAATGACTATCGTCGCCAGCTGCCGCTTTGGCACG